>NZ_JBEXVQ010000003.1:27620-469052 GCF_040629405.1 Lentzea sp. NPDC005914 | reverse complement strand
CGCAGGAAGCACTCGACTGCGCCTGCGGGCTCTACCTCAACGACTACACCGCGTGGCTGCAACCCCCGACGAACTAACGGGCGTGACCACTAGTGCTGTGGCCGTCGACCTTTGCCCCGTGTTCGGTGGTCAGACGGGTGCATCGTGGCGCCGGCCCCGCGTCCTCATCCTGGTTGGCTGTGGGCGTGGGGCCGGTGCCGCGAGGCGCCCCGCTGAGCGCCGAAGACACGGCGAAGGTTGGCGGGTCACGGCACTAGAGCCGGACGAGCATCTTTCCGGTGTTGTCCCCGCGCAGCACACCGAGAAACGCCTCGACGACGTTGCCGAAACCGTCCACAACGGTCTCGTCGACGATCACCGAGCCGTTCTGGATGTGAGGCACGAGGAAGCGTTCGAACGGTTCACGCGCGTCCAGGTGCTCGCGGACCAGGAAGCCCTCGACGCGCAGGGTCTTGAACATCACCTCGGCCAGGTTGTGCGGCGCGGCCGGGGGAGCGGAGCTGTACTGGGCGATCGCGCCGGACCACGCGACCCGGCCGTGCGGGCGCAACGACGAGATGGCCGCCGCGAGGTGGTCGCCACCGACGTTGTCGAGGTAGACGTCGATCCCGTCGGGAGCGGCCGCGGCGAGCTGCGCGCCGACCGGGCCCTCGCGGTAGTTGAACGCCGCGTCGAACCCGAGCGCGTGCAGGTGCGCGACCTTCGCCGCGGACCCGGCGCTGCCGATGATCCGCCGCGCCCCCAGCAGCCGGGCGATCTGCCCTGCCGCGCTGCCGACCCCACCGGCGGCAGCGGACACGAACAGGTCCTCGCCCGGCTGCAGGCGGGCTACGCGGGTCAGTCCGACGAACGCCGTCAGGCCCGTCCCGCCCAGCACGCCGAGATACGCGCTCAACGGCACCCCGTCGGCCTGGTCGACGCGACGGAGGTCCGCAGCGCCTACGACGGCGTGCGTGCTCCATCCGTTGCGGTGGAACACGGTGGTGCCGACCGGGAACTCCGCCGAACGCGACTCGGCGACCTTCCCGATCGCCCGGCCCTCGAGCCCCGCCTCGCCGGTGTCCATCAGCTGCCGCATGTACGGGTCGACCGACAGGTAGACGTTCTCGACCAGCACCTGCCCGTCGCCGAGGACCGGTAGCTGCTCGGTGACGACGGTGAAGTCGTCCGCGTTGGGCGTGGCCTCAGGACGGCGCACCTGGCGGACGGCGAGGAATGAGCTCATGGCGAGAAACGTAGGGAGCACCCAGTCTGGTGCGGCAGATCGCGAAATTGATTGATCCCCGCGTTCCATGAACCGCGTTCATGGATAGTGGAGACGTGGACCTGAGCCCGGCCGAGCTGCGCCTGCTGATCGCCGTCGAAAGCACCGGCAGCTTCACCGCCGCCGGCCGCGAGGTGGGCCTCTCGCAGTCCGCGGTGTCGCACGCCGTCCGGGAGAGCGAACGCCGCGTGGGAGCCGTGCTGTTCGAACGCGGCCGCAAAGGCGCGCGCCCGACTCCCGCGGGCGAACGGGCACTCGTGCACGCCCGGCAGATCCTGCGCCAGCTCGAGCTCCTGCGCAGCGAGGCCCGCGGCGCGGCGGCAGGGTCGATCACCGGCCCGGTCCGCATCGCCGCGTTCCGCACCGCCGCCGCACACCTGCTGCCACCCGTGCTCGACCGGCTCACCACCCGGTTCCCCGGTCTGAGGCCGCAGGTCCTGGTCGTGCCGGAGCTGGGCCGCGGGACGGCGGGCGAGGTGGCGGACGGCCGCGCCGACCTCGCCATCGCGACCCTCGACGACAACGCGGAACTGCCGGGCCTGCGGCACGGCGAGCTGTTCACCGAGCCGTACCTGCTGGTGCACCCGGCAGGGCACGCGAACCCGCGCACCCTGCCGTTGCTCGACTGGCCCGAGAACTGCTCCTCCTACACGCGGCACTGGTGGGCGACCCAGGACTGGCTGCCGCCGCGCAGGCTCGACGTGGCCGACGACAGCGTGGTGCTGTCGATGGTGGCGCAGGGCATCGGCATCGCGATCCTGCCGAAGCTGACGTTGCTCACCCCTCCGCCGGGCGTGGAGATCGTGGACCTCGGCCCGGACCGTCCGACGCGCAGGCTGGTCCACGTGACCACGGCGGCGGCCAGGCACTCCCTGGCCGTCCGCGAGCTGATCCGCGAGCTCCGGGCACCCGCCTCGATCAGCTGATGATCTCGATGTAGCCGTCGGTCCCGTGCACGCGGATCCGCTGCCCGTCCTGGATGAGCCGCGTGGCGTTCTCGACGCCGACGACGGCGGGCAGCCCGTACTCGCGAGCGATCACCGCACCGTGCGTCATCACGCCGCCGACCTCGGTCACCAGGCCCGCGATCGCCACGAACAGCGGTGACCAGCTGGGGTCCGTGAAGGCCGTGACCAGGATGTCGCCCGGTTCCAGGTCGGCGTCCGCCACGTCGAGAACGACCCTGGCCCGGCCTTCGATCGTCCCCGCGGACACCGGCAGCCCGACGATCGCACCGGCCGGCAGGTCGTCGCGCCGGTACGAGCCCGAGATGGTCTCGCCGTCCGACGTGAGCACCCGCGGCGGCGTGAGCGCCTGGTACGACCTGAACGCGTCCTTGCGGCGAGCGATGAGGTCCGGGTCGGCGACCTGGGTGCGCACGACTTCCTGGAGCTCCTGGAACCTCAGGAAGTAGATGTCCTCCTTCTCGCCGAGCACACCGGCCCGCACCAGGCGTTCGGCCTCGCGCAGCAATGCCTGCTTGTAGACGAAGTAGCGGCTGACCATGCCGTACTTCGGGTACTCGCGGTAGCCGGTGTACGTCCGGACGCGGTCGATCATCCGTTTCGTCTCTTCGGCCTTCTGCTCGCCGTCCGGCAACGCCCGCAGACGCTCCAGCACCTCCTGCTCCTTGGCCGCCGCCTCCTGCCGGCCCTGCTCGAAACGCCGCGCACCGGCACCCGGCTCGAAGTTCCTGATGTTGGTGAGCAGCATCGGCAGGAGCGTGCCGGGGTGCTCGCTCCACCGCGGCCTCGTGATGTCGATCTCGCCGACGCAGCGCATCCCGTACCTGTCGAGGTAGGCCACGATGGCGTCGCGTGCCTGCCCTCCGCCCGCGACCTCCGGCAGCCGGTCGAGGAAGGTGTCGTCCTCGGCCTCCTGCAGGAACGCGACGACTTCGGGATGCGGGCGGAGCGCGTCGGCGACGTCGAGCAGCGCCAGCCCCATCTCCGAGGTGACGTTGTGCGGGACGGACTGCGTGAGCACGTCGGCCGCGTTCTTCTCGCCCAGCCACTCCTGCAGGTGGTCGTTGAGCCACCACGTCGTCTGCATCCCGGCCATGATCGCCTGGTGGCTCAGGGGGTCGAACAGGATCCGCCGGAGCTCCTGGAAGTCCTCCAGGATGAAGTCGAGCAGCTCGGGCCCCGACTTCTCGGCGACGGCGAGCTTCACCGCCGCGATGGACTCCTCGCTGCGCGAGATCAGCCCGGTGACGATGGCAGGATCGGTGTCGATGGTGGACGGCGCGACGCCCGGAATCGGCAGGCCGGGACTGTCGGCCGGCAGCAACGGGACGAAGCCGTCGCGGGCGAGGACGGTCTCCAGCGCGTCGCGGACCAGCGGATCGGACTTCCCGGACACCTCCAGGAACCCGGCGCGGCTCACCGGCGCGGCGAGGATCGGCGTGACGTCCACGAACAGCCGCCCGCCGGCCTCGGCCATGGGCCGCATGGTCGTCAGCTGCCACACGGACAGACCGAGCGGCGTCATCGCGTCGGTCATCATCTGCTGATGGCCGACGGACACGTAGACGTGGTTGTCCCCGTCGTCGACCTCCGGGACGGGGAACAGCGTCGTGATCGGCCTGCTCTGGACGATCTGGAAGCCGTCGTCGGCCAGGCACCACTCGATGTCCTGCGGACGCCCGAAGTGCTCCTCGATCCGCCGGCCGAGCTCCGCGAGCTCCAGGACCTGCGCGTCGGTCATCACCTCGGCGGTGACCGTCCTGTCGATGATCTCCCCGTCGCGCACCTGGTAGCTGTCGGCGTTCACCAGGCCGGACACGAACGCCTCGCCGAGCCCGGGAACCGCCTCCACACGGGTGATTTTCCGGTTGGACGTGAGGGGATCGGCGGTGAAGAGAACACCGGCGGCGTGCGGGGCGACCATCTCCTGCACCACGACGGCCATGGTGACCTTCAGCCGGTCGAACCCGTTGCGCAGCCGGTAGGCGACAGCGCGGTCGGTGAACAGCGAGGCCCAGCACAGGCTGACGTGCCGCAACACGTCAGCGGCCTTGACGTTGAGGTACGAGTCCTGTTGACCGGCGAACGACGCACCGGGCAGGTCCTCGGCGGTGGCACTCGACCGGACCGCGTACAGGCCCTCACCGAGCGCCGAGGTGATCTCCGCGGCCAGGTCGTCCGGAATGGCGATTCCTTCGATGATCTTCCGCATCTCGGCCGGGGTCAGCTGCTCGTCAAACGCGTCTTGCACGACGTGCGAGAACGCCTCGGTCGTCACCACAGACCCGGCAGGCACGCTGATGCCGTCGACCCGCGTCAGTTCGCCGAGGTTCGCTCCTTTGCCTCCGGCGGTCGCGATCTGAGTCTGGTCGGTGTCGTGCAGATCCAGTACATAGGTCCCCATGGCCGCAGAGTGTGCGGCACAACGGGGGTCTTGCCACAAGACCCCCGGTGCGCTATAAGTTGAACATGGCGGGGAGAGAGATCTCCTCGCTTTTGTCGTTCCTCAGGTCAGTTTCGGCGCCGAGTTGTACGCCTCCGCGAGCAGCCGCGGGGTGCGGACCGAGCGCTGCGGGTTGATCGTCACCGTCCTGGTTTCCCCTGGCAGCAACCAGAAGTAGTTGTCGCTGTACAGGGTCGGCAGCACGCGGTCGGTCCCGTTGCGCTCCCGCAGCGACAGCCGGACCATCGCGGCCACCGTCTTGCCGGTGTTGCGGATGGTCGCGGTGTAACCGTCCTTCGTGGAGACCAGAGTTGTAGCCAACTGGGTGTACGCCAGCTGGTTGAGCGCGTGCATCGACGCTTCCGTGCGGTACCGCCAGTAGGTGTTCTCGGAGATCTGCTTGCCCTGGGCGTCCGTCAGCGTGAGGCGCATCAGGTGGAACGCAGGCAGCGCGTCGTCGAACGGCACGGTGAACAGGGTGGGGGCCGAGAACGCGCCGACGTCGAGCTTCTGCTGCTGGGCCTGGCCGATCGGCTTGCCGTCCAGCCCGTGCAACTGCGCTTTGACCGTCACCCCGGTCAGCGCCGAGGCGGTGTGGTTGACGGCGGTGACCTGCCAGGTGGTCGGGTTGGCCTGCACGTGCCGTTGCTCGCAGCCCTTGCGTGAGCCGTAGTAGCTGCCGTTGACCTCGAGGTCGTAGTCGTAGGTCTGCCACACCGTGCTGTGCCACGCGGGGTGCGACATCCACAGCAGCACGCCGGTGGCGTCGTTCCACAGCCTGGTGTTCCAGGCCTCGAAGATCGCGCGCATGTTTTCGTAGTTCACGAACTGCGCCTTGCGGCAGAACTCCTCCAGGCTGCTCGACGGCGCGAGCCGGGCGTCGATCGCGCCCTTGTAGCCGTTGGGCTGCTGGTTGCTGTTCTCCGACCAGTCGTGCAGGTACCAGGCGTCCCCGATGGGCCAGCCGGGATTTCCCTGGCCGACGAGGTTGCGCATGCTCTCCACCACGGACACGGTCGGGAGGCCGATCTCGCTCCAGAAGCCGAACTTCCCGCCCGTGGCCTCGCCGGTGGCGTACGTCTTCGGGTCCACCCACCGGTAGGTGCCGTCGCCGGTGATCACGCCGCTCGCCGAGTTGGGCTGGTAGAGCTGGTCGGTGTTGGTGCTGACGATCTCCCGCAGCACGCTGTCCACGGAGGACGGCGGGCTGCCCTCGTTGCAGCCGAACCACAACGCGGCGCACGCGTGCGATCGGTAGCGCAACACGGTGTCCTTGGCCTGCGCGAAGAACGTCTCGTGGTTGGCGGGGTCGGCGGACCAGCCGAGCCAGAACTCGTTCCACAGCAGGATGCCGTACTTGTCGCAGGCGTCGAAGAGCTCCTCGCGGTACGACGAGCCGACCCAGTTGCGGATCAGAGTGAAGTTCATGTCCTTGTGCAGTGCGACCGCGGCGTCCGCGCGGGAGGCGGGCATGCGGCGCAGCAGCTCGTCCCAGCCCCAGCTGCCGCCGCGGGCGAAGATCTTGACGCCGTTGACGATGATGACCAGCGGTTTGGGCGAGTTGTCCTTCGACGCGACGTCTGTCCAGGTCTGGCCGTCCTGAGAGACCTGGATCTTGTAGGTGGCCGCGTAGGCCGTCTCCCAGCGCAGCTTCACGCGGTCGAACGACGTCGTGGCGCCGAGGTCGACCTGCACCCACTCGTTGTCGTTGTAGTTCGAGGTCCACCGCGACTTCGGGTCGCCGTCGGTCACGGCGCCGGGCGAGGTCCAGTCGGCGGCGGACGAGGCGTCGGCGGTCTTGCCCAGCGCGAGGTCGTTCTCGGGGTTCTTGCTGTCCAGAACGGACAGTGTGAAGAGCGAGAAGCCCCAGTTGGTGGCGCGCTTGCCGCCCTGCATTCGGACGTAACGGGCTTGCTGCGCGGGGAAGTCGACGGTCTGCTCGGCCGCGCCGTCGACGATCGTGATGGGCAGCTCGTACTGGTAGGTGATCTGCCGGATGCCGAACTTCAGCTTCTTCCTGTCGCTGACGGCGGTGCCCTTCGCGACGGTCAGCGTCAGCTCGTGCAGCGCCGGGTCGCCGTACCCGTTGGGCCACCACAGCTTCGGGTTCTTGATCCGCAGCTGGGAGTGGGTGGACGGGGCGAACTTGACCGAAGCCTCGGAGTTCGCGGGCACGGTCACGGTGCTGCTGACCGAGATCCCGTCGAACGCGGCGGTCACGGTGACGGTCTGCGCGGTGGCCTCGACGTTGCGGACGGGCACGGTGAACGTGACCTCGGCGGTCGAGGAGTCCGGCAGCACGGTGTCGATGCGCGGGTCGCCGATGACCACGGCACCGGTCGAGCGCAGGCGGACGTGGTTCCAGATGCCCGAGGCGCGGTCGCGGACGGCGGGCATCCAGTCCCAGCCGGACACCGCCAGGTACGTCGGCGAGTTCTTGAACATCGTGCTGTTCGCGCCGACCCACGCCTCGCCGCGCGGGCCCTTGTCACCGGGGCTGCCGGGGAACGGCATCGGCGCGATCCGCACGGCCAGGTTCTGGTCGCCTTGGCGCAGCGCGGTGGTGATGTCGAGCGCGGCCCGGCCGAACGGGTTGGTCATCGCGCCGATCTTGGCTCCGTTGAGCCAGATCTCGGCTTCGTGGTTGATGCCGTCGAACTCCAGCCAGACGTGCCGGCCCGCGCTGACGTCCAGCCCGCGCGGCAGGCCGAACGTGCGCCGGTACCACCACGCGTGCCGGGACAGGGCCTCCGGGACCTTCAGGTTGTTCATGCCGTACACCGGGTCCGGCAGATGTCCCTGTTCGACCAGGGAGGCGAGCACCGTGCCGGGCACGGTCGCGGGCACCCAGCCGCGCGTGTCGACGTTCGGGCCGGACAACGCGGCACCGTCCTTGGCGGGCGCGAAGTCGTGCATGGTCAGCACCCAGCCGGACTCGAGCGGCACGGACCCGTCGGCGGCAACGGTGAGCGCGGGGCTCTCGTGGTTCTGGACCGGCCAGTTGGTCCAGCCCTTCACCGCCGGCCGGTTGTCCCTGCTCGTGCCGTAGACCTGGAAGCCGTTGAGCCCCAACGGGTTGCTCGTCGACCTGCGAGAGGCGGAGAAACGGACCCAGCGAGCCCGGACGGCGGGCGTCAGCGGGATGGTGACCACGGCCCCGGCGCCGGACTCGGTGCGGTAGACCGTCCTCCAGACCCGTCCGTCGTCGGACACGTCGAGGTCGAAGACCACCGCGAAGCTGGAGAGGATCTCGGTGCCGAGGGTGTCGGCACGCGAGGCGTTGGCGTCGAACGCGGGATCGCCCGGCTTCGCCTCGAACGTCAGCACGACCGAGCTGATCTCGCAGCGGCCCTGCAGGTCGACGATCATCCACTGGCCGTCGCCCTGTCCTGCCCGCCAGCCGGAGCCCTGCACGCCGACCTGCGCCAGACCGTCCACAGCGAACTCCGCCGCGGTGGCCGCGTAGTCGGTGGACGACACCGAGACAGGGCGGAACAACGCCAGATCCACGGCCTTCTCCTGTGCTGTCGCCTGTTCCGGTGCGGCCGGCGCGGCACCGGGCACCAGCACGCCCAGCCCGAACCCGGCGAGCAGCCCGCCGCCCAGCGTGAGCGCCTGCCGTCTCGAGACGCCGTCGCCGAAGTCCTGCGTCATTGCGAGCTCCGATCCGCTTTCCTGACAACGTTGGCAGGAAGCTTCAGCGGCGTGAGCTGGGCGCGTCAACAAGACAAGCGAGACAAGAATCAGCGAGCAGGACATCGATGTCATGGACCGGTCGGAAAACCGGGACCGTTCGGGTTCGTTCGCACTCCTGAACAGGCGCCGCGGGGTTTCGGACGGCCGCCAGCGGGTATGTGACGGAGGTGCGAAGGCGTCGCTGGCTGGTACTTGTCATCGTGGGGGCGGTCTTGCTGGCCGTCGTGCTGATAGGGGTGTGGCCGCTGACCACAGGTCAGTACCGGTCCACTGTGGAGACGAGCGTCCAGGACGCGGTGTCCTCCGTCGGAACCGCCCGTCTCGCCGGCCAGACCGCCTTGCGCGGCAAGGCCTTCCCGCCGTACGAGTCCACTGTGGTCGAGGACGCGCGCAAGGCGGTGGTGACGGCGACATCGGACATCGCCTCGCTGGAGGTGCCCGACCAGGACTCCGCGCAGCTGCGGGACGAGGTGTTGCCCCTGCTGCAGGACTCCGTTCGTCTCATCGGTGATCTGGGCGCCGGGCTGGACGACGACGACCGGGCTGCGGCCGACGCCGCCGTGACCGGTCTGGTGTCAGTGGGGGACCGGCTCGCGGGCGTGCTGGAGGGACTGCGGTGAAGCGACTTCTGGCCGTGACGCTCGGTATTCTCACCGCGATCGGCGGCTTCGTCGACATCGGCGACCTGGTGGCGAACTCCGAGACCGGCGCCAGGTTCGGCATGCGGCTCGCGTGGGTCGTGCTGGTCGGCGTCGTCGGCATCTGCGTGTACGCGGAGATGGCGGGGCGGGTGGCGGCGATCAGCGGGCGCCCGGTGTTCGACCTCGTCCGCGAACGGCTCGGCCCGCGGGTCGCGCTGGCGAACCTGGCCGGCTCTTACCTCGTCACGCTGCTCACGCTCAGCGCGGAGATCGGCGGTGTCGCGCTCGCGATCCAGCTGGCCACCAGCGTGCACTACCTGCTGTGGGTGCCGATTGTGGCGTTCGTGCTGTGGGTGGTGCTGTGGCGGGTCAAGTTCGAGCCGATGGAACGCGTGTTCGGGCTGACCGGGCTCGCACTCGTGGTGTTCGTCGTGGCGTTCATCGCGCTCGACCCTCCGTGGACGCAGCTGGCGGACCAGGCGACGACCTTCGGCCCGCCGCAGCACGAGGACTGGGGTACCTACGGGTTCTTCGCCGTGGCGTTGTTCGCCGCGGCCATGACGCCGTACGAGGTGTTCTTCTTCTCGTCCGGCGCCGTCGAGGAGAACTGGTCGGCGCGTGACCTGACGACGGAGCGGGTGAACGTCTTCGTCGGCTTCCCGCTCGGCGGCCTGCTGTCCCTGGCGATCATGGGCTGCGCGGCCGTCGTCTACGAGCCCGCCGGCATCCACGTCGACACCCTCGGCCAGACCGCGCTGCCGGTAGCGATGACGCTGGGCAAGCTCGGCCTCGCCGTGGTGATCCTCGGCTTCTTCGCCGCCACGTTCGGCGCGGCACTCGAAACCGGGCTCTCCGCCGGGTACACCGTCGCGCAGTACTTCGGCTGGCAGTGGGGCAAGCTCGTCCGCCCGCGGCAGGCCGCGCGCTTCCACACCGTCGTGCTGGTGAGCATCCTGCTCGGCGTCGCGTTGCTGCTCACCACCGCCGACCCGATCGCGGTCACCGAGTACTCGCTGGTGTTCAGCGCCGTCGCGCTGCCGTTGACCTACCTGCCGATCCTCGTCGTCGCCAACGACCGCGACTACCTCGGCGACAAGGTCAACAGCCGCTTCACGAACGTGCTGGGCGTGTCGTACCTCGTGGTCATCCTCGTCGTGGCGGTCGCCGCGGTGCCGCTGATGATCCTCACCGGGATGGGAGGGTGAGCGTGCGGATCGACTTCGACCTGCTGGACCGCCAGATCGTGGACCTGGACGGCTACCTCGTCGGCAAGGCGGACGACGTCGAGCTCGGCGTGACCGAGGACGGCAGGCCGTTCGTGGCCGCGATCCTCGTGGGTCAGCACGCGCTGGGCAAGCGCATCGGCGGCCTGCTGGGCCGGTGCATGGCGGCCGTCGCGCGCCGCCTGCACACCACCGGTGACCCGCGGCCGCTGCGCATCCCGATCGACCGCGTCGCCGACGTGGGCAGCGCGATCCGCCTGAACGTGCGGCAGGAGCTGCTCGACACCCCGGCGCTGGAACTGTGGTTGCGCGACAACGTGATCGGACACATCCCGGGAGCGACCGATGCTGGCCAGTGACCTGCTGGGACGAACCGTCCGTGACCGCGCCGGACGCCCGCTCGGGCGGGTGGCGGATTTGTTGACCGAGGCTGACGAGAGCGGCCGGCACCAGGTGGTCAAGGTGCTCGTGACGCCGAGGTGGCGGGGGCGGCTGCTCGGGTTCGAACGGCCTGGGATCCAGCGGCCGTGGGTGCTTGAACGGCTCGCGCGTGTGCTGCACCGGGGCACGCGCGAGGTGGCGTGGGAGGACGTCGACTGGTGATCGCGGCGGGCCCGGTGCCTTCGGGTCTGGTGGGCCGAATCGGTGGACCAGGCCATCATTCGGACATTCGGCCCGAACTGGGGCAACAAGACCACTCTCTGCGGTATCTCTGTCACTGAGGGCAACATCGCCCCTCTGACGCAGAACAAGGGGAGTTCGCGTTGAAGAAATCCATTCTCGCCGCTGGGCTCGCGGCCGCCGTGGGGGTCACCACGGCCGCTGTGCCTCCGGCACTGGGGGAGTCCACCGCACCGCAGCAGGTCAATGCGGGTGCTCTGACGACGACGGTCACCCTGATCACGGGTGACCTCGTGCACGTGGCCAACGGGCAGGTGCAGACGCACGCGGCGAAAGGCCGTGAAGGCGTTCGGTTCCACCACTACACCGACGAGCGGGGCGATCTGCACGTCATCCCGCTCGACGCTGAGCCGCAGATCTCGGCGGGCACGCTCGACCAGCGGCTGTTCGACGTGTCGCTGCTCGCGCGGTCTGGTTACGACGACGCGAGCCGCGCCACGATCCCGTTGATCGTCCAGGGTGGTGCGGGGCTGCGTTCGGCGGACGCGAAGTCGTTGCCCAGCACCGGTGCTTATGCCGTGACTGCCGACAAGAAGAGCTTCTGGTCGGCCGCGCGGACCACGGGCGCGGCCAAGGTGTGGCTCGACGGCAAGATCACCGCCTCGCTCGACCGCAGCGCCGCGCAGATCGGCGCTCCGCAGGCGTGGCAGCAGGGTTTCACCGGGTCCGGCGCCACGGTCGCCGTGCTCGACACCGGCATCGACACCACGCACCCCGACCTGCAGGGCGCGGTGGTGGAGGAGAAGAACTTCAGCGCAGCCGCGACCACCGACGACAAGTTCGGCCACGGCACCCACGTCGCCTCCACGATCACCGGTGAGGGCAAGTACAAGGGGATCGCGCCGGACGCCAAGCTCGTCAACGGCAAGGTGCTCGACGACCACGGCAGCGGCACCGAGTCCGGCGTCATCGAGGGCATGGAATGGGCCGCCGGCAAGGCCGACGTGATCAACATGAGCCTCGGCACCAACAGCCCGAGCGACGGCACCGACCTCGTGTCGCAGGCCGTCAACCGGCTCACCGCCGAGCACGGCGCGTTGTTCGTGGTCTCGGCGGGCAACTCCGGCGGCCCGGTCGCCTCACCCGCGGCCGCCGACTCCGCGCTGACCGTCGGCGCGGTCGAGCGCGACGACAGGCTGGCGGGCTTCTCCAGCCGCGGCCCGCGGCTCGGTGACGGCGCGATCAAGCCGGACATCACCGCGCCCGGCGTCGGCATCGTCGCGGCGAAGGCGAAGAACGGCACCATCGGCGACCCGGTCGACGAGGGTCACGTGGCCCTGTCCGGCACGTCGATGGCGGCACCGCACGTCGCGGGTGCCGCGGCGATCCTCGCGGCGAAGAACCCCGCGTGGTCTCCGGCGGAGATCAAGACCGCGCTGATGAACAGCGCCAAGCCGTACCCCGACTCGGGCGTCTTCGACCAGGGCGCCGGACGTGTCGACGTGGCCCGCGCGGTCACCACGAGCCCGTCCGCCACCCCGGCCAGCCTCAGCTTCGGCACCGCACGCTGGCCGCACACCGACGACCAGCCGATCACCAAGAAGATCACCTACCGCAACACCGGCACCGAGCCGCTGACGCTCGACCTGACCGTCGCCGAGCAGAAGCCGGCGTCTGGCGTGTTCAGCGTGTCCCCGGCGAAGCTGACCGTCCCGGCGGGCGGCACCGCCGAGGCCTCGGTCACCGCCGACACCCGCGTGGCGGGCCCGGACGGTGCCTACGGTGCCGCGGTGGTCGCCTCCAACGGCGCCCGCGTGCCGATCGGCGTGCACAAGGAGGAGGAGAGCTACGACCTCACGCTGAACTACGTGGACCACGACGGCAAGCCCGCCAAGGCCGGCCGTTACCTGCTGCTCAGCTTCGACCGCAACCCTGCCCTGTCCGGTGATGCGCCGACCGGAACGGTGACGATCCGGCTGCCCAAGGGCCGGTACTTCCTGACCTCGTACTTCCAGACGCCCTCCGCCGACCCGAACACGCGCGGCAAGATCACCGTGGCGTACGAGCCGTCCATCGAGGTCGCGGGCGACAAGACCATCACCTTCGACGCCCGCACCGCGAGCGCACCGTCGATCACCGTCGACCGCCAGGACGTCTCGGTGGCGAGCGGGCAGCTGACCGTCTCGATGAGCGCGGAGAACTTCGGGTACGGCGGCGGCTGGAACGCCGGCGACTGGAAGGACTTCTACATCCGCCCGTCCACCACGTCGGACGCGGGTTTCGTGTGGTCCGCGAGGAGCGTGTTCGCCAGGAAGAACGCCGACGGCGGCTTCTACGGCAGCCCGTACCAGTTCCACTCGCAGGCCGCGGGCAAGGACAGGATGCCCGCCGCGATCAAGCACGCCGACCGCGAACGGGACATGGCGAAGGTCGACGCCACGATGAAGGCTCGCGTCCCCGGCTCGATCGGAAGCCGCAACAACGGCGTCCAGGGCCCGCTGCCGTTCAAGCTGACCGAGTACTACACGCCCGGTGTGGCGTGGAGCCGGTCGATGGTCGAGGAGGACGACCCGAACGCGCTGCCGACCGTCATCAGCGACTCGAACACGAAGACGTACCGGCGCGGCGCCAGGAGCACCGAGCAGTGGAACACCGCCGTGTTCGGACCGGGCTTCCCCGCGGTCCCGGACGAGGCGACCGGGGCGTGGGGCGCACGGCTGGGCGACCAGCTGTTCGTGAACGCGCAGGTGTTCGCCGACGGCACCGGTGAGCACGACACCTTCGACTTCGGCCGCAGCACCGGGCGCACCACGCTGACCGCCAACGGCAAGGTCGTCGCCGAGACCGCGACACCGGGCCAGCTGTTCACCCCGGTACCCGCGGCGAAGACCGCGTACCAGCTGCACACCGAGGCCGGCCGAGTCCCGGTGCCGTCGAAGGTGACGGCGGACTGGACCTTCACGTCCGAGACCGTCACCGGCGACCAGGCGAAGATCCTTCCGTTGCTCGCGGTCAAGTTCGCGCCGAAGCTCGACGACCAGAACCAGGCGCGGGCGGGCAGCCTGCTCACGATCCCGGTGAGCGTGCAGCGCAACGGTGCCAAGGCCGACGTCACCGACGTCCGCGCACCGCAGGTTCAGGTCTCCTACGACGAGGGCAAGACCTGGCAGCGCACGGTCGTGTTCCGGGCGGGCGGCAAGTGGCTGCTCACGCTGCTGCACCCGGCGAACGCGAAGTCGGTGTCGTTCAAGGCGAAGGTCGGTGACGCGCAGGGGTCCGTCGACCAGACGGTCATCGGGGCCTACACACTGAAGTGACGTGGACCGGGGAGGGGCTGCCTGCGCGGCCTCTCCCCGGCCATGGCCGCAGCTCACCTGAGACCGCCGCGGGGTCTCAGGTGAGCTGGCGCGTTCAGACAGCCTCGACGGCCGTGCTCACGCCGGCCAGGAACGCCTCCCACGCGGCGGCCAGCGCCTGTTCGTCGTCGACGAGGGCCGCCGATCTCGCTCATCGCGTCCCCCAACACCCGCCAGGTGACCGCGCTCGCGACCGCGACGACGGACCGCTCGGGGTCGCGGTAGTCGTGCAGCACGCCCTCGCAGCTGCGGCTGGTGGCGTGAGGGACTCGCCACTCCACCACGGCCCTAGTCGCTCCTGCTGAAGTTTCCAAACGACTACTGACTGATGACCCGAATCGAGAAGCAATGGACAAGGCATCCGTCGCGCGCTTCATGCTGCTGGCACTGCTGTGGGGGAGCAGCTTCACCTTCATCAAGGTGTCCCTCGAAGGTCTGACGCCGACTCAGCTCGTGCTGAGCAGACTCATCCTGGGCGCGGCGGTGCTGCTCACGATCGCGGCCGCCCGCAAGGTCGCCCTGCCGCGCTCCGTCCAGGTCTGGGGGCACATCGGCGCCGCCGGGCTCTTCGGGAACGTGATTCCGTTCCTGCTGCTGTCCTACGGGGAGAAGACGACCGGCGCCGGCATCGCGGGAGTCCTCATCGGAGCGACCCCGCTGCTGACACTCGCGCTGGCTACGGCCGCTTTGCCGACCGAGCGCGCCACCTCGCGCAAGGCGGTCGGCCTGGCGCTCGGCTTCGTCGGCGTGGTGCTGCTGATCGGGCCGTGGCACGAGTCGATGGGCGCGCTCAGCGGGCGGCTGGCCTGCTTCGGCGCGGCCATCAGCTACGCGATCGGCTTCGTGTACGTGCGGAAGTTCCTCTCGCCGCTCGGCCTGGCGCCGCTGTCGCTGGCCGCGTCGCAGCTCGTGTCGGCGGCCGTGTTGCAGGCGTTGGTGACCCCGTTCTTCGACTGGAAGGTCCCGCACCTCACCGCACCGGTGACGTTCAGCATCGTGCTGCTCGGCCTGCTCAGCACCGGCCTGGCCTACGTGCTGTACTTCCGCCTCATCGGTGACGTCGGTGCCACCACCGCCTCCGCGGTCAACTACGTGGTGCCGGTGTTCGCGGTGCTCATCAGCGTGCTGTTCCTCGGCGAGCCCGTCACGTGGAACCTCCTGGCAGGCGGCCTGGTCGTGCTCGTGGGTGTGGCCTACGCGGAGAACCGGGTCGCGCAGCTGCGCAAGAACGACCCCGTGACCACGGGAGCCGTCAGGTGAACCCGCGGGCGCTGCTCAGCGTGCTCGCCGCGGACCTGGACATGATCCTGGACCGCGACCCGTCGATCCAGTCGCGCAGCGAGGCGTTGCTGCACCCCTCGGTCCTCGCGATCTGGGGCCACCGCGTCTCGCACTGGCTGCACGTGAGAGGGCACCGGCGCGGCGCCCGCCTGGTCATGGTCATCGCCAGGTTGCTCACCGGGGGCATCGAGATCCACCCCGGCGCGCAGATCGGGCGGGGCTTCTTCATCGACCACGGCGCGGCCGTCGTGATCGGCGAGACGGTGATCATCGGCGACGACGTCACGATCTTCCACCAGGTGACGCTCGGCGCGGTCGGGTGGTGGCACGACAACCAGCGGCCGGAGGGGTCCCGCCGGCATCCGAAGCTCGGCGACCGGGTGGTCGTCGGGGCCAACGCGACGCTGCTCGGCCCGATCACCGTCGGCCACGACTCCGTGGTCGGTGCCCAGGCTCTCGTCATCCGCGACGTGCCAGCGGACTCGCGCGTCTTGGCGCCGTTCTCCATCCCGAACCTGAGGTCGAGCCGCAGCGTGGCGAAGGCGGCCCGGCCTCGGCAGTCCGTCGTGGTCGCGGGACAACGGCACAAGGGCGCGGCCGTGTTCCCCAGCTGGTGACACCTAACCGATCGGAGAGTTCGTGGACACCCGAGTCAGTCAGCCGCTCACCGCACGACCGCCCGCCCAGTCGCTCGAGGACCTGATCGGCGGCACCCCCACCGTCCGGCTCGACCTCGGTGTGACGACCGCGAACCTCTACGCCAAGCTGGAGATGGCCAACCCTCTGTCCAGCGTGAAGGACCGCGCCGCGCTCTACATGATCAACGGCGCGGAGCAGCGCGGGCAGCTGACCAGGGGCTCGGGCACCATCGTCGAGGCCACCTCGGGCAACACGGGCATCTCGATGGCCGCGATCGCCGCCGCCCGCGGGTACCGGTGCGTGATCGTCCTGCCCGACAGCGCGACCAGCGAACGCCTGCAGTTGCTGCGCGCGTTCGGCGCGGAGATCGTGCTGACGCCGCACCAGGAGGGCTACGCGGCGGCGATCGCCAAGGCCGAGGAGATCCACCTCGAGCGGCCGGGGTCGTGGTTCGCCTGCCAGCACGAGAACTCCGACAACGTGGCGGCGCACTACGCCACCACCGGCCCGGAGATCTGGAACGACACCGACGGCGAAGTGGACGTCTTCGTCTGCGGTGTCGGCACCGGCGGGACGCTCAGCGGCACCGCCCGCTACCTGAAGGAACGCAACCCCGCGGTCCGCGTCGTCGCGGTCGAGCCGGAGGGATCTCCCGTGCTCAGCCAGGGCTGGGGCGGCCTGCACCGCATCCCCGGCCTCAACGGCGGTTTCGTCGCGCCGACGACCGACGTCGACCTGATCGACGAGGTCCTCACCGTGTCCAACGAGGACGCCTACAGCACGGCGCGCGAGCTCGCCCGCACGGCGGGGCTGCTGGTCGGCGTCTCCTCCGGCGCGGCGGCGCACGCCTGCCGCGTGCTCGCCTCCCGGCCCGAGTACGCGGGCAAGAACCTGGTCACCGTGTTCCCGGACACGGGCGAGCGGTACCTCTCCTGGTTCGACCAGGACGACGCAGCCATCAACGAGGAGTGAACAGACATGACCCAGTTGTCCCGCATCCTGCTTCCCGGCGAGGGCGAGTCGGTGCAGATCGGCACGACCACCCACACCACCTTCAAGGCCCAGGGCAGCGAGACGGACGGGAAGCTCGGCCTGTACGAGCACCGGATGGACCCCGGAGCCCCCGGCGCCTCGCCGCACGTCCACAACGAGCAGTTGGAGGCGTTCTACGTCCTGCACGGCCTGGTGGAGCTCCACCTCGACGGCAAGTCGTTCGCCGCTCCTCCCGGCACCTACGTGAACGTGCCGATGGGGGTGTCGCACGGGTTCCACAACCCCTACCAGGACCAGGCCACGATGCTCATCATCTTCACGCCCGCGCTCAACCGCGAGGAGTACTTCAGGGGCCTCGCCGAGATGTACGCGGACGGGCGCAAGCCGAGCGAGGACGAACTGCTGGCGCTGATGGCGAAGTACGACCAGTTCGAGGTGACGATGGACGGCAAGGACGCTCCGGCGAACTGGGGCCGGCACTGACCGTCACCCGGTGCGCACGCGGGACAGGACCTGCATGGCGTGACGTTCCGCGTCGGCCAGTTCGGTGAGGATCGCGGAGGCGCGGGCCAGGTGGTCCGCGTCGCCGGTCTCTCCCGCGACGGTGATGTGGTGCGCGACCTCGGTCCACAGTGGAGCGATCTCGGCGTACAACCGGTGGCCGTGCGCGAGGTTGTCGTCGTCGGCGATCGCGGTGGCTTCGGCGAGGAAGTCGCGGTAGAGGGCGCGGAACAGTGCGCCGCCGGTGCCGCCGCGTTCCATCAGCGTGGCGGCCAGGGGAAGGTCGCGGGACGGGTCCTCCGACCGGTCGAGCCACAGCGTCACCTGCCGGGCCGCCTTGCCGATGCCGCGGTGGCCGAGGTTGGTGATGGGCGGGTTCAGGAAGGCGTGGGCGTTGTTCGCGATCGCGTTCCTGATGGCGTGGCCCAGATCGGGCAGGCCGGCGGGACACGCGAGGGTGTACGAGAGGTTGCGGGCGGTCATCGGTCCGCGTTCGCTCCGGGCCTGACCCAGGCTGGTGAGCGAGGTCGTCACGGCGCCGCCCTGTTGTGCGGTGTCGACCAGGTGGGCGTGAGTGTCGTCGTAGCCGTACATCGCGACGAAGCGGCCGCCGAAGTGGACTTTCGCGGTGAAGTACTCGAGGTGGTAGGAGTCCAGCTGCAGGCCGACAGGACGTCCCGCGGCGAGGGCGCTGGTGACGTGCTGCCAGGCCTTTCGTGGCGAGGCGGTCTCCTGGACGTGCAGCGTCAGGCCCAGCCGGTCGGAGGCGGTTCTGGTGAGAGCGAACGGTTTCACGCGTCCGCCGAGGAAGGGGAACGCCATGTTCCTGGCGTCCCAGTAGACGAAGCCCAGACCCTCACCGAGGCCGAACAGCATCGGCTCGGACATCTCGACACCCTCGTGGCGCAGCAGGGCGCCGAAAGCCGTGGTCTCGCAGTGCTGACCCGAGGGGAACGAGACGTTCTCGATGATCATCGGCTCAGCCTGCACCCTCTCACCGTGTGAGGGTCAATCCCCGGTGATGGTCAGCGTCAGGCCCGAGTCGGCGACCATGACGACGACGTGCTGCCCGCTGCGCAACTCGCCCCCGAGCAGCGCCCTGGACAGCTTCCGGTCGAGCTCCTTCGCGATGGTGCGGCGCAGCGGCCGGGCGCCGTACTCGGGGACGTAGCCGCGCGACGCGAGCCAGTCGACGGCCTCGTCGTGCACCTCCAGCGTGATGTTCTGCTCGCTCAGCCGCTCACGGGTGCGTTCGAGCAGCAACGCGGTGATCTGCCGCAGCTGCACGGAGTCCAGGCCGCGGAACAGGATGATCTCGTCGAGGCGGTTGAGGAACTCCGGGCGGAAACGACGGCGGACCGCCGCCATCAACGGCTCCCGCAGCTGCTCGACCGGGACGTCCGTGGCAGCCGCCGCGAGCAGCTGGTCGGCGCCGATGTTGCTGGTCATGATGATCACGGTGTTGGTGAAGTCCGCGGTGCGTCCCTGCGCGTCGGTGAGCCTGCCCGCGTCCAGCACCTGCAGCAGCGTGCCGAAGACGTCGGGGTGCGCCTTCTCGATCTCGTCCAGGAGCAGGACCGAGTACGGCATTCGCCGGACCGCGCCGGTGAGCTGACCGGCGTCCTCGTAGCCGGCGTATCCCGGTGGCGCGCCGATCAGCCGCGTGATCGTGTGCTGCTGCGAGAACTCGCTCATGTCGAACCGGATCAGCTTGTCCTGCGCACCGAAGAGCGCCTCGGCCAGCGCCCGTGCGACCTCGGTCTTGCCCACCCCGGTCGGGCCGAGGAACAGGAACGAGCCCACCGGCCGGTGCGGGTGCTTGAGTCCGGCACGGCCCTGCCGGACCGCGTCGGCCACCGCCTCCACCGCCTCGTCCTGCCCGACGATCCGCTGGTGCAGGTGGTCTTCCAGGTGCAGCAACCGGTGCCGTTCGGCCTCGGTGAGCTGGGCGACGGGGATGCCCGTGCTGCGCGAGACGATCTCGGCGACGTCGTTCGCCCCGACCTCGGGCGCGTCGGCCAGCGCGGCCTGCGCGGCCTCCAGGTCGGCGATCGCCTGGGCCAGTTCGTCGTCGAGCGCGTTCTCGCCCTGTGCGGCGGCCTTGTCCCGCTTGAGCCGCCACACCCGCTGTTCGAGCCGCACCGGATCCGGTGGCATCGGGGACTTCTCCCGCAGCCGGACCCGCGCGCCCGCGCGGTCCACCAGGTCAACGGCCTTGTCCGGCAGGAACCGGTCGGTGACGTAGCGGGCCGACAGTTCCACGGCCGACACGATCGCCTCGTCCGTGATCCGCACCCCGTGGTGCATCTCGTACCGGGTGCGCAGGCCTCGGAGGATGGCGATCGTCTCGGCGGCCGACGGTTCGGCGACCAGGATCGGCTGGAACCGCCGTTCCAGCGCGGCGTCCTTCGCGACGTGCCGCCGGTAGTCCTCGACCGTGGTGGCTCCGATGACCTGGAGCCTTCCGGTCGTCAGCATCGGTTTGAGCATGTTCGCGGCGTCCATCGGCGCGCCCTCGGCACTGCCCGCGCCCACCACGGTGTGCAGCTCGTCGATGAACAGGACCACCATCCGGTCCGTCGCGGCCACCTCCGCGATGACGCCCTCGAGCCGTTCCTCGAACTCGCCCCGGTACTTCGCCCCGGCGACCATGCCCGCGAGGTCCAGCGAGATCAGTCGCCTGCCGGTCAGGGTGGCGGGCACGTCACCACTGGCGATCCGGGCCGCGATGCCCTCGACGATGGCGGTCTTGCCGACCCCCGGATCCCCGATCAGCACCGGGTTGTTCTTGGTGCGCCGCGACAACACCTCGAGCACCTCGTCGATCACGTCGTCGCGGCCGATCACCGGGTCGAGCAGGCCGTCCCGTGCCGCCGCGGTGAGGTCGCGCCCGTAGTGGTCCGTGCGCCGCGTCGCCGACTGGTTCTGCCCCAGCCCGCCGAACAGCTTCCCGACCAGCTCCTCGAAGGAGTTGGACCCGAAGCCGAACACCCAGTCTTCCGCCACCAGTCGTGCCTCTCCGCTCGGATGAAGGCTCCCGTCTCCGATCCTCCCCCTCGTGGCTCAAGAACACAGACCAGACGCCGTCCGGGCAAGGTCCACGAGGACATTGCCCGGACGGGTCAGTCTCTAACCTGCCGCGACGACGATCGTCTCGGCCACGCGCTCGTTGTCGGCGGGGTTGTCGTCCTCACGCCCGTCCAGGCGGACTCGCGCCTTCAGCGTCGCCTTGCCGATCGCCGCGTCGTCCGCGGAGTAGGTGTACGTGAACGGCACGACCGCCGTGCTGTCCTTCGCCACGTGCTGACGAACCGTGCCGACGACGTTGTAGTAGCCGTCCACCCTGCGGCGCAGCAGGTCGACGACGACGTCCTCGGCGTAGCGGGTGCTGGTGACCGAGACCTCGACCTGTGCGGTGTCGCCGGCTTTCGCGGTCGCGGGTGCGGCGACGTTCGACACCGTCACGTCGTGCGTCTCGACCTTGATCTTCTGGGTGGAGGTGCCGGTACGACCGTCGGACGTGTGCCCGGTGATCGTGACCTCGTACTCGCCGTCGGTGGCGTACCTGTGCGAGACCTCCGGCTGGCCGGGGCTCAGGGCCGCGGCGGGCGTGCCGTCGCCGAACCGAACCTCGCCGCCCTGCAGACGGCGGCCCGCCGGGTCACCCGCGTCGATGCCGAACCGGACCTCGTCGAACACGCCGGGCTGCTCCGGCGACACCCACCACGCGGTGGGCTTGATCTGCGGCGCCTCGGTCAGCCGCAACGTCAGCGGCATCGCGCCGTAGATGCCGTCCGCGACACGGAGGTAGTAAGTCTCACCGGCCGCGGCGGCGAAGACCGCCGGGTCGTGGCTGGTCTGCAGGCAGTCCACCTCGGTCAGCGCGTTGACCGCGGTACCGCGGTAGACCGCCACCGCCGCGGTGCTGCTGCGCTCGGTGACCTTCGCCGCGACGAAGCGGGCGCGGTCCGCGGTGTAGCGGAACCACACCGACCGGGTGGAGGAGCGCTCGCACCCCGGCCTCGTCTCGCCCGTCTCCAGGGTGGCGGGACCGGCGTCCGCCGTGACGTCGGTGTCCAGCGGCACGTCCACGGCCGCCGCGAAGTCGTCGTTGGCCGCCCTCGGCACGAGCTCGACACCGAACGCGACCGGCCCGGCGAACCGCGTGTCCTGCAGCAAGAAGTGGTAGGTGGTGCCCGCCGTCACCGCGAACGTGTTCGAGCCGCCGCCGTGCGGGTACTGGCAGGCGCCCGGTGTCCACGTCAGCGCGCCGCGCTCGCCCGTGAAGGCGGAGATGGCGGGCTTCTCGTCGTCCGGCCGGTCGGTCGTCATGCGCACGAAGCCGTCCGCGGGCGCGGTGTAGCGGTACCAGACGCTGCTGGTGCTCCACCAGCAGTTGGACGGGTCGTCGTTCCCCGCCGTGCCGCCGGTGGTGTCCACAGTGGACGTGAACGGGAGCGAGGTGATCGCGGTGGCGCCGGCGAAGTCGTCGTTGGACGGCGGTGCCGCGTGTGCGGTGCCCGGTGCCAGTGCCGCGGCCAGTGCGACCGCGGCACCGATGATCATTGCGCGCAAATGAAACCCCAGTTGCCGTAGGCCGCTTCAGCGCGGCCTCTCTTGATCAGGAGACGCGCGCCGGTGCGCGGAGGATGGCTCCGGCGGGGAATTCGATCATCTGCCGCAACGGCCGTGCGGCCAACGGGGTGACTCGGGTTGATCATGGGGGCAGCGCGGCGCCTCCTCGGTCAAAGGTCTTCCGGTGCAACGGTTTCCGTGGTCCGCATTGACCACCGCCGGTGTGCGGGTCTACGGTGCAACTAGTTTCATGTAACTAGTTACAGCGAGGATGGGCAGGAACTTCGGGGAGGGTGAGATGCGGGTCGTCGTGGTGGGTGCCGGTGTCTATGGAGCCGCCGTGGGAGCGGCGCTGGTCCGGCGCGGGGCGGAGGTGACGGTCGTCGACGGTGGCATGCCGGGTTCGGGAACGTCCGGCGCGACGTTCTCGTGGGTCAACTCCCGCAACAAGCAGCCGCTCGTCTACCACGACCTCAACCTCGCGGGAATGGCGGCGCACCAGCGGCTGGCGGCCGAGGTCCCGCTCGGCGACTGGTACCACGGTGGCGGCGGCATCGAGTGGACCGCCGACGAGGAAGGGCTGAGCACGAAGGTCGACGCTCTTCTCGCGCGCGGCTACGAGGCCAAGCTGCTGACCCGTGCCGAGGCGCTGGACCTGGAGCCGGGCCTCGTCCCGGACCGGCTCCCTGCCGACGGGATCGCCTACTACCCCGGCGAGGCGTGGGTCGAGCCCACGCGGTTGATCGCACATCTGCTGTCGAGGGGTGCGGATGTGGTGGCCGACGACGCCGTGGTCGGGCTGGACGTGAGCGGTGACGTGGTGCGGGCCGTGCGGCTGGAGTCCGGGCAGGTGCTCGCCGCGGACGCGGTCGTGAACTGCGCGGGGCCCCAGGCTGCCGAGGTCGCCGCGATGGCGGGGCTCGCGCTGCCGATGCGCAACCTGCCCTGCGTGCTCGTGCACACCACGTCCGTCGCGGTGCCGGTGTCGAGGGTCGTGCACGCTCCGGACGTGCACCTGCGACCGGAGCGGGGCGGGCGGATCATGCTGCACTCCGGCGAGGTCGACCAGGGCGGGCAGGGCGCCGTCGAGAAGCTGGTGCGCGACGCCGCGTCGGTCTACCCGGCGATCCGGGCGGCCGAGAGCGTGCACACGGGACAGCGGCCGATTCCCGGCGACGGGCTGCCCGTCCTCGGGCGGGCCACCGACGTGCGCAACTACTTCTTCGCGGTGTCGCACAGCGGTGTGACGTTGTGTCTGCACGCGGGCGAGCTCGTCGCCGGCGAGGTGCTCGGTGACGACCGGGACGAAGCGCTGGCGCCATTCCGCTTCGAGCGGTTCGAGGTGTGGCGATGACGACCGTCGTGCGTGGCTGCGACCTGGTCGACGGCCGGGGCACCGAACCCCGGCGCGGGGTCGACGTCGTCGTCGAGGGCGACACGGTCCGGGAGATCATCGAGCCGGGCAACGGCGACTACCCGTCGGCGGAAGTCGTTGAGGCGTCCGGGATGCTGGTGATCCCCGGCCTGATCAACAACCACACGCACGGCACGGCGTACGGTCCGCTGTTCCCCAGCGGCCACGAGCCGTTGCCGATCAAGCAGGTGAACGCGAACCTCGACCGGCATCTGCTGGAGGGCACTACGACACTGCTCTGCGTCGACGGGTTCATCACCGCGGAAGCCGTTGCCAGGACGGACGAGGCGCATCCGGTCAACGTGAAAGCGGCCTCCTGCAACACACCCGCGTGCCTGGAGGCGGCGACGATCGCCGACGGAGGCGGGCTCACCGCGGCGGACAGGGCGTTCACCGCACGGCAGGCCGTCGCCGAAGGGGCGGTGGCGCTGGGGGAGATCGGCGCGGGGCACACGCTCGGCGGTGGCGGGGCGAGCTACCTGTACATCCCGCAGCAGATCGCCAGGCGCACGGGGGTGCGAGTGACGGCGTGGCAGGCGAACCAGTTGAAGGTCGCGGTGCTGGGCAGGCACATCAGCACGTCGGAGTTCGACCGTGACGCGGTGGAGGAGGCGTTGGCGGGCGCGGAACTGACCGGGAGGCTGGCCGTCGAGGACGTCTGCGAGATCGTGTCGGGCGTGGTGCTGCCCGCGTTCGACGTCGCGCTGCGCGGCCTGGCCGAAGCGGCGGAGCAGGGCAGGGAGCTGGACGTCCCGGTGCTGGTGCACAACGCGGCCGCGTCGATGACGCAGGTCGGTGCGATCGCCAGGACGGACGTGCGGCTGGTCGCCGGGCACTCCAACCACCCCAGCTTCACCCTGCGAGAAGGCCTCGAGCACGCGGAGCGGTTGAAGGAGAGGGGAGTGGTGATCGACGTGTCCATTTTGGACACGTTCCGCGGCGGCCGGTCGGACCTCGGGCCGGAGCTGCTCTACGCGATGTTCGAGGCCGGGCTGGTGGACACGATCTCGACCGACTACGCGGCCGGGAACCACGACCCGATCCTGCTGGCGATCGACCGGGCGACGAAGGCGGGCGTGGTCGGCCTGCCCGCCGCGGTCGCGATGGCCACGTCCGCCGTCGCCGACACGTTCCCGGGGCTCGCGCCCCGGCGTGGCCGGATCGTGCCGGGCGCGATCGCCGACCTGGTGGTGGCCGACCCGGCGGAGCTGGACAATGTCCTGACCGTCATGATCGACGGCAGGATCGTGGTGCGAGCAGGCAGGCGGGTCACGGATGAAGCGAGTGACGATCGGTGACGTGGCCGCCCACGCGGGAGTGTCCACGGCGACGGTCTCCCGTGTGCTGAACGACGGTCTCGTCGCGGAGTCGACGGCGGCGAAGGTGTGGGCGGCCGCGGAGTTCCTCGGCTACAGCCCGAACGCGTTGACCAGGAGCATCTTCGCCGGGCGGTCGAGCACGATCGGTGTGGTCATCCGCGACCTGAGCAGCCCGTTCTACCTGGACCTGATCCGGGGGATCGACGAGGTGGCCGCGGCCAGCGACAGTCCGGTCATGCTGGCCAGCACCTACCGCCGCGCCGAGCGGGAGGCCGCCCAGGTGCGGGCGATGGACCAGCACCGGGTGCGGGGCCTGGTCATGACCGCCGACGAGACCGCGGACAGCCACGCCCGGCAGATGGCGGAGAACGGCACGCCGTGTGTGATCGTCGCGCGCACGGTGCCGGGACTGCATTCGGTCAGCCTGGACGACGCTGCGGCCGGACGGCTGATGGCCGCGCATCTGGCCGACTGCGGCCGGGCACGGGTGGGGATCGTGAGCGGCAGCCATCGGCCGACACAGGTGAAACGCGTGGACGGGCTGCGGCAGGGGCTCTCTGAGCGCGACCTGCCGCAGCCCGAGGAAGTGCTGGTGGGCAACGAAAACGAGGTGGACGGCGCCGTCGGTTCGTTGCTGCAGCGCAACGACGCGATCGTGTGCACGACGGGCCGGCTGACCGTGGCCGTCCACGCGGCGTTGACGGCACGGGGTCTGCGGATGCCCGACGACATCGGGTTCCTGACCATGGACGACTTCGCGTGGGCGGGCACGCTCGGGATCAGCGTGGTCGCCCAGCCGTCGTACGAGATGGGCCGCAGGGCCGCGGAGCTCGTCGTCGAGGAGCCCTCGGCCCCGGCGCGGATCGTCTTCCAGCCCACCCTCATCGCTCGCGGGTCGTGCTGATCGTCAGCCGACCTCGTCGATGTAGGAGGTACCGGCAGCGGCGTGCGGCCCGTACCGTTCCCACTCCTCGCGCAGCCGCAGGCGTCCCTCGGACGTGAACTCCGGCGTGTTCACCGTGTGCCCGCAGATCACGTCACCGTTCTCGAGCACCATCGTGTATCCCATGTGGAGGGTGCCGTCCGGGGCGCGCGTCCCGGCGATCGAGCCGCGGCGGACCTTGCCACCGGCGAAGTCGGCCCACACGAGGTCGCCGTCCTGGTGGTACTCGGCGACGGTGTGCGGGTCGCTGTCGGGCTTGCGGAACCTGCGGCCGTTGTAGTCGATCACGCGAGGAACTCCTCGGCCATGACACCGTCCCACCAGATCGCGTAGTAGGAGAAGTCCTCCTCGTGCGGGTTCTGGATGTGGTGGTCCACGTCGGCGGGCATCAACGCCAGGTCACCTGCCGCCAGCACGTGGGTGTCCCCGCCGACGACGACCTCGGCGCTGCCCGCCATCGCGATGAACAGCTCCTGCTCGCGGTGCTGGTGGGTGTCGGTCCGGTCGCCAGGGCGCAGCACGCACCAGGCGCCGCGGAACGGCGTGGCCAGGCCCGGCCACGGGTGCAGCAGCTTGAGGTCGAGCCCGTGCTCGCGGACGAGGTTCTCGGGCTCGCTCCTGCGGAAGTCCACTTTGTCCGGCGGCATCCCCAACTCCGATCGACGTTCGGCGACGACGCGGAGCGTAGGTTCGCGGGTTTCCCCGGCGACAGGGGACGTTTTCCCTTTCGTGCCAGGAACTACCGCCCCAGGCCGGCGTCACGGGCCAGGACGATGGCCTGGGCGCGGTCGGCCACGCCGAGCTTCGCGAAGATCGCCGAGACCCGGTTGCTGATGGTCTTGGACGCCAGCGCGAACTCGCGCGCGATGGCGACGTTCGACCGGCCCGCGGCGATCCGGTCGAGCACCTCCCGCTCCTTGCCGGTGAGCTGCGGGAACGGGTACGCCGACTGTTCCGGCGCGGGATGCATGAGTGCCCCGAAACGTGCGGCGATCGTTTTACCGATGAGGAACTCACCGGCCGCGACGGCCTGGATCCCGCGCACGATCTGGTCCGGGTCCGCGTTCTTCAACAAATAGCCGCGCGCGCCCGCACGAATCGCCGCGAGCACGGCCGCGTCACAATCCAGCGCGCTGAAGACCAAGATGCCCGTTTCGGGGCATGCGCGCGCTATTTGTTCCACTAATCGGCAGTTTCCCGTTCCTACGGTGTCCACGTCGATGACGAGTACATCGGGTCGGCAGCGCGCGGTCTCGGCCACTACCTCCGAAGAAGTAGAAGCTTCACCTATTACCGAGACGCCATCTACTCGTTCGATCACCGAACGCACTCCGTGCCTGATGGCGGGCTGTGTGTCGGCGAGCACCACGGTGACGGTCGCGGGTCTGTGCAGGACCGCGATGTCGTTCCCGCGGCGCAGCGATGGTAGTGGCGCGTGTTCTACCTGGGTCATCGGTCTTCCCCCGAAATAGCTGTCGGTGTCATTCCCTAGCGGTCACCTGATCTCCCCCAAAGAGCGGCACCGGCCGTAGGGTATATCGCCTCATCGGGGGAAGTCGCGATCTCAAAAAGGCGGTTTTCACTCGTTCGGCCCAACATGCTGCCGGTCGCCCATGACGACCGGAGCAGCGCCTTGACTGCGTTCGCCGCATTCGTTCGGCGAAGTGGCCCAATGACACGCCGCAACGGGTGACAGCCCGTGAGCACGTCCATGATCACTCTGGGTGAAGGGCCGTGGAGTTCCTGCCCTATAAGGGAATCGGCTTTTGCCCATCCTGCCGGGAACAGTTCCCCTATCTGCGGGGAAGAGCCGCTACCTAGCCTCTGAACGCCACTCGGGGACGAACAGAGGGGGACGTGTGACTGTCCAAGACGTCGGCGTACTGGCGATCGGAGCGGGCCCGGCGAACCTCGCCCTCGCGGTCGCGATCGAGGAGTCCGGTGCGCCGGAACTGGCGGGCGACACGCTCGTGCTGGAGCAGCACGGGGACGTCAAGTGGCAGCGCGGCACGCTCATGCCGTGGGCGCGCAGCCAGGTGTCGTTCCTCAAGGACCTCGTGACCCTGCGCAACCCGACCAGCCGGTTCTCGTTCCTGAGCTTCCTGTACGACCAGGGCAGGCTCGACGAGTTCGTGAACCTCGGCACCTTCCACCCGTACCGCTGGGAGATGTCCGACTACCTGCAGTGGGTCGCGTCCTCTTTGGAACGTGTCTCGGTGCGCTACAACGCCTGCGCCCAGCGGATCGAGCCCAACCACGAGAACGGCGTGATCACCGGCTGGACCGTGACGCTCGCCAACGGCGACGTGATCCGGTGCCGTGACCTGGTCGTCGGCGGTGGCCGCGATCCGCACGTGCCCGCGATGTTCGCCGGCCTGCCCGCGGGGAAGGTCGTGCACAGCTCGCAGTACCTCCACCGCATCGGTGACGTGCCGAAGGACCGGCCACTGCACGCCGTCGTGGTCGGCGGTGCCCAGAGCGCCGCCGAGATCTTCTACGCGCTGCACAACGACCTGCCCGACAGCCAGGTCACGATGGTGGTGCGGTCGATCGGCCTGCAGAACTACCAGACCAGCAAGTTCATCAACGAGGCGTTCTTCCCGTCCTATGTGGACGAGTTCTACGACACGCCGCCCGAGGTGCGCGAGCAGATCCTCGGCGAGATGCGGTTCGCGAACTACGCGGGCCTCGCGCCGCCGTTCCTCGACGAGCTCTACACGATGCTGTACCAGCAGAAGATGCTGGGACCGCAGCGTTCCAGCGTCCGGTCGATGACCGAGGTCGCCGGCGCGCGGCTCGACGGCGACGAGATCGTGCTCGACCTGCACGACCGCAGGACCGGCAAGGTCGACCCGGTGCGCTGCGACCTCGTGGTGCTCGGCACCGGCTACGACCAGCGGATGCCCGCGATGGCACGGGATCTGGCCGCACAGCTCGACCTGGACGACATCGCCGTCAGCCGCCAGTACCGCGTCGACATCGGCGACGCCGCGTGGGGCGCGCTGTACCTGCAGGGCGTCAACGAGAAGACGCACGGCATGTCCGACTCGCTGATCAGCGTGCTCGCACACCGTTCGCAGGACATCGTCAACGACCTGCTCGCCCGCCGCACCGCCGAACTGAGGACCGCGTGATGAGCAAGCTCCTGGTGATCGCACCCGGCCCGACGGCGAACGGCGACCTGCACCTGGGCCACCTCGCCGGGCCGTTCCTCGCCGCCGACATCTGCGCGCGGTACGCCCGTGCCGCGGGGTGCGACGTGCTGTTCGGCACCGGCATCCACTCGACCCAGAACTACATCGTCACCACCGCGCGCCGCCTCGGGGTGAAGCCCGAGGACCTGCGCGAGAGGTCGGCGAGCCAGGTCGAGGCGTCGCTCGCGGCGATGGACATCGAGCCGGACGGGTTCGTGCGGTTCGACGAGCGGTACGTCAAGACGGTCGTCACGTTCTTCGACCGCCTGCACAGCAACGGAAAACTGCGGCTGCGCGCGGTGAAGTTCCCGTACTCGCCGCGCACCGGGGAGTACCTCACCGACGCGTACGTGCGCGGCGGCTGCCCGGTGTGCCTGACCGACGGTTGCGCCGGGCTGTGCGAGGGCTGCGGCAACTGGATCGCCTCCGGTGAGCTGGTCGACCCGAAGTCCACATTGGACCCGTCGGACCCGGTCGAGCTGCGCGAGGAGAAGGTGCTCGTGCTGCCGGTCGAGGAGTACCGGGCGGGGCTGGAGGAGTTCTTCGCGCGGCACGCTCCGACGTTGCGGCCTCGTCTTGCCCGGATGATCGAGGAGATGCTGGCGCGGCCGTTGCCGGACTACCCGGTCACGCTGCCCATCTCCTGGGGCATCCCCGCGCCGTTCCCCGAGGTCGCCGGCCAGGTGTTCTACTCGGACACCGAGACGATCACCTGGAGCATCCACGCGTCCGCTTTGGCCGCCCAGGCTCGCGGCGAGGTGCTGGAGAGCGACGACCAGCTGTGGTTCGGCGACACCGAGGTCGTGTACTTCTTCGGCTCCGACGCGGGCTTCGCGTTCGCCGTCGCCGGTGTCGCGATGCTGCTCGCCCTCGAGGAGTACGTGCTGCCGGAGCAGTTCGTCACCAACGAGTTCTACGAGCTGGAGAACGACAAGTTCTCCACCAGCCGCGGTCACCTCGTCACCGGTCAGCAGCTGCTGGACGAGGGCGTCCCGCGCGACCTCATCCGGTTCTACCTCGCCGCGACCAGCCCGGAGTTCCAGCGCACGAACTTCACCCGCGCCGCGATGGCGGAGGTGACGTCGTCGCGCCTGGTCGCGCCGTGGAACCGGATCGCGGCGAAGGTCAACGCGCTGGAGCAGACGCCGCTGCCGGTCTCGGAACGGTCCCGCGTCGCCGCCCGGCTGATGGCCGAACGCTTTGCCGGTGCCTACGACGTGCGGCGGTTCAGCGTCACGGCGGCGGCGTTCACGCTCACCGAGCAGCTCGCCCGCCTGGACTCCTTCCCGCTCACGGCTGAGAACGCGGGCGACTTCTGCCACGAGGTCGACGTGTTCCTGCGCTGTGCCGCGCCGATCCTGACCGACCTCGCGGCGAAGGCGTTGCAGGACACCACCATCCCGGCGGCGTTCGACACGCGCGAGTTCACGCCGCGACGACTGCCCGAACTGCCCGAGTGATGGCCAGGGTCGTCATCGTGGGGGCGGGCGTCACGGGTCTCGTGACGGCCGTCGAGTGCGCGCTCGCCGGGCACCGGGTGACGGTGCTCGACCGCGGCAGCATCCCCAGTCCGGTGTCCACGTCGTTCGACCAGCACCGCGCGCTCCGGACGTTCGTCCCGGACGACGTGGACGCCACCCTCGGCCGTGTCGCCGCGCAACGACGGTGGCTCGAGCTGGAGTCGTTGCTGGAGACCAGGTTCTATCGCCGCGTCGGCATCGTCACGGCCTGGCCGCGCGCCGAGGCCGCGGTGATGGCCGGGCAGGCGGCGGCGTGCGGGCTGCCCGTCGAGATGACGGAACCGGAGAAGCTGCCGCACCTGGTGTTCGCCGAGGACTCGGTCGGTGTGCTGGAGACCGACGCCGGGGTGCTGCTCGCGGCACGTGTGCTGGCCGCGGCCGTGCGCTGGCTGATCGAGCACCCGCTGGTGTCGTTGCGGCCCAACAGCCGGGTCACCGCTGTCGACACCGGGCGCGTCGAGGTCGAGGGCGGCGGCACGGTCCGCGCGGACCTGGTGCTGGTCGCCGAAGGTCCCTGGACCGCCGAGCTGGTGCGGGTTCCAGTTCGCCTGCACCGCCAGACGATGGTGTACCTGAGGCCGCCAGAGCAGCTCATGCGGTGGTGGGAGAACGCGCCGGGTGCCGGACGCCTCGGCCGTGACGGCCGGGCCTGGTTGTTGCCGCCTGGTGACGGCACCCTGCTGAAGATCAGTTCGGACGCGGTCTGCCGCGAGGTGGCGTCCGTCGACGGCGACGAGCTCGACAACAGGTGGGTCGACCGCCTGCTCGCGGCCTCCATCGTGTCCGATGTGGACAGATACACCGTGGTCGCGGTGAAGCACTGCCACTACGCCACCGACGCCGTCACGGGCGGCGCGCAGCTCACCGAGGTGGCCCCGGCCGTCTGGGCACGCGCGGCCTGCGGCGGTAGCGGGTTCGGTTCGGCGCCACTGGTCGCCGGACGCATCGTCGATGCCCTTGACGCCTTAGAGGAGGCAGCCTGATGTCCCAGAACGGTGGGGTCTTCGCCACGTTGCGAGCGACCCCCACACCCGTCCGCTACCTCCTCGGCGGCGTGCTGATCAACCAACTCGGCGCATTCGTCCAGACGTTCATCCTGCTGTACCTGACCTTCCGCGGTGACTCGGTCGGCATCGCCGGCCTGTGTCTCGCCGCGTACAGCGTCGGGTCGATCTTCGGCACGCTGGCCGGCGGCGAGCTCACGCACCGGATCGGGCCGCGCACGACGATCACCATGGCCATGCTGGCGTCCGCGCCGCTGGTCGCGTCGATCCCGTTCGTCACCAAGATGCCGGTGGTGCTGTTCCTGGTCGTGGGCCTCGCGGGCCTGGTGACGCAGGCGTACCGGCCGGCCGCCGCGGTGCTGCTCAGCGACCTGATGCCGGAAGAGCACCAGGTGATGGGCTTCTCGATGATGCGCATCGCGCTGAACACCGGCGCCGCGCTGGCCCCGCTCATCGCCGCCGGGCTGATCCTCGTCGACTGGGACCTGCTCTTCTTCCTCGACGGTGCTACCGCGCTGCTCTACGGGTTGCTGGCGTACGCGCTGCTTCCCCGCGTCGTCGCGCCGGAGGAACACGAAGAGAAGAAGCCCACCGTTGACTCGCGCACCGCGTACTCGACGATGGCGCGCGACCCGAAGTACCTCGCCTACCTCGCCGCGGTGTTCCTCGGCACGATCGCGTACGCCCAGTCCACCACGGCGCTCCCGCTGGAGATCGTCGCGGACAAGTACCCGACGAGTCTGTACAGCGCGGTCCTCACGATCTCGTCGCTCGTGCTCATCACGTGTGAACTGAAGATCACCACGTACATCGTCAAGATCCCGGCGCACGTCGCCGTGCTGGCCGGGCACGTGGTGAACTCGCTCGGCTTCGCCCTCTACGCCCTCGCCGTGCACTCCGGGACGTTCGTGATCCTCGGCGCGGTTTTCGCGGTGAGCGGCCTGATGATCGCCGGACCGACCATGTTCGCGCACCCGGCGAAGTTCCCGGCGGCGTACAAGTCCCGCTACATGGGCACGATGCAGGCGGTCATCGGGCTCGCCTCCGCAATCGGCCCGCTGTTCGGCGTGTTCACGTTCACCTCGCTGGGCGGCGCCTTCTGGATCGTCATCGCGCTGGTCAACGGCATCGCCGGGCTCCTCGCGGTGTACGGCGTGCGTGCGGAACGCGAGCCCGTTGCCGAGCCAGAGACCGTGGGCGGTGTGGCGTGAAGCCCGTCATCGTCGTCGGCTTCGTCGGCGTCACGATCGGCCTGGTCGCCGAGTTCCAGCCGGACGACTCGGTGATCTACGTCGAGGAACCGGACGTGATCCGCAAGCGGCACGTGCGCGACCAGATCGAGGGCGTCGGGTTCGTGCGCGGCCTGGTCGAGTGGGAGTACCTCACGCCTGGCAAGGCGGACGAGTTCTTCCACGCGCACCGCGACCTCGACCCCTCGGCGGTCATCCCGGCGATCGAGTACGCGACCCCGTTCGCCGCCCGTCTCGCCGAACGCTACGGCCTGCCCGGTGCGACCTTCGGGGCGGCGCAGATCATGCGGGACAAGGCGTTGCTGCGTCAGGTCACCGCCGCCGCAGGCATCCGCAATCCGGTCAGCGTTCAGGTCACGAGCCCGGCGGCCGTCCTGGAGTTCATGCGGGGCCACAAGGCGATCGTGCTCAAGCCTTCGAACCGCCAGGCGGCCGTGGGTACACAGGTGATCGACGACCCCGACGACATCGAGCAGGCGTGGGCGCACTGCACGGCCCAGGACGAGGGCATCTTCGTCCCGGACCGGCCGATGGAGCTCTCGATGCTCGCCGAGGAGTTCGTCGAGGGCGAGGAGTTCAGCGTCGAGATGCTGGTCCGCGCCGGGAAGCCGTTGTGGGCCAACACCACCGGCAAACAGCTCGTGCCAGGACCGTTGCCTGTCGAACTCGCGCACATCGTGCCCGCCGACATCCCGTCAGAGCTGGACGAGCTGCTCAAGCAGGAGACCGCGCGGGTGATCGGCGCGGCCGGGTTCCGCGACGGCATCGTGCACTGCGAGTGGATCGTCGCGGACGGCGTGCCACACCTGGTCGAGTGCGCAGGAAGGCTGGCAGGGGACGGCATCCTGGACGTCGTCCAGCTCGCCTACCCGGTCGAGCTGCTGCGGTGCTACTACGCCGTGCTCAAGGGCGAGGACCCGCCGAGCGACCTGCCCGCACGCGCGAAATCCGGTGCGGCGGTGCGGTTTCTGACGATCGAGCCCGGTGTCGTCGAGAGTGTCACCGGTGTGGACGAGGCACGGCAGCTCGACGGCGTGCACCTCCTGCAGGTGACGGTCGCGCCGGGGGAGAGGTTCGACGGGCTCAGGAGCTCCTGGGACCGCGCTGGCATCGTCATGACCACGGGCGACACGTCCGCAGAAGCATTGCGCCGTGCGGAAAAGGCCGTGGCGGCCGTCCACATCGAAGTCCGGTAATTCCCGGCCGGTCGGGAACGGTTCCTCTTCTTGTCGGGGAACTTCGTTGTCTAGCTTCATTTCTGGCTGCGAAACCATCGAGGGGGCACTGTGACTGACCGAGAAGTCGGGGTTCTGGCGATCGGGGCGGGGCCGGCGAACCTGGCGCTCGCCGTCGCGATCGAGGAGTCCGAAACGGACCTCGCCGAGAACACCCTTCTGCTGGAGCAGAGCCCGGACGTCAAGTGGCAGCGCAACCTGCTCATGCCGTGGGCGCGCAGCCAGGTCTCGTTCCTCAAGGACCTGGTGACGTTGCGCAACCCGCGCAGCCGCTTCTCGTTCCTCAGCTTCCTGCACTCCCAGGGCCGGCTCGACGAGTTCTGCAACCTCGGCACCTTCAGCCCGTTCCGCTGGGAGCTGTCGGACTACCTGCAGTGGGCGGCGAAGGAACTGGAGCGGGTGCAGATCCGCTACGACTCCCGCGCCCAGAGCATCGAGCCGACGCGCTCGGCCGACGGGTCGATCACCGGCTGGGAAGTGTCCCTCGTGGACGGTGACCGGATCCGGTGCCGCGACCTCGTCGTCGGCGGTGGCCGCGACGCGCGCATCCCAGACGTGTTCAGCGAGCTGCCGGCCGAACGCATCGTGCACAGCGCCCAGTACCGCACCAGGATCGCGCAGATCCCGAAGGACAAGCCGCTGCGCGCGGTGGTCGTGGGCGGGGCGCAGAGCGCGGCGGAGATGTTCTACGCGCTGCACCAGAACCTGCCCGAGAGCCAGGTGACGATGGTCGTCCGGTCGATCGGGCTGCAGAACTACCAGCACAGCAAGTTCGTGAACGAGCTGTTCTACCCGTCGTTCGTCGACGAGTTCTACGACAGCCCGCCCGAGGTGCGCAAGCAGATCCTCGACGAGATGCGGCTCACGAACTACTCCGGCCTCGCACCGGAGTTCCTCGACAACCTCTACATGATGCTCTACCAGCAGAAGACGCTCGGGCCGCAGCGCTCGTGGGTGCGGCCGATGACCGAGGTCGTCGCCGCCCGCGTGGAGAACGACGAGGTGGTCCTCGACCTGCGCGACCGCATGAGCGGCAAGGTCGAGCCGCTGCACTGCGACCTCGTGCTGCTGGGCACCGGCTACGACCCGCGCATGCCGTGGCTCGTCCGCGACCTGGCCGAACGCGCCGGCATCGACGAGATCAACGTCAGCCGCTCCTACCGCGTCGACCTCGGCGAGTCCGCCTGGGGCGCCATGTACCTGCAGGGCGTGAACGAGGAGACGCACGGCATCGCCGACTCGCTGATCAGCGTCATCGCCCACCGCTCGCAGGACATCCTCACCGACCTGCTCACCCGCCGTTCCGGAGTGAAGGCATGAACCCAGCGATTCTCGTCATCGGCAGCGGACTCAAGGTCTACCGCGAGTACCTCGTCGCACCGATCGCCCGGCGCGCGAAGGCCGCGGGCATCGACCTGGTGCTGATCAACAACCTCAAGCCGACCTGGCAGCGCGAGTACTTCGACGAGATCATCGTCGCCAACGTCTTCGACTCCGACGTGATGGGCGAGGCTGCCCGCGAGGTCGTCGCCCGCCGCAACGTCGTCGGCCTGATGTGCTGGGACGAACCGCTGGTCCTCGACGCGGGCCTGCTCGCCGCCGAGTTCGGCGTCCCGGGCCTGTCCGCGGCGGGCGTGCGCGGCTGCCGCGACAAGGAACGCACCCGCGCGGTGCTCACCGCCGCCGGCCTGCACCAGCCCGGTTTCGAGCTCACGACGACCGTCGAGCAGGCCCGTGCCGCCGCGGACCGGATCGGCTACCCGGTCGTGATCAAGCCCCGTGCGATGGGCGCGAGCATCGGCGTCGTCTTCGCCACCAACGAGTTCGAGCTCGACCAGGCGTTCCACGTCGCTCTGGCGGCCAGCGAGGTCGATCCGGGACCGTACCGGGCGAGCGCGATCGTCGAACGGTACGCGCCGGGTCCCGAGATCAGCGTCGACGGCGCGGTCTACAAGGGCGAGTACCTGCCGATGTTCCTGGCGCGCAAGCACTCCAGCGACCACCCGTACTTCGAGGAGATCGGGCACGTCGTCGACGCGAAGGACCCGTTGCTCGACGACCAGGACCTCATGCGGCACCTGGCCAGGGCGCACGAGGCGTTGGGCATCGAGAACGGCATCACGCACGCCGAGGTGCGGCTGACCGACCGCGGCCCGCTGATCATCGAGATCAACGGCAGGCTCGGCGGCGACCTCATCCCGTTCCTCGGCCGCGTCGCCACCGGCATCGAACCCGGCGAGGTGCTGTTCGACGTCACGACGGGGCAGCGCCCGGACATCACGCCGACGCACCGCCGCGTCGCGGGGATCCGCTTCGGCATCCCGGAGCAGGACTGCCTGCTGAAGTCGATCACGCTGCCCGCCGAGGCACCCGGCCTTGTCGCGACCTCGCCGATGTGCGAGCCCGGCACGACGTTGCGGCTGCCTCCCGGTGGCTACCTGGCACGGCACTCGTTCGTCGTCTGCGAGGCCGACGACACGCAGACGTGCGACGAGCGGCTGGCGAACGCCGCCGCACTGGTGGAGCTCGAGACCGAACCGGTCGGGCCACCGGACCCCGACGGCCCCTTCGCGATGCCCGCGGGACTTCTGGACGTGGACGAATGACGAGTGTGAGGAACGAGAACATGACCACGGTGTCCGACGAGCCCCGCACGGCGACCGAGATCATCGCCCGCGCCAAGGCTTTGGCGCCGGTGCTGCGCGAACGGTCCGCCGAGATCGAGGCAGCCGGACAGCTCCCCGCGGACGTCGTGGAACTGTTGCGCGCCACCGGTGTGCACCGCATGTGCTTCCGCCGTGAGTGGGGAGGCCCTGAGCTCACCTCGATGGAGCAGACGCAGGTCGCCGAGGCGCTCGCGTACGGCGACGCGTCTGCCGCGTGGTGCGGCATCATCGGCGCGAACACCGGTCTGCTGGCCAACTTCCTCGAACCGGACGTCGTCCGCGAGGTCTACCCGCGGCTGGACACGGTCACCGCCGGCGTGCTGGCCCCTGCCGGGCGCGCCGACAAGGTGCCCGGCGGGTTCCGGCTCAGCGGCCAGTGGTCGTTCGGCAGCACCATCCACCACGCCGAGTGGGTGATGTCCGGTGCGTTCGTCTTCGAGAACGGTGAACCGTACGCGAGCCCGGACGGCAGCAACCCGCACGAGTCGCGCCAGTTCCTCGTGCCGCAGAGCAAGGTCGAGATCCTCGACAACTGGGACACCACGGGCCTGCGTGGCAGCGGCAGCTCGGACTACCGGATCACGGACGTGTTCGTGCCGGACGAGCACACGCTGACGTTCGACAACCCGCGCTGCGAGCCGCATCCGCTGGCGCAGCCCGAGTCGTTCATGCGCAGCCTTTGCGGAGTTCCGCTCGGCGTCGCGCGTGCCGCTCTGGACTACGCCCGTGAGTGCGTGTTGCAGCGCGTCGACCGGATGACCGGCACGGACTGGGCGGACATCTGGCGCGTGCAGGTGACGCTGGCCGAGTGCGAGGCCGACTTCAACGCGACCCGTCACGGCGTCTACTCCGCGATGACGCGGCAGTGGGAGGTCCTGTCGGCCGGCGGCACGCTGGACGACCTCACGATGAACGAGCGCGCCGCGTCGCCGATCGCGTGGTTGCACGCGTTCCGCACGTCGCGTTCGATCGTGAACCGCCTGTACGACCTGCTGCAGACGTGGTCGATCCACAAGTCCTCGCCGATGGACCGCTGGATGCGCGACACCGCGACCATGTGCCAGAACCTCTCCGCGCAGGACGCGATTCTCGAGTCCGTCGGCGCGTACCTGCTCGGCCGCAGGCCCAAGTTCCGCATCTGCCTCGGCATCGTGAAGTAGGGGGAAGCTCAGATGACCATGACGAGGGCGCTCGACGCCCAGATGAAGGTGGCGCAGACCGCGGCGGAGCTGATCGAGCGGGCGAAGGCGCTGGCGCCGATGTTGCGCGAACGGTCGGCGGAGATCGAGCAGCTGCGCAACCTGCCGCAGGACATCGTGGACACGTTGCGCGACAACGGTGTGTTCCGCATGTGCTTCGGAAAGCACTGGGGTGGCCTGGAACTGACCTCGATGGAACAGCTCGAGGTCGTCGAGGCACTGTCCTACGGGGACGCCTCGGTCGGCTGGTGCTCGATGATCGGGTCGAACACCGGCATCTACGCCGAGTTCATCGACCCGGTCGTGGCCAAGGAGATGTTCCCGAACCCGGACCAGATCGTCGCCGGCCTGCTGCAACCGTCCGGCCGCGCCGAGAAGGTGCCCGGAGGCTACCGGCTGACCGGGCGGTGGCCGTTCGGCAGCGGCATCGACCACGCCGACTGGGTGATCTCCGGCGGGTTCGTCTACCAGGACGGCCAGAAGTACGCGAGCCCCGACGGCAGCAACCCGCACGAGTCGCGCCAGTTCCTCCTGCCGCGCCACGAGGTCGAGCTGATCGACAACTGGGACACCACGGGTCTGCGCGGCAGTGGCAGCTGCGACTACACGGTCAAAGACGTGTTCGTGCCGGAGGAACACTCGTTCAGCTTCGACAACGTCCGCGGCCGCCGCGGTCCGCTCGCCCAGCCCGACGCGTTCACGCGCACGATGTGCGGTGTCTCGCTCGGCGTCGCGCGTGCCGCTCTGGACTACGCCCGTGAGTGCGTGTTGCAGCGCGTCGACCGGATGACCGGCACGGACTGGGCGGACATCTGGCGCGTGCAGGTGACGCTCGCCGAGTGCGAGGCGGACTTCAACGCGACCCGCGCGGGCGTCTACGGCGCGCTGGAACGGCAGTGGGAGGTGCTGGCCGCCGGTGGCGTGCTGGACGACCTCGACCCGATCGACCGCGCCGCCTGCCCGCTGTCGTGGGTGCACGCGTTCCGCATGTCGCGCTCGATCGTGAACCGCCTGTTCGACCTGCTGCAGACGTGGTCGATCCACAAGTCCTCACCGATGGACCGCTGGATGCGCGACACCGCCACGATCTGCCAGCACCTCGCCGCCCAGGACCGGATCCTCCAGTCCGCCGGCGCGTACCTGCTCAACGCCAAGCCCGAGTTCGGCATCGCCCTCGGCATCGTCTAGTTGCACCGACCAGCGGGGGAAGAACCGATGAGCAGAGGCCTGGTAACACTCGTCAACCCGAACAAGGTGCATCCGCCGATCGCGCCGTACGCGCTCGACGTGCTCACCACGTCGCTGGAGAGCGCCGGGTTCGAGGTCGAGGTGGTGGACCTGACGTTCCACCGCGACGACTGGAAGACGTTCCTGACGGAGTACTTCACCACGCGCGAACCGATGCTGGTCGGCATCACGGTGCGCAACACCGACACCGTCTATGCGTTCGAGCAGCGCCCTTTTGTGGGTGAGCACAAGGAGATCATCACCGAGATCACCCGCCTGACCGACGCGCCGCTGGTCGCGGGCGGCATCGGCTTCTCCACGATGCCGTTCGCGCTCGTCGACTACTTCGGTGTCGACTACGGCGTGAAGGGGCCGGGCGAGGTGATCGTCGTCGACCTCGCCGACGCCATCGCAACCGGCCGCGACACGTCCACTGTGGACGGACTGATCCGCAACACGACGAACGGGATCGTGCGGACCTCCAGTGTTCTCACGCCTGTTCTGCACGTCGGGCCGACCGTGGTCAAGACGTGGCAGGTCGACGGTGCCGGGGTGTACATCAGAAGATCCGGCGACAAGTACAAGGTGGACAACGGCGAGTACTACCGGCGTGGTGGTCTCGCGGGCATCCTGACCAAGTCCGGCTGCGTCTACCGGTGCGCGCACTGCGTCGAGCCCGACGCCAAGGGCGGTGCCATCGCACGCCGTGACGTCGCCGCCGTTGTCGACGAGATGCAGTCCCTTGCCGCGCAGGGAATTCTCGACCAGCACACCACCGACAGCGAGTTCAACCTGTCGATCTCGCACGCCAAGAACGTGTTGCGCGAGATCGTACGACGCAAGCACGCCAGTGCCGCCAACCCGTTGAACAACCTGCGGCTGTGGGTGTACTGCCAGCCCTCGCCGTTCGACGAGGAGTTCGCGGACCTCCTGGCCGCGGCGGGGTGCCAGGGCGTGAACGTCGGCAGCGACCACATCCGCCAGGACGTGCTCGCGAACTGGAAGGTCACCGGCAAGGGCACGACGTACTACACGTTCGAGGACACCGAACGACTCGTGCGGCTGTGCCGGGAGCGCGGCATCAAGACCATGGTCGAGGCGCTGTTCGCCATGCCCGGCGAGACCTGGGAGACCATGCGGGACTGCGTGCAGGCGTTCATGGCGCTGGAGGCGACGGTGACCGCGTTCTCCTTGGGGCTGCGGCTCTTCCCGCATCACCCGCTCGGCATCTCGATCGCCGAGCAGTGCGCCGGCGTCCGCACGATCCCGGGCCTGCAGTCGAACACCGCGACCGGCCCGATCATCCTCAAACCGTTGTCGATGTGCTCCGGCCTGGTCGAGTACGAGAAGCAGTTCATGTGGGACGACCGCGGCGAGTTCCGGCTCGTCTGCTACTTCTCGCCGGACCTGCTCGAGGACACGGGCACGAACACCGACCCGAACGGCCGTTGGTCGCGCACGGTGGAGTACCTCTGGTCGCTCGTGGACCCGGCTGACTACCACCGCGTGATGCTGCCGACGCTCGCGGGCATGAGCGAGTCGGAGAACAACTACGCCGACAACCCGTTCCTCATCGGCCTGACCGGCCTCGGCTACAAGGGCGCGTTCTGGTCGCACTGGCGGGAACGCGAGGAGATTCTGCGCGAGGCCCAGCTGGCGGGAGTCGAGGCGTGACGTTCGACGGCCTCGCGGCCCAGGTGGGCGGACGGGTGCTGCTGCCGGGTGACGACGCCTTCACCTCGAGCAGCAAGCCGTTCAACGAACGCTACGCCTCCACGATCCCGGCGGCGGTGCTGTCCGCCGCCGGTGCGGACGACGTCGTCACGGCGATCACGTGGGCGCGGGAGAACGATGTGCCACTCGTGGCGCGCGGCGGCGGCCACAGCTACGCCGGAACGTCCGTCTGCACCGGGCTGGTCCTGGACCTGCGCGGACTCGACGAAGTGCGGGTCGATCCGTCCACCGCGCTGGTCACGGTCGGCGGCGGAACGCGGATGCGCGCGCTGTACGAGGCGTTGCGGCCGCACGACATCGCGTTCCCGCTGGGCAACTCCGACGAGGTCGGGGTGGCCGGCCTGACCCTGGGCGGGGGAGTGGCGGCGGTGTCGCGGGCGTTCGGCCTGACGTGCGACTCGCTCGTCAGCACCGACGTCGTGCTCGCCGACGGCAGCACGGTGACGTGTTCGGCCTCCGAGAACCCGGACCTGTTCTGGGCGTGCCGGGGCGGTGGTGGCGGCAACTTCGGCGTCAACACGTCGTTCACGTTTCAGGCGCGCCCGGTCGTGGACAGCGCGACCTGTCTGCTGCTGTGGGAGTGGGAGCAGGCGGTCGACGTGATGCTGCTGGTGCAGGAGATCCAGCGGACCGCGCCGGACGCGCTGTCGTTGCGCATCGGCCTGGCCAGCGGCGGGATGGTGTCCGTGATCGGCTGGCACCTCGGTTCGGCGGACGAGCTGCGCGCGTTGCTCGGCCCCGTGCTGGCTCGCACCCGGCCGTTCCGCTGTGACATCGAGGACCGGACGTACTGGGAAGCCGTGGAGTACGTCCACCACGAGACGGCCGGTGGCGCGTTCGCGGGCCGCACCCGCACGACGTCCGTTCCGCTGCCCGAAGAAGGAGTGCGGACGCTCGTCACGGCCGTCGACAAGTGGCCCGGCAGTGGCAACCCGGACGGCGGTGGCGCGGCACTGTTCGGCTGGGGTGGCGCGATCAACGCGTTGAGCGCGACCGAGACGGCGTTCCCGCACCGCGACGCGTTGTTCCTGGTGTCACTGGACACCTCGTGGCTGTCGTCGGACAGCCCGCAGGTCGTGCGCGACAACCTGGAGTGGCTCACAGCGTTGCACGAGGACATCGGCGAGCACACGGACAACGCGTCCTACCTGAACTTCACCGATCCGGACCTGCCGGACTGGCGTCAGGCCTACCACGGCCCGAACCTCACCCGGCTGGCGGAGGTGAAGCGCCGGTACGATCCTGATCGCTTCTTCGACTTCCCTCAGGCGATCTGAGGTCGTCCAGCTCCTGCAAGGCGGTCTCGAGACGTACGCGGCGCCTGCGCTCGGCACGCCCGGCGATCCACAGGCACAGAACGCCGAGCGGCAGCTCGACGAACAGCGCTTGAGCCCAGGCGAGCGGCCGGTCACGGCGCGCGCTCGACATCGTGTCGAACCAGGCGTCGACGAACAACAGCGCGCCCGTCACCGCCGCGGGCAGCTGCACGTGGTCGCGCCGCCGCATGGCCAGCCAGCCCGTGACGACCAGCATCGTCGCGAGGGCGATGTCGAACACGACCCAGGAGAGCGTGTACTGGCGCAGCGAGGTCGTCAGGAAGGCGCCGCAGCGGATTTTGGTGTCCGGGCAGCGGGTGGGCACGTTCAGGAAGTCGGTGAACAGCACTCCCGCCCAGACGAGGGTGATCACGCCGGCGGCCAGGTAGAACGGGCCCGCCCAGCGCGGCAGCTCGATCGCACGCTTCTTCTTGCCGAACACGCGGCCAGCCTAGTGAAATCGCCACCGGGCCGCCGCGCAACCGCGCTACTAGGCTGGCGACCGTGCACCGGGAGGTGAGCGTCAGCGAAGTCGCGGCCCGGCCGACCGCGGTGGTCGCCGCGACGACGACCTGGGCCGAGTTCCCGCGGCTGTGGCAGCCCGCGCTGGACGAGGTGTGGGCCTGTCTGCGGGCGGGCGGCATCACCCGCGGCTGCCGCAACATCATGCTGTACCGCGACGACGTGCCCAACGTGGAGATCGGCGTGGAGCTGACGGTGCCGTGCCCGCTGACCGGCAGGGTGGTGGCGTCACAGCTCCCGGCCGCCCGCGTGGCCACCACCGTCCACATCGGATCGTACGCGGAGCTCGATGCGGCGCACCGGGCCGTGCTGGCCTGGTGCGCCGCGAAGGGCCTGCGGACCACAGGAACCCGTTGGGAGATCTACGGGCCTCACGATCCGGCCGAGTCGTGGACCGAGATCTGCTACGAGCTGGCGTAGACCTCGAACTCGTAGATCCGCGCGGCGGTGTTGCCGTTGTTGGTCGGCGTGGTGACGTTCAGCCGGACGTACCGCGCCTGCCGTTGCGTGATCGGGTGGTAGGAACGACTCGACCGCACCGAGGACACGTCCACGACCGTGGTCCAGTTCGTCCCGTCGACCGACGTCTGAACCGTGTAGGCACCGGTGTTCAGGCCGGTGCTCTCTCCTCCGAGCCCGGCGTGCTTCAGGACGAACGATCCGACGTTCTGCGCCGAACCGAGGTCGACCTGGAGGAACTTCGTGCCGGCCGCGAGCGAGCACCACTTGCCGGACAGGCTGCCGTCGAACGCCTTCGCCGCGGCCTCGGCCGCGTTGCAGGGTGCCGACGCCGTGGCGGGCTTGCCCAGCGCGAGGTTCGTGCCGAGCGCGGGGGCGGCCGGCGGGGGAGTGAACCCGTCGTTGTACGACGGCGGCACGTCCGCCGCGTTCGTACCCCAGGCGCTGGGCGACGATCCCATGGTGAAGTTCAGCGTCGCGCTGCCGGAGATGTCCCCGTAACGCAGCCAGCTCCGCGTCGTGGAGACCCCGTTGCGGTTGAAGCCCTGCACGTACTGGGCAGTCGGCCCGGCGCCGGAAGCGTTGATCTGCACGGTGCCGCCGGGCCGGGTGATCGTGACGGACGGGAACAGCGGTCCGTGCAACGCGAGCACGTCCGAGCCCGGCGTGGGCGGATACAGGCCCATCGCGGACCAGACGTACCACGCGGAGGTGGCGCCGAGGTCGTCGTTGCCGGGCAGCCCACCGGCGGCCGTCGTGAACGACTCGGTCATCACCCGCCGCACCGCAGCGCTCGTGCCCTGCGGGTAGGCGGCGTAGTGGTAGGCCCACGGCACGCCGTGCTCCGGCTCGTTGCCGATGTAGAAGTACGGCAGGCTCAGTCCGCCGTTGAGCTGCGTGAAGTGGTGGTCGAGGCGCTGGACCGCCGTCTTCGGGCCGCCCATCAGGTTGATCAGGCTGCCGAAGTTGTACGGCACCATCCACGTGTACTGCGACGCGTTGCCCTCGGTGTAGCCGCTCGGGCTCGCCGGGCTGACCGGCCACGCCCACGAGCCGTCGGCGTTGCGCTTCTGCACGTAGCCGGACTCCGGGTTGTACACGTTGGCCCACCACTGGGCACGCGTCATGTAGGTGTTGTACTTCGCCGTGTCACCAACGGCTTTGGCGAACTGGGCGATGGCGAAGTCGGACGACGAGTACTCCAGCGAGTCCGACGGGTCCTCGGTGACGTAGTGCCGGCTGAGGTACCCGGCCTGGCGGCCGCGGATCGTCTGGCCCTGCGTGGTGCCGCCGTTGGAGCTCTTGTCCATCAACGTCAGCGCGGCGGCCGTGTCGAACCCGCGCACGCCGAACGCGTACAGGCTGGACACGATGATCGGCCCGGGGTCTCCGGTCATCACGAAGTGCTCGTTGCTGTTGTGCGACCACTTCGGCAGCAGTCCGCCCTGCTGGCCGTCGAGGACCATGGACTTGGCTATGTCACTGGCTTCCGCGGGTGCGAGCAGGCCGATCAGCGAGGCCCACGAGCGGTAGATGTCCCAGCCCGAGTAGTTCTGGTACACGGTGTGGGACGCCGTGCGCACGGTCTGGTCGAAGCCGCGGTACTGGCCGTTCACGTCGCTGGCGATGTTGGGGTTCTGGAACACGTGGTACAGCGCCGTGTAGAACTTCTGCAGGTCCGCGGCGGATCCGCCCGTCGCCTGCACCCTGTTGAGCACGTCGTTCCACGCGGTGTCGGCCGCGGTCCGGACGCCGGGAAAGTCGAAGCCCGCGTTCTCGGCGGCGAGGTTCGCCTGCGCACCCGCGACGCTGACGTACGAGATGCCGACCTTCAGCTGCACCACGGGGTTCGCGGACGTGTCGAACGTGACGTAGCCGCCGGAGTTCACGCCGCTGGTGCTCGCGGACCCGGCGTTCACCGTGCCGCCGAGCCAGGTGCCGAACCCGGTCGGCGCGCGGTCGAACTGGATGGCGTAGAAGAGCTGGTAGGTCTTGGACGAGCCGCAGAAGCCACCGCCGGTGAACGTCCCGGTGAGCTGGCTGCCGTTGATCGCGATCGAGCCGGTGCGGTTGCCCGTGGCGCTGCGGCTGCTGTTGATCAGCACCCTGGCCGTGGGCGTGCTCGGGTAGGTCAGGCGCATGAACCCGGTGCGCTTGGTGGCGGAGAGCTCGACACCGGTGTTGTAGGTGTCGAGCCGGTTCTTGTAGTAGCCGGGCGAGGCCGACTCGCTGGCCTTCGTGTACCCGGCCGCGTAGCCGGTCCAGTTCGTGCCGGGAGAGGTCGCGAGGTTGCCGGTGACCGGCAGGATCCCGAGGTCCTCGTTGTTGGCACAGCCCGCGCCGTTGAAGTGGGTGAGGCTGAACTCCTGGATGCTGGTGTCGCTGTAGCGGTAGCCGGACGGCGAGGCGGTCGGCGTGTCCGGGCTGAACTGCACCATGCCGAACGGCACCACGGCGCCGGGATAGGTGCTGCCGCCCGCGCCGCCGGGGACGGGGTTGGGCGAGTTGCTGTTGTCGGTGCCGATGAACGGGTTCACGTGCTGGGTCAGGGCGAGCGGCGCCGCTGTGGCGGGCGTGGCGGTGACCACGCCCGCGGCCAGCAGGCCGATGAGGATCACGGGGAACGAGCGTCTGGCGTGTCGGTGCAGGGAGCCGAACATGACGATCCTTTCTCGGTTTGGACAACGTTGTCAGAGCGCAGGCGGGCACGGGATCGTGACACGCCGAACTTCGCAGGGGTAGCGCTTGGACCTGCGTTGTCAGCAGGCGGGGAAGAGCTTGCGGGTGCCGTCGGTGGCCAGGTGGTCGGTGAAGCGGCATCCGTAGCGCGGATCGTCCGTGCGCCGCACGTCGTCACCGGACGGCCGCTTGCCCCGATCGACCCACGCGGTCAGGTCCCGCCAGGCGGTCCCGACCTCGGTGGCGGAGAACTCGCAGTGGTCGATCGTGCGGATGGCGCGTTGCACCAGCAGGTGGGTGCGGCCGAACCGCGCGGCGTCGTCGCGGTAGTCCTGCTCCATCGCGAACGGCACGAACAGGTCGCCGATCCCGTGCAGCGACACGACGGGAGCGCTCGGCAGGCCCTGCACGGCGGGGATCTGGGTCAGGGCCCAGGTGTAGCGCGCTCCCGGGTTCGCGGGACGAACCCGTTGCACGGCGGCGTTCACGTCCACCGGTTCGTCGGGCCGGTACCGGGTGCCCGCGTTCGTGGCGATCTGCAGCGGGTTGGTCGCGAGGGTGTCACCCGGCGGTGTGGCGACGAGGTTGAACAGGAAGTTCTGCCAGTAGGCGTAGGCCGCCTCGGTGCCGGGCCGGGCGCCGCCGGACAGCGTCGCGACGATGGCGCGGAACTGGTCGTCGTGGCCTTTCAGCGCCTGCTGGATGCGCGGCACCACGACAGTGGCGTAGTCCTGCGGCAGCGGATAGGCGCGGATGCCGGTCAGCGCCTGCGCGACGAGGTGGTAGCTCAGCAGGTAGTCGAACATCTCGTGGTCGCCCACCACACCGCACATCGGCAACGCGCCCGCGTAGAACCCCGGGTACTGCTCCAGCGACCGGGCGATGACGTGCCCACCCATGGACACGCCGGCCAGGAAGACCTTCTTCGGCCGCTGCACCTTCTGCCCGAACAACGCAGCGAGCTCACGAGTCGTCGTCACGCCCGCACGGACGTCGTAGCTGTTGCCGTAGTAAGAAGACGCGGCCCAGGCGTAGCCCTCGTCCAACCACTGCTGCCGCAGCCCGTACGGCGGCGCGTCGACGGTGAGGACCTTGCCCTCGCCGCGGTAGCCGTGCGCCCACATCGCGAGCCGGCCGTTCCAGCGCGGCGGCACCTCGATGATGTAACCGGCGTGGCTGTGGACGCCCTGCAGGACCTTCGTGGGCTTGCCGCCGACCACGGCCGGGGTGAGGGGTGGGTTGACGATCGTGTAGCCGGGCAACGGCTTGTCGCCACCGGTCGCGACCGCGGGGTGCGCGGCGGCGAACACCAGGAGGAACGACAACGCGACGCTGAGCAGTCGTCTCATGGCTCCGGACGCTACTAGCGGTGCGCGTCTGGCGACAGAAATCTGTCCGGTGGCCAAACGGTAAGGTCGCGGGTCTCCTCTTGCCGAGGAGGCCCGCGACCTGATGGTGGGTGTCAGTTGGTGGCGGCGATGGGGGTGTTGTCGATCGGCAGCCAGTCGCTCCAGGCGTTGGTGTTGGCGGCGATGTAGGCGTGGGTGAGGTTGCCGTTGGTGTTGCGGGCGAAGGCTTCGGTGACGTTGCCGGTGTTCTTGTAGACCACCGACGGGGTGCCGGTGATGGTGCCGGTGCCGATGCCGGACCAGGCGGCCCAGTTGGACATGCCGTCGGCGAGGTAGGTGTGGGTGAGGTGGTTGGTGGTGTCGCGGGCGAACACCTCGGTCACGTTGCCCTGTGGCTTGTAGATCACCACCGGGTCGGACGCGAGTGAGGCGCCGGGCATGCCGAGCAGGTCGGACCAGCCGCCGGAGTTGTCGGCGATGTAGGTGTGCACCGGCGCGCCGGTGGCGTTGCGGGTGAAGACCTCGGTGACGTTGCCCAGCGGCTTGTAGACCGCAGCGGGAGTGCCGGTGATCGTGCCCGAGCCGATGCCGCTCCACGCCGACCAGTTCGACATGCCGTCGCCCAGGTAGGTGTGGACGAGGTGGTTGGCTGTGTCGCGGCCGAAGACCTCGGTCACGTTGCCCTGCGGCTTGTAGACGACCACCGGGTCGGACGCGAGGGCGGCGGCGGGCATGCCGAGCAGGTCGCTCCAGCCTTCGGAGTTGTCGGAGATGTAGGCGTGGACCGGCGCACCTGAGCTGGTGCGGGCGAACACCTCGGTCACGTTGCCCAGCGGCTTGTAGACGACGGCCGGGGTACCGGTGATGGTGCTGGTGCCGATCACCGACCACGGCGACCAGGTGGACATGCCGTCAGCGAAGTAGGTGTGCACGAGCCGGTTCGCCGTGTCCCGGGCGAAGACCTCGGTGACGTTGCCCGCGTTCTTGTGCACTGCCACCGGGTCGGACGCCAGCTGCACGTCACCGTGTGGCAACCACTGCGACCAGCCACTCATCCCGTCAGACAGATAGGTGTGGATCAGCTTGTTGTCCACACTGCGGGCGAACGCCTGCGTGGTGTTCCCGACCTCATGCCATGTCGTACGCCCGCCCGGGACGCCGACACCGGCGGTCGGCACGGGCACCGAGGAGTCGAAGCGGTACAGGTTGTAGGTCCGCATCTGGGTGAGGACCTTGTCGGCGTAGGACGGGTCGGTGGCGTAGTGCGGCGCCACCTTGCGGATGAACGCGTCCGGATCGTGGCGGTACGGCAGCGCGTCGGCGTACGTCGAGCTCGTCGTCAGCAGACGGCCGTAGTCGCGGAACGAGTCCTCCATGGACCTGTACACGCGGAAGTAGGCGTTCACGGTGTGGCACGGCGCCGGTACGCACTCGGTCGTCGGGTAGTTGTGGCAGCCGATCGCGATCGGGCCCGGCGACGACGCCGAGGTGCACTTGAAGCCGAAGTAGTTCTTGTCGTTGACCGACAGGCCGCTGCGTCCCCAGTTCGACTCCAGGGTCGCCTGGCCGACCGTCACCGACGCCGGGATGTCGTAGTCGGCACGCACGCGCTGCGCGGCCGGCCCGGCGGCGGCGAGGAAGTCGTCCCGGTAGTCGGCCTGCGCGGGAGTGGCGACGACGAGCAGCCCGAGCAGGGCGGCGATGCTCGCTCCGATGATCCTTCGAGTCATGCCGGTGAGTCTTGGAGCCGCTCCTTCAGACTCGCTTCAGATCGGGGCCGCGGCACTTGAAGCGGTTCTGAAGAGCCGCGATCGAACCTTTGGCCATGACGACAACACTGAGCCGCAGAGGTCTGGCTCGTCTTGTGCTCGCCGCCGCCTTCACGGTGGCCGCGGCCGCTGGGGCGGTCGCCACTCCCGTCAGCGCACAGGCATCCGACCTGGACGGGCCCATCACACGCAGCGAGGTGATCCAGCGCGCGCAGTACTGGGTCGACCACCAGCCCGGCCCGTACGACCAGGGTGGCTGGTCACCCGGTCCCGGTGACGGTCACATGTACCGCAGAGACTGCTCCGGGTACGTGTCGATGGCGCTGCACCTCAAGGACGTCCCGGCGACCGCGAGCTTCGCGAACTGGGGCAACCCGATCTCGCGCAACGACCTCAAGGCCGGCGACTTCATGTTGTACCCCGGCACCCACATGTTCCTGTTCGACCGCTGGGACGACGCCAACGGCACCTTCTGGTACTACTCGTTCGGCTCCACGCCCGTCCGGCACCTGCGCACCAACATCAACAACGCCAGCCTCGACGGCCACCCGAACAGCAGCTACCGCGCCTACCGGTACAAGAAGATCGTTGACGACGCGCCGCCGCCCGTGGCCGCTGGTGTGCAGGGTGGTCGTACGACGTGGCACGAGGTCGGGAACACGACTCAGGCGTTCGCTCGTGGCGTGGACAACAAGCTGATCCACACCTATCTGTCTGACGGGATGAGTGGCTGGTCGCAGTGGTTGCCGCATGGTGACGTGCAGCTGGCTTCCGATCCGGTCGCGGTGCACAAGAACGCGGGCAACGTCACCGAGGTCTTCGCTCGCGACACGGCGAACCGGCTGGTGCACACCTACTTCGGTGACGGCATGTCCACCTGGTCGCCGTGGGCGGTGATCGGCAACTCGACCATCACGGGTACCCCGGCAGTGGTCTACAAGCCGCTGGGCAACGTGACCGAGGTGTTCGCCCGTAATGCCGATGGCGCTCCGGTGCACGCTTACATCGCGGACAACTCGGGCGGTTGGTCTGATCTGCTGGGCATGCCAGGTGCGTCGCTCGCGTCGGACCCGGTGGCGGTGTACAAGCCGCAGGGCAACGTGACCGAGGTGTTCGCCCGCGACACCGCCAACCACCTCGTCCACACCTACCTGGGCGACGGCATGTCGAACTGGTCGGCGTGGGCCGGGATCGGCTCGGGCACGATCACCGGCACCCCGGCCGCGGTCTACAAGCCGCTCGGCAACGTCACCGAGGTGTTTGTTCGCAACGGCTCTGGCGCGCCGGTGCACGCTTACATCGCCGACAACTCGGGCGGCTGGTCCGATCTGCTGGGCATGCCGGGTGTGTCGCTCGCCTCCGACCCGGTGGTGGTCTACAAGCCGCAGGGCAACGTGACCGAGGTGTTCGCCCGCGACACCACCAACCACCTGACCCACACCTACCTCGGCGACGGCATGTCGAACTGGGCCGCGTGGTCCGGTATCGGCAGCGGCACGATCACCGGCACCCCGTCGGTCGTCTACAAGAACACCGGCAACGTCACCGAAGCCTTCGCCCGCAACACCAACGGCAACCTCACCCACGCCTACATCGCCGCCAACACCAACGCCTGGTCCGACTGGCTGCCCATCGACAACACCCCCATCGCCACCACCAACTGACACCTCAGCCGAACGAAGACCGCGGGCCTCCTCACCACGTGAGGAGGCCCGCGGCCGTGGAAACAGGCGACTCCCGCCCTCCCATCACGTAGCCTCAGCGCGCTGGGGGAGGCAGATGGAGCTGAGGCTACTGGGGTCGGTCGAAGCCGTTCAAAACGGTCAGACCGTGGCGTTGGGCGGACCGAAACCGCGATTGGTGCTGGCCGCGTTGGTGCTCGCGCGTGGACGTCTGGTGTCCGCGCACAGGTTGATCGACCTGTTGTGGGAGGACGATCCGCCCAAGAGCGCGTTGGGTTTGCTGCACACCTACATGTCCGGTTTGCGCAGAGCACTGGGACCAGAGGCCATCGTCACCGACGAGGGCAGCTACCGGCTCGACAGCACCGGGATGCGGGTCGACGTCTACGAGTTCGAACGCAAGGCGCAGGACCCCGCCGAGGACGCCGAGGCGGAGTGGCGGGGTCCCGCGCTCGCCGGGCTGACGGGGTCGTTCGCGCGATCTCAGGCCAAGCTGCTCGAAGAGGCGCGGCTGGCCGTGGTCGAGCGGCGCGTCGTCGCCGGTCTCGACCGGCCGGGAGAGGTGCTCACCGAGCTTCGGCAGTTGGTCGAGCAGCACCCGTTCCACGAACGGCTGCGCGCGCACCTCATCACCGCGCTCGACCGCACGGGGCGCAGGCGTGACGCGATGGCCGTCTTCCACGAGACACGGCGGTTGCTCGCGGAGGAGCTGGGCGTCGAGCCCGGCCGTGAGCTGCAGGAGGCGTACCGGGCGCTGCTCGAGGAGCACGAGCCGCAGGCGGTGCCGGACCTGCTGCCCGCGGACATCCCGGACTTCGTCGGGCGCGAGGACGAGGTGCGCCGGATTCACCAGGCGCGGATCGTCGCGATCTCCGGGCCGCCGGGCGCGGGCAAGACGACACTGGCCGTCCACGCCGCACGGACGTTTCCGGTGAACTTCCCCGGTGGCCGGTTGTACGCCGACCTGCGCGGGACCCTGCGGCCGCTCGACCCGTTCGACGTGCTGGGCCGGTTCCTGCGCGCTCTCGGTGTGGCCGCGGGAGATCTGCCCGCGACGCTCGACGAACGGGTCGAGTCGTACCGGATGCTCACCGCAGCCTGCGGTGTGGTGGTCGTGCTGGACGACGCGGCCGACGAGCGGCAGGTGCGGCCGTTGCTGCCGGGCGGAACCGCGTCCCGGTGCCTCATCGCGAGCCGGGCACGGCTGGCCGCCCTGGAACCCGCCGAGCAGATCGGGATGCCGCTGCTGGGCGAGGAGGAGGGTCTGGCGTTGCTCACCGCGACGGCCGGCGGTGGTGCCGATCCGGCTGCCGCGCGCGAGATCCTGCGGCTGTGCGGCCATCTTCCGCTGGCGGTGCGGATCATGGCCGCCCGGCTCGCGGCACGACCGGACCGGCCGATGTCGTCCATGGTGGCGCGGTTGCGGGAGCAGCGCAGAATCCTCGACGAGCTGCGGGTGGGCGACCTCGAGGTGCGCGGCAGTGTGGCGTTGAGCTACGACGCCCTGCCCGCGCCCGCGCGCCGGGCACTGCGGCTGCTCGGGTGGCTCGGCGTCGCCGACTTCGCGCCGTGGGTCGTGGCGGTGCTGATGGACGTGACCCTGATCGACGCCGACGACGTGATCGACACGCTGGTGCACGCTCATCTGCTGGACGTGAGCGGTGGACTGCGGTTCCGGCTGCACGACCTGGTGCGAGTCTTCGCGTGGGAGCGCGCTCATGCCGAGGAGGAACGCGAGGAGCTGACGTCGGTCGCGACCCGCGCCGGTGAGCTGTGCCTGCTGCTCGTGGAACACGCTTCCGGTGGCACGCCGATGAGAACGCTGCGGCCACCGCGCTCGGGTGAGACCTCCGGCCTGGACCGCTGGCAGGCGTTGCTGCCCAAGCACCCGCTCGACTGGCTGGACGTCGAGCAGGGCACGCTGGTGCACGTCGTCGAACGGGCCGGCGAGCTCGACCTCGCAAACGTGGCGACCCGGCTCGCGACCGCGCTGTGCTCGTCGTCGTTCGCCGTCGAGAACCGGTTCCACCACTGGTGGCGCACCCACACCGCGGCCCTGGAGTCGGCTCGCCGCGCGGGCGACCGGTCCGGGGAGGCACTGGTGCTGTCCGGGCTCGGCTGGCTGCGCGCCGAGCAGGACCGGCTCGACGAGGCCATCGACTACTACCGCCAGGCGCTGGAGTGCGACGAGAACCCGGTCACGCGGCTGCTGCTGGCCAGTGTGCTGCGAGAACGCGGTGACCTGGTCGCCGCCCTGGCCACCGCGGACGAGGTGCTGCCCGCGCTGACCGACCCCCGTGCGGTGGCCCGCGCCGAGCACGGCCGGGCGATGACACTGCTGGAACTGGGCGACTTCGCCGCCGCCCGCGCGGGCCACGAGAAGGCCCTCGCGGCCTACCAGGCGCTCGGCGACGATCACGGTGTCGGGCTGGTGCGGCGCTCGATCGGCATCGTCTTCCGCGCGGAGGGCCGGCTCGACGAGGCGGCGCGCGAGAGCGAGGAGTCCTTGCGTCAGCTCAGTGCCGCGGGCGACCGTCTGATGATCGTCTACGCCACGCAGTCGCTCGCGAAGGTCCGGATCCGGCAGGGCCGCGGCGAGGAGGTGCGGGCCGAGCTGCTGTCCGCATTGGACACCTGCCACGAGATGCAGGACGGCTTCGGCGAGGCGCTCGTCCGCCGGACGCTGGGTGAACTGGAACTGGCGGCCGGGCGGTTCACCGAGGCGATCGGCCACCTGCGGCAGGCGCTCGACTGGTGGGAGTCGCTGAACCTGACGCTGTGGCGGGCGAGAACGTTGCGGGACCTGGCCACCGCGCTCGCCGGTCGAGGTGCGGCAGCGGAGGCCGACGCGACACACCTCGAGGCGCAGCGCCTGTTCATGCACCACGGCAGCCGGGAGGCAGGGGAGCCGCGCCGGGTCGTGGGTCACGCGACTAGGACGGCCGCAGTTCCGCGCATCGTCGAACGACCTGGTCGTACTCCGCGGTGAGCCTCGAGTCCTCGGGTCGCTCGCCGTACGGATGCACCTGGTTGTGGAAATCGGCGAGCAGCCGGTAGCGAACGAGGTTCGTCGCCGCGACGAGCCACGGCTCGATCCGCTCGGGCCTCGTCGGCGGGAACTGGCCGAGCGCGTTCTCGAACCAGGTGGGAAGGATGAGATCGCGGGAGATCGCCTCCTCGATGCGCTCCCGGATCGTCTCGCATGCGGAGTTGTCCGCTTCTCTCGATCGTGCGGCGACCACCTCGGCGGACTCATGAGCGCGAGCCGCGTCGTCACGCTGCCGGCGTGCGCGCTCCTCGTCCTTCACCGGTCGTGGCCCGCGGTCGCGGAAGGCGAGCCAGGTCCGTGCTTCCTTGCGCCACGCGCGTTCCGCCACAGGAGGCATGTCCGCCAGCATCCGAGCGGCCCGGATCGCTGCCCGCTGTGCCTCGTCCCAGTCGGCGAGCTTTTTCTTCGCCCGTTCCTGTTTTGTGCGCAACTGCTGCACGTCTGCGGCGGACACCGGCGCCGAAGCCAGCCCCGCCAGGATCGACTTGATCATCTCGGGCGGGATCTCCTGCTGCCAGTTGTCGAAGTCGGCTCGGGGCAACCCGCTGCTCACGCGGATTTTCCGGTGCAAGGCTTCAACGTTGCGGCGCAGTTCCGCGGCCTCCCTGGTCAGTCGTTTGTCGGTCGTGCGGAGATTCGTCCCGACGGTGTCGATCTTGGCCTGGACCGCGCTGATCGAGTGGTCACCGACCTTGGTCTCCAGCTTGCGCAACCGCTCGCGGATGTCGCTGAGGTTGCCTGATTTGTCGCGCAGCTTCTGCTCGATCGTCTCGAGGCGCCGATGATGGCCGTCGGCTTTCGTCGCCAACTCGAGGTACGGGTCGTTGTTCATCTCCGGTACCTCCAGGCCCACCATCCGATTCCCGCGAGGACGAGCAGCACCGACCAACCGCCCACCAGCGGCGTCAGCAGCCCGCTCAGCACCGCCGCGACTCCCGCGAGTCTGCGGGCACTGGGCTCCCAGTCGCCGTGCAAGGGCGGGTTGATCACGAGCGCGCTGCCGACAGCGAGACTCAGCAGGAGCGGCACCACGTTCCACGCGCTGAACCAGAAGACGAGTCCGACAACCGCGATCACCACCGCGGCCGCGCCGAGGACGAGGGTGTGGAGCCGAAGCTCGGCCGCGTCGATGTCGCGTCGCGCCTGGAGAAGCCTCCGCACCTCGTCGTGCACCTCGTCGGTGAGCTTGGCGCAGCGCGGGTCGTCGGGAGCCGTCGCCACGAGGGCTTCGAGGGCGTCGAGCTGTGTTCGCAGGGTTGTCTGGCTGGTCGTCAACCGGGAACGGGAATCATCCGCCATGGCAGACGATGGTCAGTCGCCGCGCCGGGCTGATCCAAGGCCTACTGGGCGGAATAGGCCGCTTGCCGATCAACGTCACCCTTGCAGCCGCCCCCTGACCCGATGTGCTCGTGATCCTCGGCCGTGGTGGAGCCGGACGCCCGGCGGTGCCGGGCGTCCGGGCGCTACGGGGTGACCGGCGCGTTGGTCAGGCCTTTCACCGCCCCTGTCACGGTGTTCGAGGCGTAGACGACGTTGGGCATCGCCGAGCACTTCGACACCGAGGTGATGTTGATGGCGTACTGGCCGACGCCGCCGAGGTCCGAACGGTTGTTGCGCCAGACGTTGCCGCAGCCGTTGGGCAGGCTGGGGGTGGTGCTGGTGTTGTGGGTCTCGTAGCCGTTGGCGAACGTGCCGGGGCTCGAGAACGTACCGGTGTTGTCCTCGATGAGGTAGCCGATGCCCTTGACATCGATCCAGGAGTCGGCCGAGTTCTCGCCGGTGATGCCCTGACCGTCGAAGGTGTTGCCGCGGATGATGCCCTCGTAGGTGCCCTCCTTGACGTCGATCGGCTCGGCCGCGATGTTCGGGCCGATCCTGTTGCCGAGCACCTGGACGCGGTCACTGCGGTCGATGCCGCCGCTGTTGCCGTGGCAGGCCCAGTTGGAGTTGGCGGAACCGAGGTACACGCCCTCGCCGTAGCCGGGCTGGACCAGGCCGGTGTCGGTGATGGTGGAGTTGCGGATGACGCTGTCGGCGGAGGAACGGCGGAAGTGGACCGCCTCCTCGTCGACGTGGTGCACCGAGACCGAGTCGATCGTGGTGTGGTGCGAGTTGTCGAGGACGATGCCCTTCTTCGACTCCTGCACGGTGAACCCGGTGAGGTTCCAGTGCGGGGAGTTGAAGATCCACAGGCCGTAGCCGGAGTCCCAGCCCGCGGTGGGCGCGGGGCAGGACGGCGGGTCGCCGGACGGGCCGTCGTTGATGAGGACGGCGTCGCGCGGGCCGGTGAGAGCGATGGGTTGGGACGCGGTGCCCGCACGGCCGTTGACGACGAACGAGCCGTGGTAGGTGCCGGCGGCGAGCTTGATCGTCTGGCCGGGGGTGGCCGCGGCCAGTGCCGACTGGAGCTGGGCAGGTGTGGAGACGTTGATGGTGTCGCCGCCGCCGGTGTCCGGACTGGTCGTGACGCTGACCGCCGTGCTGGCCGCGGACCTGTTGCCCGCGGCGTCCCTGGCGCGCACGGAGAACGAGTACGCGGTGGCGGGGGACAGGCCGCTGACCGTGGCCGAGGTGCCGGTGACGGTCGCACTCACGGCGCCGCTCTGGAGCACCTCGTAGCCGGTGACGCCGACGTTGTCCGTGGAGGCCGTCCACGACAGCGTCACCGAGCTGGATGTGACGCCCGTGGAACGCAGACCTGTTGGCACGGTGGGAGGTTGCGTGTCAGCGGGTGGGGTGGTGCCGCTGCACGAAACACCGTTGATCGTGCAGTTCGTCGGGAGGCTTCCGCCGGATGCGTTGAAGCCGAACTTCGCGGAACCCCCTGGCTTGATGGCGCCGTTGAAGCTCGCGTTGGTGAACTTGTGGTGCTGGCCGGTGGAAGTGCGGACGGAGCTCCACGAGCTGGTGATCGTGGTGCCGGACGGCAGGTCGAACTCGAGCGTCCACGAGGTCGTCGTGGCGTCACCGGAGTTGGTGATCGTCACGTCTGCGCCGTACCCGCTGTCCCACACCGAGGTCTGGGTGACCGCCGCCTTCAGCACCGGTGCCGCCTGGGCGGTCGCGCCGCTCAGCAGTGCCGCGACCGTCGCGGTTGCCGCGGCAAGTGCCAGTGTTCTCATCAGTTGCCTCCGCAGGGGTTGCCGTTCACGGTGCAGCCGGTGGGAAGACCGGCACCCGAGGCGTTGAAGCCGAACTTCGTGGAGGCGCCGGGTTTGACGGCACCGTTGAAGCTCGCGTTGGTGAACTTGTGGTGCTGGCCCGTGGAAGTGCGGACGGAGCTCCACGAGCTGCTGACCTTGGTGCCCGGCGGCAGGTCGAACTCGACCGTCCACGACGTCGTCGCGGTGGCACAGCCGTTGGTCAGGGTCACGTCGGCGCCGTAGCCGCCGTTCCACACCGAGGTCTGGGTGACCTTGGCGGTGAGGCACGAGCCCGACGGCGGAGTGGTCGTCGTGGTCGTGGTCGTGCTGCTGGTGGTGGAGGTGGTGGTGCTGGTCGGCGGAGTTCCGTCCACAGAGGACAGGAACAGCGACGCCGCCGATTCCGTCTTCGTGGCGTCCACGCCGTGACCGCCGGTGTAGTCGCGCTGCTCGTTCAGCGCCCAGTCCGCGATCGGCGTGCCCCCGGCGTCCAAGTGCTGGTACGACGTGCCGTTCCAGCCGAACTGGTAGATCCTCGAGTGGTCGGCGTAGTAGTCGTTGAATGGGCCGCCGGTCGCGGTTTGCTTGGTCATCGTGTTGTTGAAGAAGACGTTGCGCGGACCGGACGCGCCGGACCACTTGACCGCCTTCTTGCCCGCGCCCCACCAGATCGGGAACCAGTTGGACGTGTCGGGACCGCCGCCGCCCTCCTCGCCGCAGTTGGCACGGCAGTTGGCCGAGCGGTGGGCGTAGGGAACCCGGACGGTGTTGAGCTCGAACAGGTTGTTGCGCTCCCAGCCGCCGTGCAGGTTGAGGTCGGAGTCGAAGTCGTTGCCGATCACGACGTTGCCCGACGCGGACCACTGGAAGGTGAAGTGGCGCAGGTTGCTGGAGGTGTTGCCGGCGTAGAGCGAGTCCCACACCCGCGAGCCGCGGAAGTAACCGTTGCCGCCCTTGCCCTTGTTCCACGACCCGTTGAGCTCGTTGTTCACGATCTGGAGGTTCTTGGCCTCCTGGGTGACGATCGGGTGCGACCCGGTCATCTCCGCCTTGATGCCGCGCACCCACGAGTTGGCCGCCCACTTGAAGACGATGCCGTGCATCTCGGCGTTGGGGGCCATGTTGCCGTAGTTGTTGATCGCGTCGGCCTGGTTGAGGCCGGGCATCGCCTGCGTGAAGCCGAAGTCCTCGAAGCCGACGCCGACGACCGGGTCCAGCAGCGGCGACACCTTGGAGTCGTACGTGGTCCCGTCGATCGGCGCGGAACCGTCCGAAGTGGAGTTGACGGGAACGTCGAACTCCAGCGGCTTGTCGAGCGTCACCGTGGTGCCCGACACCGAGACGACGGTGAAGATCTGCTGCCGCATGTGCATGTTCAGCAACGGGAACTCGGTGCCGGTCGCCTGCTGCTGCTCGTAGAACTTGACCGAGTTCGCGGCACGGACGTTCACGAACTCGCCGGCCTTGATCTTGGCGGCCGACTGCACGCTGATCGTGCGGTCTCCGATCTTGGCGGCGGCACTGACCTTCGCGCCCGCCTTCCAGTGCACGTTGACCGTGCCCTCGAAGATGTCCTTGCGGTTGGCGGGCGCCGAAGCGTAGTCGCTCGCGTAGCTCGGGTCGACGCCCCGCGACTGCACCCGGAACAGGCCGCGGCCGGGCCACAGCCAGCCGCCCTTGCCCGCGCCCGAGGTCATGCCGTCCTCGTCCCAGTCCGAGCCGTCCGGGGTGAGGGTGTCGTAGAGGGTGTTCGCGTCCGGCCGATAGGTGATCTTCGTGGCGTCCTTGCCAGCGCCGCGCAGGATCAGGTAGTCCGCGTCCACCTTGAGCTCGCGCGACACGGCCAGCTCACCGGCGGGCAGCGTGATCAGGCTCAGCTTGGTGTAGCTGGCGGACGGCGAACAGGTCGTCCTGATCGAGTCGATGGCCGACTGCAGTCCCGCCGAGTCGTCCTGGCCGTCGTCCGGCTTCACGCCGAACTGGCTCGCCAGCTCGGCCGCGGTGATCTGGCAGGCCGCGCTGGGGTTGACCTCGTTCGCGCCGGGCAGGTTCTGCCCACCCCGGTACCCGGCCCTGCTCCAGTCGTACAGTCCGCCCACGGGCGCCCGGCGGTTGGCCGCCGAGGTGTCCAGCCCGGTGAGCGCGCCGGGGCCGGGAGCCGCGTCGGCCGCGTTCACCAGCACGACGATGCCCGCCGCCGCGAGTGCGCCGACGAGGCCCTGCACCGCGCCTCGACGTAAGCCTTGTCTTCTGGACACGAATTCCTCCAGGGGATACGCGGCGGCGTACACATCGGGCTGGAATTGTTAATAGCTTCGCGCGCCCTCGTCAATGATTGGCGATAAAGTCGTGACGAGGTTCGAGTATGTGAAAATCAGATCTGTGAAATAGGGAATCAGAAACGTTTGCAAAAATCCGGTTCTGCTAAAGGCGGCGCACGCTGCGCAGGACCGGGCCCTTCCTGGTGCCCTGGTCGAAGAGAGGCATGTCGTCGCTGAACGCCGGTCCGTCGGTGCGCTTGCGGCTGGACAGGAACCGCGGCCGGCCGTTCTGGTCGAGGCCGAAGAAGATGCCGACGTGGTCGACTTCGGTGCCCGTTCCGGAGCGCGAGAAGAACAACAGATCACCGGGTTGCAACGCGAGGCGGTCGGCGGGAACAGCTGCGCCCGCGTCGAGTGCGGCCATTGCCGCCGGGGTGCGGGGAAGGCCCGTTCCGGCGCCGGACGCGGAGCGCAGCGGATAACCCGCGCGATAGCCGTAGACCAGCCGGACATAGCCCGCAGGATCGAGTGCGCCGTAGCCGTCCGGCGCGGGCTTTTCCGTCGGTCCGCCGGGAAACGACCACGTGACCCCGAGATAGTCGGAGAAGTCGGCGTGACCGAAGCGCGCGTCCCCGCGAAAACGGACCGCCTTCGCGTCCGTGGCCGCGGCCGCGCCGTTGAGGTACTGCGTAGCCACGGCGAGCACGTCGTCACTGCGGTCCGCCACCGCCGCGTCCAGCCAGGGACGCAGCCACGCGGCGCGGTCAGCGCTCGCCGTCCACGGTTCGGGTGTCAGGCGGACCCACGCGGGAGTGGTCACCTGGGCCTGCGTGCGGGTGGGGTTCTGGAACGTCCGGGTGGGCCCGTTGATCACGGCGGTGCGGGCCCCGTCGGTGAACGTCGCGACGATGACCCCTCGCTCGTCACGGACGACCGTGCGCGCGGGAGCCGTGAGCCGTTCGAAGCGGTACGCGCGGGCCGGGTCCGCGGTAGGCGTGATGCGGATGCCGGCCCCGGTCTGCCGGAACGCCCGGTGCCGGTCCTCGGTAGCGAGGTGCGCGACCGCCGCGGCGGACGACGCGATCACCGTGCACAGCACGACGACGTGGATTGCGAGTCGACGGGACACCACGCCTCCTTCAGGTGGCAGGGACGAGACCGACGAGGACACCGCTGGCGAGCACGCCGTAGGTGACGAGGCTGACCGACCCGGTGGCCACCACGGTCGCGCCCGCGGGTTGCCGGACGAGCTGGTAGGCGATCAGGCCGGGCACCACGAACCCGAGCGTCTCGTGCACGTAGAGCAGCGGGTAGTCGTTCTGGATGAGGATGAACAACGACGTCTGCAACAGCACGCTGAGCAGCACGACGGCCGCGAACAGCCGCTTGCCGTAGAGGATCACGACGCGCTGCAAACCCTTGGTGCCCAAGTAGGTCAGCGCCGTCATCAGCACGACGATCGCCGCGCGCCGGTAGTCCTCGACCAGCGTCAGCGCGAGCCAGCCGGGCGTGATCATGCCGCCGGGGGAGAGGTTCGACGTCAGGTAGCACAGCAGCGAGAACACCAGCCCGATCGCGAGGCCGAGCGTGGCCACCTCGGGCTGAAGGGTGCCGGTGATCATGGGGTGGTCCGTTCTGGGCGGGTGGGCTGATCGGGTTGGGGTGGCGGGGTGGAGGTGGTGGTCCGTTCGGTGCGGAGGTGCTGGCTTGGGCGGGGCTGCAAGATGTTGTCGTGGCTGGGGCTGCTGGGTTCGGCACGGGTGGGTTGGCCTGGTTGGGGTGGGGTCTGGTTGTGGCTGGGGGCGTTCGGTTCGGCGCGCGTGGGTTGGCTGGGGCGCGACGGAGAGACGTTGCCGGGGGTGGGGGTGCTGGGTTGGGCGCGTGTGGGTCGGCTGGGTCGGGGTGGCGAGGTGTGGTTGGGGGTGCTGGGTTCGGCGCGGAGGTGCCTGTTGAGGCGGGGCGGTAAGACGTTGCCGGGGTTGGAGGAGCTGGGTTCGGCTTGGGTGGGTTGGCCTGGTTGGGGTGGGGTCTGGTTGTGACCGGGGGCGCTTCGTTCGGCGCGGTGGCGCTGGCCGGGGTGAGGCGGCGGGATGTCGCCCTGGTTGGGGCTGCTGGGTTCGGTGCGTGCGGGCCGGCTGGGTCGAGGTGGTGGGGTCTCGTTGTGGCTCGGGGCGCTTCGTTCGGTCCGGAGGTGCTGGCTGCGGCGGGTCGGCAAAACTTCGCTGTGGCCAGGCGAGTTCGACTCGGCGCGGAGGATCCCGTCGTGGTCAGCGGCGGTCCGTTCTGCGCGCGTGAGCCGGTCGAGTTGCGCGAGCAGCACCTCACCGTGGCCGTGGATGTTCCCGATGGCGGCGAGCGAGATCGACTCGCCGTCCGAGCCCAGCACGCCCCGCAGCAGCTCGTCGGGATCGCGCCGCCCGCCCAGGTCGTCGAGGCGGCCCCGCCACGAGCGCGGGATGGCGAGTGCCGCGCTGCGGGTGGGTTCGCCGATGAGCACCACCCGTTGCGGGTCGAGTTTGCCGACCAGGGCGCCCATCTGGCCGTTGCGCTCGACGCGGTCCGGGCGGCAGTTGATCAGCAGGTGCAGCGGGCGTTCGATCACGCCGCGTTCGAGCAGGAGTTCGATGTTCATCAGCGTCGACTCGGGGTCGTTGGCGGCGAAGACGTTCGCGAACCGGACCTGTCGTGAGTCCACTGTGTACCGGTGCACCTGCAGCACGCCGGGGTCCGGTGGGGCGTCCCACATTCCTTTGACGGCTTGGTTCCGGTCGACCCCGCACAGCTCCGCCACGGCGATCGCGATAGCGACGTTCTCCTTGAACGTGATCCAGCTGAACCCGCTCATCTCGGCGTCGGTCACCGACTCGGGGTCGACCTCGACCAGCTCGCACCGCCTAAGAGAGGCCTCCGCGCGCAGGATCTCGATCCGTTCCGTCTCGGCGGTGACGCAGATCCCGCCGACCGGCATCGAGCGGCACAACGAGCGGGCGACGTCGTCGAGTGTTGGGCCCATCTCGGCCAGGTGGTCCTCGCGGACGTTGCACAGCACGCCGATCGTCGACCGGATCAGCTTGCTCTGGTTGATCTCCTGCAGGTCCGGCATCACCGCCATGCACTCCATCACCAGCGCGTCGGGGCGGTACGCGGCCGCGCGCCGGACGATGCCTATCTGCTCGACGACGTTCGCGATGCCGAACTTGCGGTGGACGGGTTCCTCGGTCGCGTCCGGGTGGATGAACCGCGCGGCGGTGCCGGTGGTCTTCGCTACGGTGACAAGAGATCCGCCGCGCAACGCCCCCGCGCACAGCCGGGTGATCGAGCTCTTCCCGCGGATGCCGTTGACCAGGATCCTGGTCCGGATCTGGCGCAGGTTCCGGTAGTGCCTGCGCTGCTCGACGACACCGCCGGCGAGGAGGGTGACGCAGGCGAAGAGGTAGACAGCGTGCAGGAAGTGCATCACGACCGCCTTTGTTCGACCGACTGGCGACGGAGTTCTAGACAGCGGGCGACGGTGCCGATCTCGTCGGGCCGCTGCGGGTGGACGACGGTGCCGAGGTCGCCCGCGGCGAACCGGTCCGCCGAGGCCGCGAGCCTGCGCAACGGCAGCACGAGCACGAGCAGGAACCAGCCGAACCCGCCCAGCGCGGTCACCGTCGCGACCAGTGCCGCTAGCCACGCCGTGCGCCGGATGTGGTTGCCCGGCAACGGAAGCTGGCTCACCGGCTGCTCCACGACGACGGCCCACTGCAGGTCGTTGAAGTCCTTCGAGCCGTAGAGAGCGGCCGAGGCGACCACGGACGTCCGCCCGTCGACCTCCCAGACCGCCGGGTCGGGGACACCCTTGAGCGCCTCGCTCACGCTGGCGCGCAACGGGTCCGCGGCGAGCGGCTCGTACGCCTGGTAGCCGACGGTCGCGGCCACGGTGCGCAGCTCCGTGTCGACGAGGCGGCCGACCCCGCCCGGCAGGCGCACCAGTGCTGACAGCTTCACCACGTCCAGCTCACCGACCACGACATACCGAGTGCCCGGCAACGGCGCGGTCGCGTAGATCACCGGCACCCGGTGCGAGACGCTCTGCTGGTGCAGGCCAGAGCCGGGTGGCGGCGGTTCCTCGGTGCGCAGCGGCGCCCGTCCCGCCTGAACCTGGGACCGCCCGTCCTGGTCGACGACGTAGACGCTGCGGTACCGGTCGCGCCGCGAGGTCAGCTCCTGCAACGCGGGCCGCAGGTCCGCGAGATCCGTCCCGCCGACCAGCGCCGCGAACGACCGCAGATCCGTCAGGCTCTGCTGCAGGCTGCGCCGCAACGCGGTCGCGGTGGTCGCCGCCAGCCGCTGGGTGACCTGCACGGCCTGTCCCGGCACCTGCACCTCGTGGCGCCCGATCGTGCCGAGCACGGCCCCGGACCACGCGAGCAGCGCCGCCGTGGCGAGCACCACCGCGACCACCGCGGACGGCCGCCGGCGTACCTCCGGTGCGCCGGAACGGAAAGCGACCGCGATCCGGTGCGTCTCGGAGATCCACTGCCGCCGCATCCGCGCGCCGGGCTGCCCGGACGCGACCGCCAGCGCGTCCTCGCGCAGCCTCCGCACCGGACCGACCAGCCCCGCGACGAGCAACGTCGCCGCGAGCACCAGCACGCCGAGCAGCGCCGCCACCGCGAGCAGACCCGTGCCGGCCCCGGTTGCCTCCGCCTGCGGGGTGGCACCGACCAGCAGCAACGACATGCCGAGACTGATCCGCCCCCTGGTCAGCGGCGCGTACGCCACGATCGGCACGGTCGCGCGGGCGTCCGGTGCGGGTGGTCCGGTGCCCGCCGTGCCCACGAGATGACCGCTCTCGCCCTTCGCGGCCACCGCGGCGGCCCGCCGGACCAGGTCGTCGTCGCCGTAGTCGACGACGGCGGTCCCGCTGTGCGGCTTGACCACCTCGCCGCCGTCCGTCACGAGCAGCACCGTCTCCGGCAGCCGCAGGCTGTCCACGGAGACCGGGGGAATGATGAGATCACTCGACACCACGACCACCCGGTCGCCGCCGGGCAGCGCGCTGGCGGTCACCGCCTGCACCCCGCCGTACCGGTCGGCCATCACCCGCACCGGCACGGACGCGATGTCGTCGAGCGGCACCGACTCGATCGGCACCGGCTCACCGGCCGTGGCGCGCAGCCCGCCCGCGGTGTCCACGACCGCGACTCCCCGCGCGTGCGGGCAGTTCTTCGCGAAGAACGCGATCGTCTGCTCGTCGGTGCGGTCGGCCTTGCCGCTGTACAGCTTCACCGCGGTGGCGAGGTCCGCGACGGCCTCGTTCACCGACGCACCGGCCGAATGGGCGAGGTTGGCGGCGAACCACTGGTGCGACCGGGCGACGACCTCGACCGGCGAGCCGTCCGGCGTACCGGACAACCTGATGGCGCAGAAGCCCATGAGCAGGGCGAGAACGACCACCATCATGACGAGCGGCACGCGCACTCCCGACGGGAAGCCCGCTTCCGCGCACTGCCTCTCCAAACTGGTCCGGTCGACGGTGGTGCGCACTACCTCACCGCCCTACGTTGGGACACGTGAAGATCGCGCTGCTGGCCCTGCTGCTCGCCGGGTGCACGGCGGCCTCCCAGCCGAGAACCGACCTCGAGCAGCGTGTCGTGACCTTCGCCGAAGGTCTGTCGCCCGGTGCGCCCTACCGTGCGCCCGACCCAGGCGAACGCGACACCGCGCTGGCGGGCCTGATCCCGCTGCTGGACGGCACCGAGACCTCGGCAGAGGGGTTGCGCCCCTTGGGTTTCACAGTTGACTCCGGAGTGGACGAGGTGAGCGGTCGTTCGTTCGTGCTCGCCACCACGAAGCCCGGAGCCGAACAGGGCTGGGGCATGTACATCGCGGACCGGTCCACCGCTCCCAGACTCGTGATCGAGGTGCCGCACCCGAACGCGGACCTCCACACCGAGGCGCTCGGCATCGAGCTCTACCGGCGGACACCGGGTGCGGTCGTGCTGATCGCGGGAGCACACCGCCGTGCCGCGGGGGAGCAGGCGGACGTCGCCCACCACACCGACGCGCTTTTTCACGCCGTCGCAACGGAACTCGCCCAGCGCGGGCTGCCGCAGGTGCAGCTGCACGGCTTCGACGAGCAGAGCCTGCCCGGCTCCGACGTCGTCGTGTCGACGGGTCAGGCGCGCCCGGGACCGGCCGCCCGGCGGGTCGCCGACCGGGTCGCCGCCGCGGGCCTGGCAGCCTGCCGCGGCTGGGACGACGAGTGCGGCAAGCTCGAGGGAACGAGGAACGTGCAGGGGAAAGCTGCTGCTGAACACGGCTTTGTGTTCCTCCACATCGAAGTGACGGGACGACTGCGCGAGTCGGTTGCATCGCGCGCCGAACTCGCACGAGCACTGGCGGAAGCGGACGTTCCGGCGGCGTGATCAGTCCACTCAGGACGGACGTCTGACCTCGGCGGAGAACTGTCTCGGCGCGTCCGTCAGGTTGCGCGCCAGGTCGAACGCGCCGAACGAGCCGGTCATCCCGCTCGCGGCGCGCCACTCGACGAAGCGCACGTCGTCGAGGTCCAGCGCGCCCGCCCGCCCGTCGGGAGCGCGGTTCAGGCCCGTGTACATCATGATCATGTTGCCCGTGCCGTCCGGCGTGGTCAGGTCGCTCGTGGTCAGGTCGATCGCGACCTGGTGCCAGCCGCCGTCGGACGGCACGTCCACGGCGCGGGTGATCGTCGTGAGGACGACCGACTCCGGGTCCTCGGTCGGGTCGCTGTCGTCGAAGTGGTAGACGTCGAACCGGAAGTAAGCGGTCTCCGAACCCGTGCCGCGCACCATCGCGCGGGCCGAGTACGACGGTTCCGGATCAGCCGGCACGGAACCGCCGGGCGCGTAGAACCTGTGTCGGGGGACCGGGATCCGCGCGATGGCGCGGGTCTGCACCGCCTTGCCGGCGGCCGCGCTCAGCCGCAGGAACCGCTGTCCCTGCGGAGTCGGCCCGACCTGCGAGGTCTCGGTCGTGCCACCGGTCTTCCAGTGCGTGGCCGAGTCGACGCCACCGTCGGCTGTCTCGTCCTCGAACCGGCCCCAGCCGAAGAGGTCGCGGCCCACCTCGATGCCGTCACCACCGACCGGCCGGGTAAGCGTCCCCGGCGCGGCGAGATCCACCACCCCGTGTGCCGGTACCTGCACCGTTCTGGTCTCCGCGACGGTGCTCGCGGCGGTGATCCGTCCGGTGTTGTGCTCGACGACCACCTGCGCGGGCACCACGTCCGGCGCCGGCTGTTTCAGATAGGCGCGCACGGCACCGGTGCGGTCGCGGTCGGTGGACGCGGGCTGCAGACCGAGCTCCCAGATCCGGCCGAGCACCCGCCGTGCGGCGTCGCCGGTCAGCGGCACAGGACGGTAGTCGACGAGCTCCAGCGGCAGCAGTCGTGCCTCCAGCAGGTGGTCGCCGTCCCACACCGTGCGCACGACGACGCTAGCGAAGGTGGCCAGGAAGTTCTGGTCGAAGACGAAGTTGCCCAGGCTGTAGACGATCAGATGGCCCTTGTACCACTCGATGCCTTGCAGCACATGGGGGTGATGCCCGATCACGATGTCCGCGCCCGCGTCGATCGCCGCGTGGGCCATGGCCCGCACGTTGTCCGACGCCACGTCCTGGAACTGGAAGCCCGCGTGCAGCTGCACGACGACGAGCTGGTTGCGCGCCGCGAGCCCGGCGATCTGGGCGGGCGAGGTCACCGGGTCCCACCGGGTGGCGCCGCCGTGGCCGCGGCGGGCGACCCAGTCCTGCAGCTCGGGGTAGACAATGACCAGCGACTTCCACATCTCGGCCTGGTCCGGCGCCCTGCTCTCGGCCTTCTGGTAGGCCTCCCAGGCCTGGCCGATGGTCCGCCGCGCGGTCGTCACGCCGCCGAACCCCCACAGCCGCTCCTGGTAGCGCCAGGCGTCGTCCGGCGTCGAGTCCGGCGGCCGGGGCGCGGCCGGGTACGCGCCGTTGACGAAGTCGCCGTCAACGCTGGTGAAGCCGGCCACGGCCACCCCGGTGCCGTTGACTGTTTTGAGGAACGGCACCGCGGCACCTTCCGCCGTCACGTCGGCGCCGGCCATCCCGATGCCCGCTTTCGTGAGCGCGGCACGGGTGTCGGCGACGCCCTGCTCGAGGAAGTCGCGCGAGTGGTTGTTGGCCAGCACCGCGCAGTCGACGCCGAGCGCGCGCAAACCGGACGTCGTCGCCGAGGCGGACTTCAGGATGAACCGCTTCTGGGGATAGGCCCTGTCCGCGGGCAGGTCGCTGACGACGCTCTCCAGGTTGACTGTGCGCAGGTCCGCCGCGGCGAACGCTGGTGCGACCGCGGACACGACGCGTTCCGCGCCGCGAGCCGCGTCCTGGTCGGGGACGAGTGCCGCAGCGCCGCCGTCGTCCGGTTCCGCGTACCGCCGCCCGAACATGACGTCACCGGCCGAGTGCATCGCGAAGCGGCCCTGCTTGCGGCTGAACAACTTCACGGTCACGGGACCATCCACATCGGACTTGCCGAGCGGTACCGGTTCCGGGAGGTGGCCGGGCGCCTCCACGACGGCGAGCACCGGCCCGCGCAGCACCGGCGTGCTGACCGTTCCACTCGCATCACCGTTGAGGTGTATGGTCTTCTGGTCGTGCAACGTCACCGTCGCATCGGGAACACCTCTGCCGGACTCGTCGACCACGTTGAGCCGCAAGGAAAACCCGAGCACGCTGCCCGGGTCCTCGCACGGGTCACATCCGCTCACGACGTCTATCGCGCGGAACGCGGCGACGAGAACCATGATCAGAAAAACGACCAGTGCCAGCGAGAGCATCGCGGACCTGGTACGCCAGAGTCGACTCATCCGACCTGTCCAAACTGTCGACTTTCGTTCTGGCGGCGTGCTTCACATGGTGGCGCTTCGCCGTCTCGAAAGCACCGGCCGTCCGGGGGTGCCGGAAATAGGATACTTCCAGTACTATTCCCGCGCGTTCGCGCGTTTCCGCAGGTAGAGGCCATGTTCGGCGCGAATGCGACACGGCGGAAATGACCTGCTCGTCCATTGTGGACGGCTGATGGCCCCTCTGTTTCCCGGTCTTGAATCCGAGGCGAGTGCTTCTTGACCGAGGTCGCCACAGCGAGTATAGGTCTTTGTTAGGAAACTTTCCTAACGGTTGCGAAGGGGTGAGGCAGAGGTCATGAAAACGTTGCCATTGCTCGTTCTCGCTGCTCTCGTCGCACTCCCGCTGCCGGCCGCGAGAGCGGAACTGTCACGCCGCTACGACTTCGTGCGCGTCGACGACCCTCCACGCACGTTGGTCCTCACCGCACTCGGGGACCGGGTCGCGACCCTCACCGACGGCGCGCGCACCGGCGTCTTCCGCGGTCCTGCCCGTATTTTCGCCGAGCCCGAGGTCACCACGGCGACGGTCACCACACAGGACTGGGTCCGCGTCGCTCCTCAGCCGTGGCGGCCCGGCGGTGAACAGGACCCGGTGCTCGGACCCTGGGTCATGAACGCGCTGAACGACCGCACGCCGGACGTGCTCGACATCTCGATGCAGTACCGCAGAAACACCCCGGATCTCCACGACGACAAGGGAATCCGCTACGCCGGCCGCGCGTTCTTCGGCCCGCTCGTCAACGGCGAGCGCGTCAGCGACGCCGACTTCAGCGACTACCTCCGCGTCCCGTGGACCTACGACGACGGCACCGTGCGCCCACCCGACCCCCTCCGCAAGGACTCGCTGGACTGCAGCGGCTATCTCCGGATGGTGTTCGGCTACCGCTCGGGCTACCCGCTGGGATGGGAACCTTCGCGCCTGCGCCTTCCCAGACAGGCCAAGGACTTCGCGGCGGGGTCTCCCGGCGCGCTGATCGTCGCGGACACCGGCGCTCGGCCACCGGCCGAGCAGCTGGAACGTCTGCAGGCAGGCGACGTCCTGGCGTTCGACCTCGACCCGTTGGACGGCCCGCTGCTGGACCACTCGGCGATCTACCTCGGCGCCGACTCGGCGGGGCAGCCGCGGTTCATCTCCAGCAGGAAGACCTACAACGCGCCGACCATGGGGGACAAGTACGGAGCCTCGACGCTGACCGGGGACGGCGTGCTCGCGCAGGCCTTCCGGTTGGCCAGAAGGCTGTGATCCCCTGGTGACAAGCGAAAGGGGCGCGTCCACCGAGGTGAACGCGCCCCTTCTGGTTTTCAGTTACACGGGCCGGTGGTTGCTGTCGCCGAGCCGCCAGGTCGGCTCGTACAGGCCACCGTTGTCGAACAGGACGTGGAACGAGCCGTCGGCCGGGTTGTAGACGCCGTAGTCGCTGTTCCCGTTGCCGTTCCAGTCACCCGAGACGGGCAGGTAGCCGGGGCCACCGAGACGCCATTCCGGGTGGTAGGCCGCACCGCCGGTGTCGAACAGAACGTGGAACGAGCCGTCCGCCTGGTTGTAGACCCCGTAGTCGGAGTTGCCGTTGCCGTTCCAGTCGCCACCGACCGGGACCGAGCCCGGTCCACCCAGTCGCCACGTGGGTTCGTAGAGACCACCGTTGTCGAACAGGACGTGGAAGGAACCGTCGGCGGGGTTGTAGACGCCGTAGTCGCTGCTGCCGTTGCCGTTCCAGTCACCCGAGACGGGCAGGTAACCGGGGCCGCCGAGCCGCCAGGTGGGGTCGTAGCTGCCGCCGTTGTCGAACAGGATGTGGAACGAGCCGTCCGACGGGCGGTACACGCCGTAGTCCGAGCTGCCGTTGCCGTTCCAGTCACCGGTGACGGGCACATCGCCGGGCTGACCGAGACGCCACGTCGGGTGGTAGGCCGCGCCGCCGGTGTCGAACAGGACGTGGAACGAACCGTCCGAGGCGTTGTAGCTGGCGTAGTCGCTGCTGCCGTTGCCGTTGAAGTCGGACGAGTACTTGGCCGCACGGGCGTTCTGCGCCGCACCATCCCACAACGCGTCGGCGATGACCTCACCGTCGTGTGCCTGCGGGTAGTAGGCGTCCGGCGTACCGGAGTGCTGCACGTCCTGGCAGACCTGACCGATCGGTTTCCCGTGCCAGTCCGCCACCTTGAGCAGGTGGTTCACGAACTCGTTGGTGGCGTGCACCGGGTCGACCACCTGCTCGGGCGTGCCCCAGCCCATGCTGGGTCTCTGCTGGAACAGGCCGCGCGAGTCGCGGTCGCCGCCGTCCAGGTTCTTGATGTTGGACTCCACGATCGTCGTGGTGATCGCGATGGCCGCGGCGTGCTCGTCGAGCCCGCGGGACTTCACGGTGCCGACCACGGCACGGGCGCAGGAGACCTGGTAGGCGTTGACCCCGGCGCGCAGACGGCCGTTCAGCTTGCCGTTCAACGAGGTGGCTGTCGCCTGGTCGGACTGGGTCGGGTTGCCGGACTGGCAGGGCAGGTTGTTCCAGGCCAGTGCGGCCGGGGCGGTGGTGAGCGTGAGGCCCGTGGCGAGCGCGGTCGCGGCGAGGCCCAAAGCGAGTGCGGATTTCATCGGAGTTCTCCGTGGGTCTCGGGAAGGTCAGACGGGCCGGTGGTTGCTGTCGCCGAGGCGCCAGGTCGGCTCGTAGAGGCCGCCGTTGTCGAAGAGCACGTGGAACGAGCCGTCCGCGGGGTTGTAGACGCCGTAGTCGGAGTTGCCGTTGCCGTTCCAGTCACCGCTCACCGGCAGGTAGCCCGGTCCGCCGAGACGCCATTCCGGGTGGTAGGCCGCGCCGCCGGTGTCGAAGAGGACGTGGAAGGACCCGTCGGCGGGGTTGTAGACGCCGTAGTCGGAGTTGCCGTTGCCGTTCCAGTCGCCGCCGACCGGGACGGAGCCGGGGCCGCCGAGCCGCCAGGTGGGGTCGTAGTTGCCACCGTTGTCGAACAGGATGTGGAACGAGCCGTCGGCCGGGTTGTAGACGCCGTAGTCGCTGTTGCCGTTGCCGTTCCAGTCACCCGAGACCGGGAGGAAGCCGGGGCCGCCGAGGCGCCAGGTCGGCTCGTACAGACCACCGTTGTCGAACAGGATGTGGAACGAGCCGTCCGACGGGCGGTACACGCCGTAGTCCGAGCTGCCGTTGCCGTTCCAGTCACCGGTGATGGGCAGGTCACCGGCCTGGCCGAGGCGCCATTCCGGGTGGTACGCGGCGCCGCCGGTGTCGAACAGGACGTGGAACGAGCCGTCCGAGGCGCTGTAGGTGGCGTAGTCGGAGTTGCCGTTGCCGTTGAAGTCCGAGGAGTACTTGGCGGCACGGGACTTCGGCGGCGCGGACTCGACGATGTTCTTGTAGCGCTTGGCCACGTACTGGCTCGTCGGGTGCCCGTCGAGGCTGGAACCGGTGAACGTGCCGACGCTCTCGCGGACCGGCGTGGAACCGAAGGTGAAGAAAGTGAAATGGACGCCGTCGGCGTGGTATCCGCCGAACAGGAAAGCGTGGCCGTCGAGGACCAGGAAATCGCCGGCCTTCAGGTCCGCGCGGCTGATGGTGAAGAAACGGGAGTCGGTGAGCATCGCCGTCGAGTTCGGCGAGTTGGTCAGGTGCAGTGCCATCGACACGTAACCCGAGCAGTCCGTCCGGTACAGCTTGCCCGACGAGTCGGCGACCCAGCCGCCCTGGTCGTACTTGAGCCCCTTGTTCAGCCAGAACCTGGCCCGCTGGATCGTCTCGTCACGGCTGATCTGGCCGCCGACGTCGGACGCCTGAGCAACACCCGCCATGACCGTCGAGGTGACCGCGGTGGCGGCGATGGTGGTGCCGGTCAGAGCCAGAACCAGTGGCAGCGCGGCCGCTCCGAGCCAGCGCATCTTGTTTCGCAGTCGCATTTCTCTTCCTTCCCCAGTTGCCCTCTCGGGCTGACAGGAAGAAATCTAGAAATGCGTTCTGGCGATAACCTGGTGACAACCTGGCAGTCAGGACCGGGCTCGTGCCAGACCGGCGAGGGCCGCCTCCAGCTCGGCGCGGAACTCGATGCGCTCGGCCAGCTCGCGGGCCCGCGTGTGGTGCGCGACCGAGGCCGGCAGGTCGCCGCGGTCGAACGCGATGTCGCCCAGCACGTTGTGCGCGGTGGCGAGGAAGTCCGCGCTGCGGCCGTGGCCGAGCATCGTCATCGCCTGCTCGCCGAACGCCGACGCCGCCGCGACGTCACCGGCACGGCGGCGCGCGTCCGCCGACTTGATCAGCGCGCGCATCTCGTAGTGGGTGTTGCCCGCTTCCCGTGCCAGCGTCAACGCCTCCTCGAGCAACGCGGCCGCGCGGTCGTGCTCACCCAGCCTGGAGTGCACCGCGCCGAGTGCCGCGAGCACCGAGCCCTCCTCGTTGTGCTCGCCGATCTCCCGGCTCTTGATGAGCGCCTTCTCCAGCTGCTCGCGCGCGTCGGTGAGCTTACCGAGACTCAGGTGGACGCGGCCCTGGTTCGCGATGCAGATCGCGGCGTGCCGGTAGTTGTTCTGGTGCTGCTGGATCGGCAGCGCGGACTCGTACGCGGCCAGCGCGCCCGCGTGGTCGCCGAGCCGGTGCCGGAGCATGCCCTGCACGACCAGCGCCATGCTCTCCCGCATCGGGTCGCCGGCCTGCCTGGCCAGCGTGAGCGTGCGGTCCGCGTGGGTGAGGCCCGCCCGGTACCGGCACTGCACGTACCGGGTGAGCGCGAGGTGGTACTGGCTGCGCGACTCGGCCACCGGGTCGCCGAGCCTGCGCGCGGCCACCCCGGCGGGCTCCTGCAGCGCCACCAGGTCGTCGACGCGTTCGGTGATCATCAGGAAGTGGCCGGTGTGCACCGGCAGCTCGGCGGCCACCCGGTCGAACCCGGACGACACCGCTAAGCGGGCCGCGGCGATGAGGTTCGGATGCTCGGCGGTGAACCAGTCCATCGCGGTCCTGTTGTCGCGCAACCGGGGGAGCCGGTCCGGGACGTGGGCGACCTCGGGTCCCGGCTCGCGGCGACCCGGCTGCAGCAGGTCGGCGGCGAAGTGCGCGACGTGCAGGTAGTAGTCGAGCAGTCGGGCGGTGGCCCCGGCGTCCGGCTCGGTCAGCGTGCGCACGTGGTCGCGAACGAGGTCGTGCAGCGTGTACCGGCCGCGCGTGCGTTGCTCGACGAGGTGCAGGTCGAGGAGATCCTCCAGTACGTAGTCGGCCTCGCGGAACGGCACGCCCGCGAGTGCCGCGGCGGTGTACGCGTCGATGTCGGTGCCGGGATGCAGGCCCAGCAACCGGAACATCCGCTGGTGCGCCGCGCCGAGGTCCCGATAGGACAGTGCGAACGCGGCGGCGACCTCGTCCGCGCCGGAGTCGCGCAGCCGGTCGACCACGTCCTCGATCATCCACTGTGGACGGTGCTGCAGCCGGGCCGCCGCGATGCGCAACGCCAGCGGCAGACGACCGCACAACCGGATGAGCTCGCCCGCCGCCTCGGGCTCGGCCACGACCCGGTCGCCGAGCATCCGGGAGAGCAACGCCAGCGCGTCGTCCTCCGGCAGCACGTCCAGCGACAACAGCGCGGCGCCGTGCACGGTTCTCAGCCGCCGCCTGCTCGTGACGATCACCAGGCAGTCGCGCGCACCGGAGATCAACGGCCGCACCTGCTCCGAGTCGGCCGCGTTGTCCAGCACCACCACGGCTTTTCGCCCGGACAGCTCGGTGCGCCACGCCGTCATGCGCTGGTCGAGGTCGTTCGGGATCTCCGCGGCGGGCACGCCCAGCGACCGCAGCAGCACGTCCAGCGCCGCGAAGGGATCGACCGGCTCACGACCGGCCGTGAACCCGTGCAGGTCGGCGAACAGCTGCGCATCGGGATACCGGTCGCGCAGCTGTTGTGCCAGATGCACCGCGAGGGTCGTCTTGCCGACGCCGGCCATGCCGTCGATCAGCACGACTGCCGTGGCACCGGGTCCCGGCAGCTCGTCCAGCACGTGGCCGAGCTCGCGCGAACGTCCGGTGAAGTCGGCGACGTCCAGGGGTAACGCGCTGCGCGGCCGCACCGGTTCGGGTGCCGGCACCTTGTCCGGGTGGAGCAGGTCCTCGTCGCCGCGCAGGATCCGTTCGTGCACCGACCGAAGCTCGCCGCACGGGTCGAGGCCCAGTTCGTCGGCCAGCCGGGCGCGGGTGACGTCGTAGCACCGCAACGCGTCCGCCTGCCTGCCGTCGCGGTACAGCGTGCGCATCAACGCCGCGACGAGCTTTTCCCGCAACGGGTTCTCGGTCACGAGCGCGGAGAGCTCCGGAAGCACCTCCCGATGCCTGCCCGCCGCCAGCTCCTGGTCCACCCACTGCTCGGCGGCGACGAGGCGTTCCTCGGTCAGCGTGGTCCGCATGCCGTCGAAGAACGTGGTGTGCGGCGTGCCGGCGAGGGGTTCGCCCCGCCACAACGCCAGCGCGTCCCGCAACCGCCCCTGGGCCACGAGCGAGCGGAACAGCAGGACGTCCACGTCGTCGCGTTCGGCTTCGAGGACATATCCGGGACCACGCCGGGAAATCTCGACTCCGGCGGGGCGGATCATCTTGCGCAAAGCGGAGACGTAGCCGTGGACGAGACCGCGTGCGTCCTCCGACGACGCCTCGTCCCACACGACGTCGATGATCCGTTCAACCCCGACCGGTTCCCCGGCCTGCAGAGCGAGTAGCGCGAACACTCCGCGCACCAACGGCCGGTTGACGGTGAACGCCGTCCCGTCGCGATGCGCTTCGACGGCCCCCAGCAGCCTGATTCGCGTCACAAGCCCACACAGTAGGTGATTCGCGTTAGCATCGTCCGGCTCAATTCATGAACTGGGGGAATTGCGTGTACAGACGTATTGTGATGTCCGTTTTGCCGTTGATGGCCGCCTTGCTCGTCGTCCCCGCGCCCGGCGCGGTCGCGAGCGAGGAAGGCCCCGAGATCTGCGCGAAGCACGCCCAGAAGGCCGGCTTCCGCGGTGAGGATCTGGTCGAGGCCATCGCCGTCGGCATGGCCGAGTCGAAGTGCAAGACCTACTTCTACGATCCGCAGCCGGCGGACCAGGGGATGTGGCAGATCCAGGTCGACCGCAACGACCCGTGGCGCAACGGCACCAACGGCAACCTGCAGGACCCGGCCTACAACGCCGTGGTGGCGAACCGCATGTCGTCGGGCGGTGCGAACTGGAACGCCTGGAGCACCTACAAGAACGGCACGTACCGCCAGTACCTGGCCGTGGCCAGGGACGCGGCGAACGACTACTTCCCGTCGCGGCACTCGGCGGACTTCAACGGCAACTCCAGCTCCGACTACGCGACCTACCGGCCGTCGGACGGGTCGTTCCACGTCCTGTTCGACACCGGTGGCCTCTACGAGCCGAGCTGGCGTCTCGGCCAGGCCGGCGACCTGCCCGTCACGGGTGACTGGAACGGCAACGGCCTCAGCGACTACGGGGTCTACCGGCCGGCGGACGGCTCGTTCCACGTGCTGTTCGACAACGGCGGCAGCTACGAGCCCACCTGGCGGCTCGGCGGTCCCGGCTTCGTCCCGGTCGCGGGGGACTGGAACGGCAACGGCAACTCCGACTACGGCGTTTACAACCCGGCCGACGGGTCGTTCCACATCCTGTTCGACAACGGTGGCCTGTACGAGCCGAGCTGGCGTCTGGGCGGGCCGGGTGACCTGCCGGTGGCCGGCGACTTCAACGGCAACGGTCTCAGCGACTACGGCGTCTACCGGCCTGCCGACGCGTCGTTCCACATCCTGTTCGACGGGGGTGGCCGTTACGACCCCACGTGGCGTCTCGGCGGACCGGGCTACCTGCCGGTGAGCGGTGACTGGAACGGCAACGGCAACTCCGACTACGGGGTCTACAACCCGGCGGACGCGTCGTTCCACGTCCTGTTCGACAACGGTGGCCTGTACGAGCCGAGCTGGCGTCTGGGCGGCGCGGACCAGAGGCCGGTCTAGCGTTTCGCGGCGGTGATTCTTCACCTGGCTGGTGGAGAATCACCGCCGTGCGCATCCTGATCCCGCTGCCCGACCACGACTTCGACGTGACCGAGGTCGCCGTGCCGTGGCGCCTGCTGACCGACGCCGGCCACGAGCTCGTCTTCGCGACCGAACACGGCGGCCGCCCGCCTCAGGCCGATCCTCTGCTGCTGACCGGTGTCCTCTTCGGACAGTTGGGTGCCGAGCCCGAGGCGAGGAGCTTCTACCACCAGCTGACCGAGGCTGCGGCCTACCGCGCACCGATCGCCTGGTCGTCGATCGATCCTCAGTCTTACGACGGACTGGTCCTGCCCGGCGGCCACGCTCCCGGCATGCGCCAGTACCTCGGTTCCACCGCGCTGCAGGCGAAGGTCGCCGAGTTCTGGGCCTTGGAACGCCCCGTCGGCGCCATCTGCCACGGCGTACTGGTGCTGGCGCGGGCAACGGACCCCGGCACCGGCCGCAGCCTCCTGGCCGGCCGCCGCACGACGTGCCTGCCGAAGTACATGGAACGCTCGGCGTACTACCTCACGGCCTGGCGCCGCGGCCGCTACTACCGCACCTACCCGGCGTACGTGCAGGACGAGGTGACGGCAGCCGGGGCGACCTTCGAACGCGGTCCGACCGAGCTCTCCCGCCGCGGCACCGCGACCGACGACACACCAGCTTTCGTCGTCCAGGACGGCAACTACGTGTCCGCGCGCTGGCCGGGCGACGCCTACCTGTTCGCCAGGACGTTCGCCGGCCTGCTCGAACCGTGAACGACCGTCATCCCCGGTACGGCGGCGCCTCGCCCCAGCCCCACTTCGGCACGGGCGCCCCGTGGAAGGGCTTGGCGTCCGGCGCGGAGTTCTGCACCGCCAGCCGCGTGCCCCACTCCAGATAGGACACGAACGCGGAACGGAACTCGGGGTCGGCGGGCAGTCCGACCTCGTCCGCCGCGTCCATGATCAGGTTCAGCCAGCGGCGGCGCTGCTCCTCGGTGATGGCCCGGCCGAGGTGCTTGGCCAGCATGAACTCGTACCCGCCCCGCTCCTCGCTGTAGGCGGCGGGCCCGCCGAACACCTCACCCAGCCACAACGCCACGTAGCGGGCGTGCCCGGGATCCATGCCAGCGAACACCGGCGCGAGCAGCTCGTCCTCGGCGACGTGCCGGTAGAACGCCTCGGTCAGCCGCAGCAGTGCCTCCGCGCCACCGGCCCAGGTGTAGAGAGAAGGTGTTGACTGGTCGTTGATCACGACGCCCACTCCAGCATCCAGCGCGAGACCCGGCAAGTACGCACCTTTTGGTGAGGAGCGCCCATGTACCACTGTCCTGTCGAGCTCGCCCTCGACGTCATCGGCGGCAAGTGGCGCGCGGTCATCCTCGCCCACCTCAAGGAGCGCCCGCACCACTACGGCGAGCTGCGCCGCAAGGTGCACGGCATCAGCGAGAAGATGTTCGTGCAGCGGTTGCGGGAGCTGCAGGACGCGGGGTTGGTGGCGCGGGCCGAGGTGCGGCCGCACGTCGAGTACTCGCTCACCGAGGAGGGGCGGAGTCTGGGGCCCGCTCTGCAGGCCCTCTACGACTGGGGTCTCCAACGCGCTGCCCGCACCGGTGTCGTCATCGCCGAGTCGTAGCCGAGTGAGTCCGGCGGTGTGGCGCCGGACCCACTCGATGCGCGTTCAGCTCACGCGGACGGGCGGCGGCTTCAGGCTTCCGTACCACCCGATGCCACCGTTCTCATCGGGGGACGTGCCCTTCAGCTCCTCGATCACGTCGGCGGCGGACTTCTCGACACCTTCGGCTTGCGCGGCGATGAGCTTCGCGGCGATCGCACCACCGACCGTGGCCGTGGCGAACGAGCTGCCGCTCCACATGGCGTAGCCGGTGAACTTGGGGTGCCAGTCGTCGGGCTTCGGAATGCCCTCGATCTCCACGTACTCGATCTCGCCCGTCACGGACGTGCTCACCACGTCGATTCCGGGGCCGGCCAGCTGGATCCAGGAATCGGCACGCTTGGGGCTGAAGGTCGCCTGGAACTCGCCCTTCGTGTCCGTTGCCCCCACCGAGGTGGCCCCGGCGCAAGCGGCGGGGTAGCCCTTCCACGTGTTCGTCGGCTTGCCGTCCTGCGGAGGGTTCTCGCCGTGGTTGCCCGCCGCGGCGATCACGGAGATGCCGTGGCGGACCAGCAGTGTGACTGCCCGCTGCAGGACGAGCGGCGGTTTCATGTCAGCGGTGAAGCACAGCAGCGGCAGGACGACCAGTTCCACGTTCTGGTCGAGGAACTCCGTCAGCACCGAGGCGACGTCCCAGACCGTTGCTTTCGCGAGGTCGTGGCGCAGCACCGACTTCACGACGACTTCGGCTGTCGGTGCCTTTTCGAGGATCAGTCCCACCGTGAACGTCCCGTGGAGGTCCAGGTGGTTGAACGGCTCGACCGGACGAAGCTCGCCGAGGCCGATGAACTTCAGCCGATCGCCGAAATTTTCGTGCTGAAAGATCCGTGTGTCGACCAGGCCGACCCTCACCTTCGAGTGCGGCTGGGTTTCGGGACCGAGCGTGAACGCACAGAGTTGCGTCGGGTCGGGTGCCGTCGGGTAGCCGCCGCCCCCGATGTGCGGTGTGCCGTGCACGCCCTGGACGGTGCGGCACTTTCCGATCGGGATGTCCCATTCTGGATCAATGCGCCGGAACTCCTGGCGAAGCCAGACGAGGACTTTGTCGAGATTCGACTTGGGAGTGTCTCTCGGTTTGAACAGCTTGAGCCTTTCCGGGGTATCAATCTCGACCCGGTCGGCCACTTGCTTGATGTCCCGCACGACGACCACGCCGAGGCCGAGGGCGGGGCTCACTCTCTCCAGGTCCGGGTCGGCATCCACGTCGAGCTGGCGAAGGAGACGGGCGGTGAGGCCGACGTAGGGCAGGTCGACGACGATGTCCTCCTGTCCCGCGTCGGTCAATTCGCCCTCCGTCCTGTCGACGTCGACGGCGTTGGACTTGGTCGTGCCGGTATCTCCCATGGTGTGACACCTCCACCTTTCCTGGTGGCCGCGGCGGCCCCACTGGTATGTAGCGCCGCGTTGTCGCCGTGATACAGGCATAGGTGTGAGAAGTGGCGGTGTATCGGTCCAGTGACCCATTGGTGACGTTCCCGTAGCGGAGCGCACAACAACATCAGGACAAGACCACGGCAAGTTTTTTGCAGGACAGGCGCACGACCCTGAGACATCGGTGATCGAGGAAACCGAAATATTCCGTCTGAGGGTGGAAAACATGCGCGACGAGATGGCCATGAAAATTCTGGTGGACGACGCTGTTCAGGGTGACGAGTCGGCCTGGAACACGATTGTGCGGTCGTACACGCCGCTGATCCGGTCGATCTGCCGCCGGTACTGCCTGTCTCCGGAGGACAGGGACGACGTGGCGAGCAGAGTCTGGATGCACCTGCTGGCCGACATCAGACGCATCCGCGAGCCGGCGGCGTTGCCGGGCTGGTTGCGGACGACGGCGCGGCGGGAGTGCCTGGCGGTGGTGTGGAGGACGACCAGGGACATGCCGTTCGGCGAGGACGAGTTCGTGCACCTCGCTCTGCTGCCCGCCGACGCCGGGTTGCTCGCGGAGGAGCAGCGGATCGTGTTGCGCGAAGCCATTTCCTCGTTGACCGAGCAGGACCGCAGGCTGCTGTCGATGTTGTTCTGCGACCCGCCGATGTCCTACGAGGAGATCAGCGTGGTGCTGGGCATCAAGCGGGGTTCGATCGGCCCGACCAGGCAGCGGATCCTGCTGAGGCTGCGCAAGGCCGAGGTCTGGAGGGCTTACGAGCCGACTTTCTGATGAACCGCGTCGAGTGCGGCGAGCTGGGCCTGTATCGCATCCGCCTCAGGTACCCCCAGGCTGCGGTACATGGCCAGCGCCGTCTCCCAGTGGCGGCGGGCCTGGTCGAGGTCCCCGACGGACTCGCGGACGACGGCGATGCCCGTGTGCGCTCCGGCCTGTTCGTAGCGTTCGCCGATCTCGGTCGCCACGGCGAGCGCTTCGGCGTGCCGGGCGACCGCGTCGTCGAACGCTCCGCTGGCGCAGAGCACTCGCCCGAGGCCGTTGAGCGCCTCCGCCTCTCCCGCGCGTTGACCGATCTGACGGAAGCGGTCGAGCGCCTGCTCGAGCTGCCGCACCGCCTCCGAGGGCTGGCCGAGCAGCAGGTGCACGGTGCCCAGATCGTTCAACGCGTAGGCCTCTCCGAGCCGGTAGCCCACCTGCTCGAAGCGGGTGAGCGCCTGCCGGTGGTGGTCCAGCGCGGCTTCGAGCTGACCGAGCCGCTCGTACACCAGTCCGAGGTTGCCGAGGGCTTCGGCCTGCCCGAGTACGTCGTCGAGCCGCCGGTAGGTGTGCAGCGCCTCGGTCAGGTGTTCCGCGGCACGGTCGAAATGCCCCTGGCGCCAGAACACCACGCCCAGGTTCTTGTGGGCGGCGGCCTGTCCGTCGTCGGCGCTGAGGTCGGCGTAGTGGCCGAGAGCCTGCTGCAGGTGTTCCACCGCCTCGGTGTGGCGGCCGTGGTGCCAGTGGATGAGCCCGAGGTTGATCAGGGTGCGGGCCTCACCGGCGCTGTCCCCGATCCGCACGGCCGCCTGCCTGCCGAGGCTGTGGATGACGAGCGCGTCCGCGTTCAGCCCTCGGGTGTCGAGGTAGCGGAACAGCGTGCTCGAGAGGCGGACGGCGTGTGAGGGCCAGGCATGTGCCTCGGCGTGGACGCACATGGCGACGAGGTTGGCCCGTTCGGCGTCCAGCCAGGCCTTCGCCAGCTTGGACGTGGTGAAGTCGGGCGTGGGCGTGCTCGGAGCGGCGATGCGCGGGCGCCGGTGGCGCTCGGCGGGATGGAGCTTGTCCATTGCGGACGCCGCCGTGGCGAGGTAGAAGTCGAACAACCGGGTGCGCGCGGCGTCTCGCTCGGCCGCCGAGCACACCGCGTTGGCGAGGTCGTTCGCGTAGGCCCGCAACAGATCGTGCATCTTGTAACGGCCGTGCGGATGTCCGTCGATCAGGTGCACGCGTGCGAGTCGGTCGAGCAGTTGCCGCGCTGCGGTGAGGCTGACGTCGCAGAGCGCGGCCGCCGCGTACGGATCGAAGTCCTGCCCGGGATGCAGGCCGAGCATGCGGAACGTCGCCGCGGCGTCCTCCGCGAGGTTGCGGTAGGACCACGAGAAGACGGCGCGGACCGCGGTGTGCGGGTCGAGTCCCGCGTCGAGCAGGTCGAGCCGCCGTTGCTGGTCCTCCAGTTCCTCGACCAGTTCCGACAGCGGGATCTCCGGTCGCGCGGCGGCGAGCTCCGCCGCGACGCGCAGCGCCAGCGGGAGGCGCGCGCATTCCTCGGCCAACGCCTCCGCGGCCTCCGGCTCGGCGCTGACCCGCTTCCCGATCAGCCGGCCGAGCAGGTGCACGGCGTCCGCGAGCGGCAGGAGATCCAGGTCCAGCCTCCTGGCGCCGTGCCTCGCGACCAAACCTGCCAGCGAGTCCCTGCTCGTCACCACGACCAGGCAGCCGGGAGCGCCGGGGAGCAGTGGACGGATCTGGCCGACGGTCGCGGCGTTGTCGAGCAGGATGAGCACTCGTTGCCCGTTGAGCTCCGTGCGGTACCGGGCGGCCCTGTCGTCCACGTCGAGCGGAATGTCGTTGCCCACCAGGCCGAGCGCGGACAGGAAGCTGGCCAGCGCGTCCGAGGCGGTCAACGGCCGTTCCGCGTCGTAGCCGCGCAGGTCGACGTAGAGCTGCCCGTCCGGGAACCTCTCGCGCACTCGATGCGCCCACCGGAGTGCGAGTGAGGTCTTGCCCACGCCCGCTGTGCCGGACACGGCGGAGACCACCACCGCCGTCGAGGTGTCACCGGACTCGGGAAGCAGATCATCCAATGTGGACAGTTCGTGCTCGCGGCCGGTGAAGGCGTACACGTCGGCGGGCAGCTGCGCGGGCACGCGCCGGGCCGGTGCCGGCGCCACGGTCTCGGGTATCGGAGCTTGCCGATCCGCCGGCGAGACCTGCCTGATCTCGCCGCGCAGCAGCGCTTCGTGCACCGCGCGCAGTTCCTGTCCGGGGTCGGCACCGAGTTCGTCCGCCAGCCGTGCACGGGTCGCCGTGAACAGTTCGAGCGCTTCCGCCTCACGCCCGCACACCGCCAGGGCACGCATCAACGCCGCGACCAACGGCTCGCTCAACGGATGTTCGGCGACGAGCTCGCGGGTCGCGGCGATCACTTCGCCGGGACGGTCGAGGCGCAGCAACCCGCCGGCCCACAGCGTGACGGCGTCGAGCCGTTCCCCGGTCAGGCTGTCGCGCACTCGGTCGGCCCAGTCGCCGGAGGTCCCGGCGAGCGGATCGCCCCGCCACAGGTCGAGGGCCGCCTGCAACGACGCCACGCGCTCGGCCTCGGTCTGCGCGGGCGCGCGGGCAAGCCTGCGAAAGCGGTGCAGGTCCACCCAGTCCCTGTCGACGTCGAGCACATATCCGCCGGTCCGCCGCACGAGGCCGACCTTCGCGCCCGCGTCGGCGGCGCCCAGTTCGACGGCCTGGCGGATGCGGGCCAGGTGCGCGTACAGGGAGGTCCGCGCACCCGCGGGCTGCTCGTCGCCCCACAGCCGGGTGGCCAGCGTCTGCAGGGAGACCGGCCTGCCGGCCTCGATCGCGAGGCAGGCCAGCACCGTGCGCTGCTGCGGTGGCCCCAGTTCCACCGGCCGCCCGGCGACGCTCATCTCGACCGCACCGAGCAGCCGGAAGGCCAACGCTGCATCCGGCATGGTCATCGCTCTACCCCGCCCCGGCACGACAAGATGCTGACAAAGATATCGCGCGGTGCCCGGTGTGAGACGGATATTCCAGCCTTGGCACCCGGTCGTGGACGCGAAGCGCCGACGGCTCGACGTGATCGGCCACGTATCAAAGGTCCGCGCGAGCTCCCTTTCCTCGTGAGACGCGGATGAGAGAAGGGGGAGCACGGTGCTTGAGGCAAAGTCAGTGGACCTGGTGCTCGAAGGCGGGGGGGTGAAGGGCATCGGGCTCCTCGGCGCGGTGCTCGCCCTGTACGAGGCGGGTCACCGGTTTCAGCGGATCGCCGGAACGAGCGCGGGCGCGATCGTCGCGGCACTCGTTGCGGCGTACCAGAAGGACGGCCGGGATCTCCGCCAGCTCGTCGACGTGATGCACGACCTGGACTACAGGCGGTTCGCCGGCGAGCCGTGGCCGCAGCGTGCCGCCGGCGTGCTCGGCGACCTGGTGTCCGGTGTTGTGCACGGGGGATCGCACAAGAGCGATTACCTGGTGGAATGGCTGACCCCGTTGCTCGAGGACGCGGGCGTGCGCACGTTCGCCGACCTGAGAATTCCAGACCACGGCGGATCGTTGGAGGACTACCAGAAGTACTCGCTCGTCGTGCACGCCAGCGATCTCACGCGCCGCGCGTTGGTGCGACTTCCGTGGGATTACCCGTCGTACGGACTGAAGGCGGACGAGCAGCGCGTCGTCGACGCTGTCAGAGCGTCCATCTCCATCCCGTTCTACTTCCGGCCGATCCAGGTCGCCACCGAACGGGGAACCTGCACCTGGGTCGACGGTGGTCTGCTGGCCAACTTCCCGATCACGGTGTTCGACCGCACCGACGGAGAGGCCGCTCGGTGGCCCACCTGGGGAGTCAAGCTGTCCGGTCAGCCGGTGCCGGGCGAGGACCGTCCCGTGCGCACGTCACCTGGAATCGCGTTGAGCTGCCTGTACACGTTGACCGGCGACTGGAACCGCCACCGGCTCGACCGCGACGGCGTCAACGCCCGGACGATGTTCGTCGACACCGGGACCGTCTCGCCGCAGGACTTCCACCTGTCCAAGAGCGACCAGCAGATGCTGTTCGAAAGCGGGCAGCGCGCGGCGCACCTGTTCCTGGAGGGGCTGCACCCGGACCATCGGCTCGCAGGTTGACTCACGCGACAGCGGGCCGGGTGGTGGTCAGCTGCCGAACGCCGAGTCCACCGCCTTGGTGATCTCGCCGACCGTCTCGACCAGCGGGGCGACGGGCTTCACCAGGTTGGTGAGCCGCTCGAGCGTCCGCGCGATCACACCGCGATCGGGCTCGGGCGCGTCCAGCTCGTCCTGCAACTCCTCGGCGGCCGCGTCGGCTTCGTCCGCGGCGTCGGGGAGTTCCGCGCGGTGCCGTTCCAGCAACGTCATCAGCTCGGCCATCAGCTCGCCGGGCGCGGCGGTGAAGCTCAGGCCGTGGCTGATCGCGCGGGCGTGCGGGCCGACGGCCTGGTTGCCGACGTTGCTGACGCCGCCGGACTGCTGGATGCCGTAGTTCGGGGAGTTCTCCGGCACTGGTTTCCCTTCTGTCACGCCGGTTTTCCGGCGGCGGGCTCGGGGGAGGGGAACTGCACCGTCGCGGTGGCCTCGCTGCCGACGGCCTGGTTGCCCACGTGGCTGATGCCGCCGGTCTGGATGACGCCCTGGTTGAGGATCGTCATCTGGCGGTTGCGGAACTCGGTGGTGTCGACGCCGCGCTCGTCGAGGAAGTCCAGCAGTGTGGCCAGCACGTGCCGTTCGATCAGCTTGAGGTGTTTGGCGGCGTCGGTCTTCTGGAAGTAGTTGTGGTAGTTGGCATCCGTGGCGTCCTCGCGGACACTGAACCGGGCGCCGTAGTTGTAGCCGAGGTCCTGCCGGGCGATCGCCCGTTCGACGGTGCGGCGCCGTTCCCAGCGCCAGTGGAAGGTGGCGTCGCGCAGCACGTGGACGGGAGCGCGCGGCACCGCGCCGGCCACCCCGCTCGCCGCCCTGGCCAGCAGACGGGCGACCGCGCCCACGGTCAGCACCGGGCTGATCCGGTCGACGTCGTGGTACTGCTTCCACAACGGACCCAGCACGGTCCGGTCGCACTGCAGGTAGAGCAGCCGTCCGTCGGTGGAGAAGTGCAGGAACGTGCTGGCGACCACCTCGCCGCCCCACGACGGGACCTGCGCGCAGAGGTAGTGGCGTGCCGAGCCGTGCGGGCGGGCGGCGAGCTGGGCGAGGTCCTCGTCGGACAGCCGCTGCCGGGGCGCCTGGTCGCGCTCGGGCAGCAGTGCCGGGTGCATGGTGAGAGCGTTGCCGCTGACGAAGGCGCGCTCGCTGAGGATCAGTCCCGGCAGCTCGTCGGGCTCCACGCCGACGCCGGCCAGCTGGTCGCGGACGTGGGCGACCAGGTCGGCGGTGTCGAGCGGTACCACGTTCTCCGCGTCGGAATCACGTTGCAGCAACGGCAGGGCGAACGACCACGTCGACACGAGCGGGCCGTGACCGATGAACGGCGTGAAGCCGTCGTAGACCGTCACGTTGCCGCGTTCGGCGTCGTCGATCGCCTCCAGCCGGTCGGCGAGCCACGCCAGCCCGGACGGCAGCGGCGGCGCCTCCTCGGGACGGAACGCGGGCCGGGTGAGCCCGCTCAGCAACGTCTGGCGGGTCTGCCACTCGCTCCACACCATCAGCGCGTACATCACCACGCTCGTCAGCAATGCGAGCCACGGCAGGCCGACCAGCCATTCGTCGACCGGTGGCTCCGGCGTGGGACGGCTGCGCGTCGCGTCCGGGGCGTCGCCGAGCGCGGACACGATCGAGACGGACACCAACAGCAGGATCACCAACGCCACCAAGGCGAACGCGACGTCACGCAGCCGGCGGGACTCCCCGGCGCGCCGGGCGAGAGCTCCGCCGACCGGCAGGATCACCAGCAGCGCGAGGATCGTCCACAGTGGAGAGACGACGAGTGCCAGCGCCATCGCCACGAGCAGGGCCCAGTCCCGCACCCTGCGTTGCCGGAAGCCCGCCAGCGCGTGCAGCAGCACAGGGCGCAGCGAGAACCCGACCGACGGCGCCGCCGCGTGCAGGTCGTCGTTCAGCAGCGCCTTGGTCATCCGCTCGGCGAAGCGCTCGTCGGTCCTGGCCGCGACGCACAGGTACCGAGTCGTGTCGTCAGGCGAGAACGCGGTCGGCTGGGTCATCTGTCCCCTTCACCAGAAGGACTTCGGTGCGGTGACACGGCGTTCCCGGCTCACGGGGCTGGGACGGTGCATGACCGCGACGGCGCCGAGCACCAGGCCGAACATCAGGCCGAACGAGGCCGACGAGCCGAGCTGGGCCAGCAGGAACTCCTCCGGCCGGTCGGAGGAGATGAACGGCAGGACCGATCGCGAGTCCAGCAGCGTCACCGCCGCCGTCGCGGAGACGAGCCCGGCGGTCACCGCGCTGAGCGTCGTCATTCCCACGGTGGTGACGAACAGGCCCACACCGCCTGCAGCCGGGCTGACCCAGCGCGGCACCTTCGCCAGTCCCGCGATGGCCAGCGCCACGAACAGCACGGTCCGCAAGTTCATGAACCAGAACAGGAATGGACCGACCCGGTGGTCGTTCACGTGCCAGCTCGGATAGGAGACCAGCACGTCGGCGATGCGGATGGACGATTCCACGTCGGACAGCGCGAGGATGATGTCCCGGTTCAGCCACGGGTTGCCGACCACCAGGACGAAGCCGAGCAGCACACCGACGCCCGGTGTGAGCAAACGCGGTAAGTGAGGTTCCCCCTGGCCTGTCACACCTGCAAACCTAGATCCTCTCCCGGTCGCACGGCGACGGCCGATCGGCGTAGGGGTAAGGAAAAGGTTGCCCCGTCGCAAATGCGCGCGTTCGTCGTGCACAGCGAAAGGACCAGATCTCTCGCTGCTGTCTGCGCCGGGACGCGACGGGCACCTCGCGTAACCAGGTGGTCCCGACGGAGTCATTTGGGCCGATACCCAGATTTTCCGGTTACGAAACCTCGGCTGCGACGACTTCCTGTCGGGTGCGCGGTTCCGTTCCGCGATCGGCCGATCGCGGTCCGTGCACCTGCACAAGGCTTGTCTCGGATGAGAGGGGCGTTTGTGAAGACCTCGGGCAGACGCGCCATACGGCGTGCGCTTGTAGGGATCGTCGTTGCGGCGACCGGGCTTTCGACGGGCGTGGCAACGGCTTCGGCGGCAGAAGGCGTCGTCATCGCCGCACCGGCGGGAAAGGCGATCGCGGACCAGTACGTGGTCGTGCTCCGCAACGGTGTGGCGGCGGCGAGCTCGAGCTCGCTGGCCAAGCAGTACAACGCGAAGGTGACCGCGAGCTGGCAGCACGCGCTGCAAGGTTTCGCGGTGAAGTCCAACGCGGCCAACGCGAAGTCGCTGGCTCGTGACCCCCGTGTCGCGGCGGTGTACCAGGACGCCGTGGTCACCGCGGACGCCGTCCAGGTGAACCCGCCGTCGTGGGGCTTGGACCGGATCGACCAGCGGAACCTCCCGCTGGACCAGCGCTACAACTACGGGCCGACCTCGGCGGGCGTGCACGCCTACGTGATCGACACCGGCATCCGCGTGTCCCACACGACGTTCGGCGGACGTGCGAGCTGGGGCACCAACACCACGGGAGATGGCAACAACACCGACTGCAACGGCCACGGCACGCATGTGGCGGGCACGATCGGTGGCGCGGAATACGGTGTGGCCAAGGCGGTTCAGCTCGTCGCGGTCAAGGTGCTGAGCTGCTCCGGCAGCGGCAGCTTCGCCGGTGTGATCAGCGGTGTGGACTGGGTGACCGCCAACGCGGTCAGGCCGGCGGTGGCGAACATGAGCCTGGGCGGTGGTGCGTTCGACCCGCTGGACACCGCGATCCGCAACTCGATCGCGTCGGGCGTCACCTATGCCGTGGCATCGGGCAACTCCAACGCCGACGCCTGCCAGACCTCGCCTGCCAGGGTCGCGGAGGCCCTGACGGTGAACGCCACGGGCACCAACGACGCCAGGGCCTCGTTCTCGAACTTCGGTGGCTGCACCGACCTGTTCGCACCTGGCGTCGGCATCACGTCGTCGTGGAACACCAACGACACGGCGACGAACACGATCAGCGGCACCTCGATGGCCACCCCGCACGTGGCCGGTGTGGCGGCGCTGTACCTGCAACGGCATCCCGCGGCCCCTGCCCAGCGAGTGCACGACGCCATCGTTCGCAACGCGACGCCCGGCGTGGTCGGCGATCCCGGCCCGGGATCGCCGAACCGGCTGCTGTACTCGCTGTTCACCCGCTGGGGTCCGGAAGGCGACTACAACGGTGACGGGACGACGGACCTGACGGTGTGGCGCCCGTGGGAGGGCAACTGGTACGTGCGCGGGATCAGCACCACGCAGTGGGGCATCGGCGCCGACATCCCGGTTCCCGGTGACTACAACGGTGACGGTGTAACGGACTTCGCCGTGTGGCGTCCGTCCGAGGGCAACTGGTACGTGCGTGGCATCGGCACGGTCCAGTGGGGCATCGGCGGCGACATCCCGGTTCCCGGTGACTACAACGGTGACGGTGTAACGGACTTCGCCGTGTGGCGTCCGTCCGAAGGCAACTGGTACGTGCGTGGGATCAGCACGACGCAGTGGGGCATCGGCGGTGACGTTCCCGTTGCGGCTGACTACAACGGCGATGGCATCACGGATCTGGCTGTGTGGCGTCCTTCTGAAGGTAACTGGTACGTGCGTGGGATCAGCACGACCCAGTGGGGCGTCGGCGGTGACGTTCCCGTTGTGGGCGACTACAACGGCGATGCCGTCGCGGATCTGGCTGTGTGGCGGCCTTCTGAGGGCAACTGGTACGTGCGTGGGATCAGCACGACCCAGTGGGGTGTCGGCGGTGACGTTCCGGTTCCCGGTGACTACAACGGCGACGGAGTGACCGACCTCGCCGTGTGGCGTCCGTGGGAGGGCAACTGGTACGTGCGCGGCCAGTTCACCACCCAGTGGGGCGTCGGAGGTGACATCCCGCTCGCCTCGTAGGCACCAGACCGCCCGGCTGGTCATCGACCTGCCGGGCGGTCGGCGCGAGTGCTCCTACTTGTGCAGCCGGACGCAGGAGCTCCACGCGATCAGGTCGGTGCTGTCCTCGTGGTTGCACACGTCGAACCACACGTCCTTGTATCCCGTGCGCTCGAAGTTGGGCCTGAAGCCCCAGCCGTCGTCGACCGCCGTGGCGAGGACCTCCGTGAAGGTGCCTCCCGAGTCCGGTTTGTAGTGCATGAACAGCTGGCCGCCCCACCCGTCTCCCCGCCACTTGTCCGCCGAGCCGTCGGACACTTGCGCCTCCTGGACGGAGATGTGGCAGTAGCCGTTCTTGTCGCACTTGTCGTAGTGGTAGCGCACCAAGGCGCTGGCGGCCTCGTTGTTGGTCAACGCGTAGAAGGTCGTGGCGGCGGAAGCGGGTGCGGCGACGGTCAGGGACAGGACGAGTCCTGCGACCACACCCGCGTCGGCCATCCGCGTTCGAAGGCTTCTGAACACAATGATCCCCTCAGTACGAGATAGTTCTTGCCGAGAGCTCCCGTTCGCCACAGCGTTGGGGGGCGGGGGACGGGAACGCATTCTGTTCGGCCTGAGCCGAACGGTGGCGCGACCAGAGGGCATCGGGGGCGGATGTGCTTCGAGTTCGTTTCACCGCTGAGGATCTGCTGCGCGTGACGGTCGCGAGCGAGCCCGCGCCGCTGATCGAGTTGACGCTCGCGACGGCCGCGCTACGTCGTCACGACCCGCTCTTCGCCCAGTGGCGCCGGCGCACGCTGCCGCGCGCGATGGGGCCGTTGCTCGACCTTGTGCCCGCCACGGCCAAGGGACCGCTGTTCCTGGACCCACCGGCCCGCCGGCTGGACGAGGGGCTGGACCTGATCCAGTCGGCTTCCACCTCGTCGGTGCGGGCCGAGTTGCAACGCGTCCACGCGCCGGGCCGCCGGCCGCTGCCGTGGGTGCGGCTGCTGGCCGACGGGGACAGGGAAGCCCGCCAGGACCTCGTCCGCGCCGTGCGGACCGGATACCGGCACCTGGTGGGAGAAGCCTGGGAACGGATCCACGCGGGCTTCCACGCCGAGCAGGCCTGGCGCGGCCGGCTCCTGGCCGAGCAGGGCCTTCGCGTCACCCTGGCGGGACTCGTTCCCGGAGCGCGCTGGCAGGGCACCACCCTGGAGATCGACCGCCCCGACGAGGCCGAGCTCCAGCTGGACGGCCGCGGCCTGATCCTGCTGCCGTCGGTGTTCTGGACAGGACGGCCCCTGGCCGGCCGGTACCCCGAGGGCGATGTCCTGGTCTACCCGGCTCTCACGTCCCTGCCACTGCTGGACGGCTCACCGCCGGACGACGCCCTGGCGGCTCTGCTCGGGCGCGGTCGCGGGCGGATCCTGCATCAGCTCACTCAGCCCCGCACGACCACCGACCTCGCCCGCGGACTGCGGATGGCCAAGTCGTCGGTGTCCGAACACGCCAAGACGCTGCGGAACTCCCACCTGATCACCAGCCGGCGTGACGGCAAAGCCGTCTGGCACACGTGCACCCCACTGGGACTGAGCCTTTTACGAGGATGCGGTGGAATTCCGGCGAATGCCTAAGTGATGATGGCGCAGAGCTTGCTCGTGAGTTCTTCCAAAGCGCGCACCACGCCGTTCAAAGCCGCAATTTGTTCCATGTACTGCCGGGCGACCCATTCCAGGTCAGCAGCGCCCAACGGTGTTTCGGCCTGCAGCGAAGTGAGAACCCGTTGCTGCGCGCGATCAGCCATGGCGGCGTCGTAGAGCTGCTTGAGGTAGTTGCCGTCCGGTCGCAGAACCTGGACGTAGGTGGACATGAGATCCGGCGGCGGGATCCGGATTCCCCTTTCGTAGTCCACCATCCCGCTGTGCGCGGTCATCCCCAGCTGTCGTGCGAGCTTGCGGAGCGACAGTCCGCGCTCGAGCCGCAGACGGAGCAGTTCCTGGCCCAGCAGTTTGTTGACGACCCCCAATTGTTTCCCCTCCCCGGTTCGACGCGCCTGATCCTGACAGTCGGCCCCAAACGTGACATCAGCCGAACGGGGGACGAGGTAGCAGGATCTTCTATGGGTACTGTTCAGAGGGCGTATCGGGGTGTTCTCCTCCTGTTCTGAACTTGTTCTGCTGCCGCAGAACGCGGTGGACGGCGTGTTAGGAATTTGGTGCGGCCGAAATTCGCGCCGTGTGATTTCGAGGGAGGAAACCCCATGAAGACGACGACCAAGATGAAGAAGATCACCGTCCGCCGCACCGGCGACGTGCGCCTGACGACGGCCACCTGCAAGTGCCCGTACAGCGTCGAGGCCTGATCAGCTGAGCCAGCCGGGGGCCGCGCACAGCGGCCCCCGGCCATCGGGAGGCGCAATGAGCGGCGACACGCCCGTGCTTTTCCACGACCTCAGCTTCGTCCCCGAGGGTGACGAGACGGTCGTCGGCCGCCTGGACACCGGTTCCTACGCGGTACTGCCCGCCGACGGCGCCGCGCTGCTGGGGCAGATGGCCGGCGGCATGTCGCCCGAGACCGCGGCCCGGTGGTACGAGTCGGAGTTCGGCGAGCCGATCGACATGGAGGACTTCCTCGAGACGTTGCGGGAGCTGGGGTTCGTGCGGGACGGCGAGCCCGTCGCGGTGGCACTCCCGGTCCGGTTCCAACGGCTGGGTGCGGCGGCGTTCTCGCCGTTGGCCTGGGTGCTCTACCTCGCGATCACGGTGGCGTGGCTGATGCTCGGCGCCCGGCACGACGACCTGCTGCCCGACCCGAGCCAGTTCTTCTTCGTCCAGTCCGCGCTGGTCGTGCAGCTGGTGATCACCTTCGGCCAGTTGCCGCTGATCTTCCTGCACGAGGGCTTCCACACCCTGTCGGGCCGGCGGCTCGGCCTGCCCAGCAAGCTCGGCATGAGCAACCGGTTCATGTACGTGGTGTTCGAGACGCGGATGAACGGCCTGTTCAGCGTCGCGCGCGGCAAGCGGTACCTGCCGTTCCTGTCCGGCATGCTCGCCGACGTCGTCGTGCTCGGCCTGCTGGGACTGCTCGCGCACACGACCCGCGACGCGAGCGGTGCGCTGTCGCTGACCGGCAGGGTGGCCATCGCACTGGGGTTCACCGTCGTGATGCGCCTGGTCTGGCAGTTCCAGCTCTACCTGCGCACCGATCTCTACTACGTGTTCGCCACCGCGCTGCGCTGCCACGACCTGCACGACGCCAGCGTCACGTTGCTGCGCAACAGGATGTGGCGCGCGCTCGGCCGTCCGGAGCGAGTGGTGGACGAAGGGCAGTGGACCGAGCACGACCGCAGGGCCGGTCGGTGGTACGGGCCGTTCGTCGTGCTGGGCATCGCGGTGATGTTGTCGCTGGCGGTGTTCGGCTCGCTGCCGATCGTCCTGCAGTACGTGGAGATCGTCGGCCGCAACCTCACCAGCGGCAGGCTGGACCTCTACTTCTGGGACGCGGTGGTCTCGCTGGTGATCAACGTCGGCCAGCTGGTGCTGGTCGCCCATCTCGCCCGGCGCAAGCGCCGGATCGGAAGAGAAGTGAGCTGACATGTCATCACCTCAGCGGCATCTGCGGCTGCGCGGCGCCCGGCGTGCCGACCGTCAGCGGCACCTCGTGTCGATGCTGGGCGACGCCGGTGTGATCACGGCGGTCTGCCACCACCGGCTGCGCGGCCCGTACACCGGAGTGGACACGATCCTGCGGGCGCTGCTGCCCGACGCCCTGCGACGGTGGCCCGAACTGGTCGCCCAGCACCACGTCGAGCTGCTGTACGGAATCCCGGAGCTGGCGGAACTGATCGGCCCTGCGCCGTCGACACTGGCGTCGGCGGGGCCGTTCTCCCAGCGCACGCGGTTCTACGGCGCGCAGATGATCCGGTGCATGAGCCAGGGCGTGGTGACGTTCCTGATCGACCTGGCCGCTCGCCGGGCGGAAGCCGGGGATGCACCGCTGTGCCTGGTGTTCGAGGACATGCACGCCGCCGAGCCGACCACGAGCGAGTTCGTCGCACTGCTCGCCCGGCGTTGTGACCCAGCCACCTTACGGGTTGTCGTGTCCACAGTGGACCGGATCGCGGACGAGCTGGCGGAGGTGCTGGACCGCGTCGCCGACGAGATGTCCTGCGAGGCCCGGCCGGAACAGGACGACCGCAGCCAGCAGCAGTTGGTCGCCGCGTACGTCCGATCCGACGGGACCAGCGACAGCCAGGCGGAGATCGACGCCTATCACGCGGCCGACCCCGCTGTGCTGCAACGGCTTCACGACGAGCGCGCCGACGAGCTGGAACCAGGCGCCGACTGGGGCACGGTGATCGGCGCCGTCACCTATCACCGCGAACGTGGCGAGGACCCGCACGGCCGCGGCCAGGAGGTGCTCGACAGGGCGTTCCAGTTCTGCGTGGAGACCGGGTTCTCCGCCGCCGTCGTGGACCTGGGCATCCGGGGCCGCGTGGTCACGGACCCGGTGAGCCAGGGCAAGCAGTACCTCAGGTTCACCCAGCACGCGGCCTCCGCGCTGGTGGCGCTGGACCGGCTGACCGAGTCGCTCGAGCTCTACATGGACCTGCGCGCCCGGTACACGGACGCCAAGGTGCACATGACGGCCAGCTACGGCATCGCCATGCTGCACACCAGGTTCTTCGTCCCGCGAGACCACGAGGCCGCGGTCGGCTGGCAGAACAACGCCTACGCGCTGGCGTCGTTGTTGCCCGACCCCGCCGAGCGCCGCACGTACGAGGTGTTCCAGGCCAACGGTTTGGCCCTGGTCGAGATGCACCGGGGCAACCTGGCGCGGGCACTGGAACTGGTCGACGGCGGCATCGCGCGGCTCGACGACGAGCTCGACGACCAGGAGTGGGTGCTGCACCGCTCGCAGCTGTTCTACAACCGCGCGCGCCTGCACGCCGCGCTGGGCCGCTCCGACGAGGCCTACGCCGAGTTCACCGAGCTCATCGACCTCGATCCGCTCTACACCGACTACCTGAGCGAACGGGCGAAGATCTCCCGCAAGCGCGGCGACCTGGACGCCGCGCTCGCGGACTACGACCGCGCCGTGCAGATCGGCCCGCCCTTCCCCGAGCTGTACTACAACCGGGGAACCGCGCGGCTCGCGGTCGACGACGTCGACGGCGCGTTCGCCGACTTCGCCTACGTGCTGGAGATGGAGCCCGGCGACGTCGACACCCGCCTGACCCGCGCGGAACTGTTGCTCTCCAACGGAGATGTGGCGGCGGCGCACGCGGACGTCGTGGCGGGACTCGTGCTGGCCCCCGACGAGCCACGCCTTCTCGCCATGCTCGGCACGATCGAGCTCGAACAGGACCAGCCCGAACAGGCGTTGCCCCACCTGGACGCCGCGCTGGCGGGCGACCCGCGCTATCCCGCCGCACTGGTCAACCGCGCGGTCGCCCACTTCCGGCTCGGCCACGCCGCGACGGCCGTCGACGACCTCACCCAGGCGTTGGACGTCGTCGGCGCGGACCCGGACGTCCTGCTCAACCGCGGCATGGCCTACCTCGCCTGTGCGCAGGCGGAGCTGGCGATGCGTGACTTCGACGCGGCCCTCGCGCTTCCCGGCGCGGACCTGGAGGAGCTGAACCACCAGCTAGAGCTCTGTCGCTAGAACCACCGGCGGACCGCGCGTTCGAACGAATCCTGGTCAGGCACGCGATCACCTGCCCAGGCGACGACGCCATCCGGCCGGATCAGCACGGCGCCGAGCCCGAAGTCGTTCTCGGCGGGTCCGGCCGCGTACCGCAGTTCGCGCTGCCAGGCCGCGGCCGGACCTTCCAGGCGCTGTTCGGAGCTGAAGTCGAGCACGACGCCTCGACCGTCCTGCATCAGGTCGGCGAGGCGCGTGCCGTCCAGGAGGCAGAAGTCCGGGGCGTTGTGCCCGACCAGCGGCTGCTCGCTCCCGAGGTCGTACCGGGCCGACAGCCCGGACATCTTGCGGAGCACGTAGGTCGTTCCGTCGCGGGTCGCGAGCAGGTCCCGGACCACCGCCTGGATCGCCTGGGCGTGCGGGTCGGGCCGCATGATCGCCACCTGGGCGCGCGTCCAGTCGAGCGCCCAGGCGCCGACGGGATGGCGTTCGTGGTGGTAGGTGTCGAGAAGTCCTTGCGGCGCTTGATTGTTCACGGTCGCGGCGAGCTTCCAGCCGAGGTTCACGGCGTCGCCGATGCCGGTGTTGAGGCCCTGTCCGCCGAGCGGGGACATGATGTGCGCGGCGTCTCCGGCAAGCAGGACCCGTCCCCGCCGGTAGGTCGTCGCCTGCTTCGCCCGGTCGGTGAAGCTCGAGGCGAGCCGGACGTCGGTCAGCGTCACGTCGAGGCCGGACACGCGGCGCAGCACGGCCTGGAGGTGGTCGCGGGCCGGTTCCTGCGAGCGGTCGAACGCTCCGCCGTCGAAGTCCATCATTCCGATGTGCCCGGTGGTGGGCATGTGGACGTACATGCCCGCCGGCGTCAGGGTGAACCCCGGCGCGAGCTGTCCGGGATCGGCGACGGTGGCCAGCATGACGTAGCCGGTGAAGGTGGGTTCTGTGCCGGCGAAGTCGAAGCCGGCCAGCTTGCGCACCGCGCTGCGTCCGCCGTCGCAGCCCACGACCCAGCGCGCCGCGTACTCGTCGGTGCCGTCACCCACGACCACGGTCTCGTCGTCCTGGGTGACGCTGGAGATCGAGACGCCGTACCGGATCTCCACGCCGAGCTTGACGGCCCGTTCGGACAGCACCGTCTCGACCGCTTCGAGGGTCGTCATCACGACCTCCGGCACCGTGCTGGGCAGTCGGAACGGCAGCGCGTCGATGTCGACGTTGGCCGCGTCGAGCACGATCCCGGCGAAATGACCTGCCCCGCCAGGCCGCCCCAGCCCCGGCACGCCCGGTGTGTCCAGCAACGGCTCCGCCAGCCCGCGACGGTGCAACGCCTGGACCGACGCGGGGAACAACCCGCGCATCCCGAGGGGCGCGGCCCGCCACGGGGAGCCGGGCTCCGGCTCCCGTTCGAGCACGAGGACGGAACAGCCCCTGAGACCGAGCTCGCAGGCGAGCAGAAGACCGACTGGGCCGGCGCCCACGATCACCACGTCATGCATGTGAAATCCCTTTCCCGAAGCCGGATCTCGGCGACACGCCAAGACTGCTGCGGGGCGCTGGCACAGCACGCACGGGCCGCTGGCACGGAGCGCACAAGCACTGGTTCCGTGCGACCATCTGGCGAACCAGGAGGTGAGTGAGCGATGACCGTGGACGTCCGCCCGGAAGTGCTCGTGCACCGGCCGCGCGACGAGGTCGCCGCGTTCATGTTCGACCCCGCGCACGATCTCGAGTGGACCGGCGGCATCACGTCCAGCCGGCCCGCGCGACCGGGGCAGCTCACCAGCGGCGCGACCGTCGAGCGCACCGCGAAGTTCCTCGGCCGCGAGTTCGTCTACGGCTACGTCGTGACCGAGCACGAACCGGACCGGCTCGTGGAGATGAAGGTGGACCGCCCGTTCCCGATGACCGTGCGCTACGAGCTGGCCGACGCGCCGGACGGCACGCTCGTCGCGATCCGGGCGAGCGGGTCGCCGGGAAGGTCCTTCGGCTGGGCGACGCCGCTGATGGCCCGTCAGGTGCGCAAGAACATCACCGCGGACCTGCACCGGCTTCGGACCTGCCTGGAACGCTGAACGCGGCTCCGCTGCGACCGCGTGGACGTCGGCTCATCCGCGAGGTGACTGGCCGTCCTGCATCCGGCTGATGGAGCGGGTGAGCCACTCGGACAGAAGGGTGCGTTCCGCGTCGCTGAGCTCGGGAAGCCGGGGCAGGGCGGCCAGGAACGCGACCGCGACGGCGATGGGCTCGAAGCCGTGCCGGACCGGTGCGGAGGTGAGGATCTCGCCGAGCACCGCGTCGAGCAGTGCGTCGGTGAGGCCGGGATCGCGGTGTTCCTCCGGCCGGCCCAGCTGTGCGAGCGCTGCTCCGGTGCCGGCGGCGTGGATCATGTCGACGGCCCGTGTCTCGGAGACCTTCAGCAGTCCCGCGGCCGCGACCCGTGCGACTCGGGCCCGCAGTACGTCTGTGCCCGCGGTGGTGGCGGGGGAGCGTTGCAGCCGCGCGGGGTCGACGAGGAGCAGGAACACGTCGGGATTGGTGAGGTTGAAGGCGATGTGTGCGCGCCAGGCGGCTCGCAGGTCCTCGACCGGGTCGCCGTTCTCGTCGGACGCCTTGGCCGCTTTGGTGGCGACGTACTCGGCCAGCACGTGTTCGGCGACGGCTTCCAGCAGGCCGTCCTTGTCGCCGAAGAGCCGGAAGATCGTCGGAGTCGGTACGCCTGCTTCCTCGGCGACGGCACGGGTCGTCACCGCTCGGGAGCCGCCGGTGCGGAGCAGGCGTGCGGCGGCGGTGACGATCTCGGATCGGGTGTCGGCGGGGGGCGACTCCAGCATGAATCAACGATATCAAAATCTTGATACCGGTGGTTCGGATCAGTGGTAGCGTTTTGATGAATCACTGGTTCATGCTGGAGGAAGCCATGATCATCGTCACCGGAGCCACCGGACGGCTCGGCCACAAGATCGTCGAGAAGCTGCTCGACCACGTTCCCGCTGACACCGTCGGCGTCAGCGTGCGCGACCCGGACAAGGCCGCGGTGCTGGCCGCCCGCGGGGTTCGGGTGCGCGCGGGCGACTTCACCGAACCGGCGAGGCTGGACCACGCCTTCGAGGGCGCCGACCAGGTGCTCGTCGTCTCGGCCTCGATCCGGGGTCCGCAGGCCGCCGGGGCGAACAGGGCCGCGATCGACGCGGCCGTGCGATCGGGTGCGGCGCGCGTGCTCTACACCAGCCATCAGGTGGCTTCGCCCGACTCGTTGTTCGACCCGGGGCGTCAGCACGCGGAGACGGAGAAGCATCTGGCCGATCAGGGTGTCGCGTACACGGCACTGCGGCACGGGTTTTACGCGAGCACCTTCGAGCACTACGTGCCCGCCGCGCTGCGGACCGGTGAGTTCTGGCTCCCGCAGGACGGACCGGTCTCGTGGACCGCGCACGCCGACCTCGTCGAGGCGGACGTCATCGCCCTGACGCGCCCTGGCGTGCTGGACGGGGTGACGCCACCGCTGACGGCCGCCGAGATGCTCGACTTCTCCGATGTGGCAAGGGTTCTCAGCGAACTCGCCGGGCGCACGATCACGCGTGTCGTGGTGGGCGACGAGGAGTGGAAGGAGGCGGTGATCGGCCAGGGCATGCCGGCCGCCGCGGCCGAATTCACGCTCGGCATGTTCCGCGCGGCTCGAGCGGGTCAGTTCGCGGTCACGGACCCGACCCTGGAGAACCTGCTCGGCCGGCCGGCCATCTCGGCACGCGCCGTGCTCGCGTCATTCTTGACGCAGCACGACGAGCGCTGAGTCCACAATGGATACAGCGGACGATTCTGTTGTCTACCAACGGAAATCTCACAAGTATTCGCTATGGTTGAGGTATGTCGACCACCGCTACTGAGTCGCGGGTGAACCTGAAGTCGGTCACCCCGGACGTGTCCGCCGCGATGCGGGCACTGCACCTCGCGGCCGCGGACTCCGCGGCGAAGGCGGGACTGCCCGCCCCGCTGCTGGAGCTGCTGCGCCTGCGCGTCTCGCAGATCAACGGGTGCGAGTTCTGCCTCGACCTGCACGCCCGTGACGCCAGGACCGGCGGCGAGTCGGCGGAGCGGCTCGACGCGCTGTTCGCCTGGCGGTCGTCCACGCTGTTCGACCCGCGGGAGAGGGCCGCGCTCGCACTGGCCGAGGCGATCACCCTGGTGCACGACGACCGGGTGCCGGACGACGTGTACCGGGCCGCCACCACCGAGTTCGGCGACGACGGGACCGCCGCGCTCATCTGGGTCTGCACCGTGATCAACGCGTACAACCGCATCGCGATCAGCACTCGCATGGTTCCACCCGCTGCCCAGTCCTAGACAAGCCCAGTCCTAGACCAGTCCTGGACCGGACGGGTCGAGCGGCAGCCGCAGCCGTTCGACCCGTTCCCGCCACGACGTGAAGTGCTTGCCGTTGTCAGGAACGGCGTCGCATCCGACGAACGCGGTCACCAGGCGAATGCCGTGCAGCGCGTTGAGCAGCCACACCTCCCGGCCCGCCAGTTCGTCGACGCGACGGGCGCGCCGCGCTGTCCGGATTCCCAGCGCTGTGGCCAAGTCCCGCACGAGCCCGGCGGTCGTCCCCGGCAGCGCCGGGATCTCCTCGGGCGGTGCGCACAGAACGTCGTCCTCCCACCACAACAAGGACGAGCTCGACGCCTCGACCACGATGCCGTCCGCGGTCCGCAGCAGCGCCTCGTGGGCGTTGTGGTTCTCCGCCAACGCTCGCAGGTCGCCCAGCGCCAGGAGGTCAGGTCCTTTGCGGGCCGGATGAAGCCGGTGGTCGGGCACGTCCGGCACCCACACCCGCACGTGGTCGCCTCTGGCGGGTGCGGGCCGGATCCGCAGGCGCAACGACGGCGGATCGCCCGCGAGCTCCACCCGCGGGAACCACGCACCCGTGCGCGGCACGGCGGAGATCGTCTCGTGCCAGAACCGTTCCAGGTCCTCGGGCGTGACGACACCGAGCTCCAGACAGGACCGGGTGAACCTGCCGATGTGCCGGTCCAGCGACCGCACCGACCCGTCCAGCACCAGCCAGGAGTCGGCCACCAGCAGTTCCTCGGCCATTCAGCGCCTCACCGCGGCACGCGGCCCGTACGGGGCGTGTTCCAGCCACTCACCGAACCGGGGCACCACGGGCGCCAGTGACGCTGCCGCCCGTCGCCGCCACCGAGCCGCGGTGCCGGGCGGCCGCAGGTGCCGCAGAGCCGCGCCCGCGGCGGCGCTGTTGACCTCGGCCGCCGCACGCCTCGCCGTGGCGAACTCGGCGACAGCGCCCGCGTTCACCGCGGGAGACCGCCGGCCGACGGCGATGGCCACCGCCGCCGCGTGCGCGTCGACGAAGCCGCTGTTCATGCCGCGCGCACCGAACGGCGGGAACAGGTGAGCGGCCTCGCCCACGAGCAGTATCCGGCGGTGCGGATCGGTGAAGTCATCGGCGATCAGCTGCAGGAACCGGTAGACCGAGAGCGCCGTGACGCGCTCGGGCGGCGTCGGTCCGATCAGCTCGGGCAGCCACCGCTCCACCTCCTGCGGCGAGGCCATGACGTCCGGATCATCGCCGGCCCGGCTCTGGACGTCGACCTGGAAACCCTTGGCGTACGGCACAACGAGCACGCCACGACCATCCGCGGCGGGGTGCTCGTAGTGCATCACCCGTTCCAGACTCGGTGTGCCGCCGGGCTCGTCGCGGACGTCGACGACCACGTGGAACCCTTCGGCCGCCGAACCTCCCAGCGAGGTGCCCGTGCACTTGCGCACGATCGACCTGGCGCCGTCGGCTCCCACGAGGTGGGTTCCGGACCAGGTCTCGCCGTCGGCGGTGGCGACGGTGACGCCACCGGAGTGGGCCACGACCTCGGTGACCGGGTGGTTCCACCGCACGTCCACGCCCGCCCGTGCGCAGGCGTCGAGCAGGACCCGTTCGGTCTCGCTCTGCCGCAGGCTGGTGAACGGCGGCAGGCCGCGCGCGGGGTCGTGCGGCGGGAACTCCCTGGCGTAGACCTCCCGCCCGCGGTACAGCGTGCGGCGGACGTTCCACAGCACGCCCCGTGCCGCGAGTTCCGATCCCAGTCCCGGGCTGATGAATTCCAGCAGTGTCAACGACTTCCCGTGCACGTAGAGCGCGCGGCTGCCAGCGCGGTGCCGGTCGGCGGGGTCGGCTTCGAGCAGCACGACGGGCACCCGGTGAGCACGCAGGGCCAGTGCCGCGAAGAGCCCGACCGGACCGGCGCCCACGACGATCACCGGGTCCTCGTCAGCCATGGGCCACCACGCTGTCGTCGGCGGCGATCAACCGGGCGAGCGCCACGCGCTTGATCTTCCACGTCGACGTCCTGGGCAGGTCGTCGAAGTCCCACTGCCGGGGTGCGCCCAGGGCCGGGAGGCCGGCCGTCGCGCGTTGCCAGCGGTCCGGTGCCAGCGGCGCACCGCTGCGGGTGCACACCACGGGCACCGCGACGCCGTCCGGGCCGGGAACCACGACCACCTCGCGCAGCTCGTCGAGCCGCGACATCAGCACGTCCTCGATCCGCAGGTTGCTGTCCACCTCGTCGATCTGGTCGATCTCGCGGTCGATCAGGTTCAGGCCGCCCCACCAGTTGCGGGTGCCCATGTCGCCCATGCGCCACCAGCGTCCGTTGACCTGCGCGTCGTACCTGTCCTGAGCGCCCTGGTAGGTGACGATCCGCCCACGGGTGCGGGCCTCGATGTGCCCGGTCGTGCCCCGCGGTACCGGGGCGCCGGAGTCGTCGGTGATCCGGACCTGGGTGAAACCGGGGATGCCGACGCCGACCAGTCGCCCGTTGCCGCGCGCCGCACCACGTTCGGTGAACACGCGCACGGACACCGGTCCGGTCTCGCTCTGCCCGTAGAGCTGCATGAGGTACTTCCCGCGTCGTTGCGACGCGCCGAGCAGACGCTGCACCGTGCGCGGGTGGATGGCGTCGAAGGTGCTGCTGAAGCACCGGACGTTGCGCAGCGGCGCTCCAGGGGCGTCGGCCAGCTCCTCCCACAGCACGAACGTGTTGGGGTGCGTTTCCACGACGCCCGGCCGCCAGCGCGCCAGCAGCGGCCCGACCGAGGCGGGGTCGTGGTCCACCAGCAGGAGCAGGCGGCTTCCGCTGGACAGGAACGTGCCGAGCGCGTGGTAGAAGCGCGAGTGGACGAACGACATGCAGAAGGCCGCAGTCTCCCCACGCACGGGCAACGCCATGACCTTCTGCGGCACCAACCTGTTCCACAACGCGCGGGCGCAGTGCACGGCGAGCTTCGGCACGTCGGTCGTGCCCGAGCTGTGCGTGATCAACGCGGGCTCGTCGGGATGCAGCCGGACCGGTGTGGCACGCCGGGTCACTTTCAGGTCGGCGAGCGAGCTGACGAGGACGCGCTCGCTGGTCAGCCTGGCGATGTCCGTGTCCTCCATCAGCCGGGACAGCGTCTCGGCGTCCGTGACGAGCATCGGCCGGTCGAGCCTGCCGAGCAGAATGCCCACGGCGGTGGCGTCGAGGCCCGGTGACAACAGAACCGGCACCGCACCAAGACGGGACACGGCACAGCCGAGCAACGCGATGTCCGCGTTGTCGCGCTTGTGGATCACGACGTGGCTCGCTGGTCTCGCTCCGGCCGTGTAGAGCTGGTCCGCCAACCGGTCGACGAGATCGGCGAGTGAGCGGTAGGTGTGCTGCAGTCCGGTGCCGGGAGCCACGTCCAGCCGGCGATCGAGGATGACCGGTACGGCACCGTGACGGATGGCCGCCTCGCGGAACATCTGTCCGATGTAGAAACCGCTGCCGGCGAAGAGCTTTTGCTGCAAGGGGAAACTCCTTGGTTACCAGGATCCGGTGCGCACCACGTGCCGGCGCAACTTGCCGGTGGCGGTGCGCGGCAGCTGCCGCACGAGCCGCACGGTGCGGGGGACCTTGAATGCGGGGAGCCGGGACCTGGTCCAGGTGATCAGTTCGTCCTCCAGCCCCGGTGAATGGTGTGCCGGGACGACGAACGCCCGCAGCCGGGAGGCGTCCTGGTGGTCGAGCACCGCGGCGACGGCGGCCTCGCGCACCAGCGGATGTGCCGCCAGCACGCCCTCGATCTCCAGCGGGGACAGGGAGATCCCGCCGACCAACTCCATGTCGTCGGTGCGGCCGAGATGGCTCAGCGTGCCGTCGGGGTTGCGGCGAACCCGGTCGTGGGTGGCGAGCCAGCCGTCGACCAGCGTGCCGCGGGTGAGGTCCGGCTGGTTGAGGTAGTGGGAGAACAACGTCGGGCCGCGCACCCACAGTTCGCCCTCCGCCGCAAGGGCCTGCCCGTCGCGCACCTGCATCTCCCAGCCGGGCACTGGGTGGCCCAGCGTGCCGGGAGTGTTGTCGCCGATCCCGTTGGCGCAGAACGCGTGCCCGGCCTCGGTGGACCCGATCTGCTCCAGCACCTCGATTCCCAGCTCGTCGCGCAGCCGTCCGCCTAGTGACTCCGGCAGGGGCTCGCCGGCGGACACCGCCGCACGCAAGGAACTCAGCGCCGCGTGCGCCTCAGCGGACGCCAGTGCGGCGTAGGAAGAGGGCACGGAGTACAGGAGGTTCACCCGGTGCCGGGCTATCAGGCTGACGATCTCGTCCGCGCCCGGCCGGTGTGGCGTGAGCACCGCGGACGAACCCGAATGGAGCGGGAACGCGAGTGCGTTGCCCAAGCCGTACGCCCAGAACATCTTCGACACCGAGAGCGCGACGTCGCCGATGCCGATGCGCAGCACCTCACGTCCCACCGAGGTGCCGTACAGGACGAGGTCCTTGTGCGTGTGGACAACGCCTTTCGGGTGACCGGTGGTGCCGGAGGTGTACTGCACGTAGAGCGGGCTGGACGGCGTGACGTTGGCGGCGGGTCCGGCCGCGGTCGTCCAGGCCTGGTCGAGCAGGTGATCGACGTCGATCCACCCGTGGCCGGAGAAGCGTTCCTCCAGTGCCGGGTCCGTCACGCAGGCGCGGGGGACGCTGTCGGCCAGCAGCAGCCGGTGGTCGGCGGCGGTGAGCTCGGGGTTCACCAACACGGCCACCGCGCCCAGCCGGGTGATCGCCAGGAAGGCGACGACCCACGCGGCACTGTCCGGCGCGGCGAGCAGCACGTGATCGCCCCTGCTGACCCCTCGGTCGTGCAGAACGCCGGCAGCTCGTGCGGCGAGATCGTGGATCTGGCCGTGCGACCACACGTCGTCGCCGGCGAAGTAGGCGGGCCGGTTCGACCAGCCGGCCCGGTCGGCGTGCGTCGCCAGTGCGAGGGCCGCGTTGTGGACTCTGCTCATCATCCGGCCTCCACCTCCGCGCCGATCGCGGTGGCACGGCGACGGCGGCGCGCGTGCCTGCCTCGCCGGTGCACGCGTGGGTCGGCGGACAGCACGGCGGCGGGCCGGTGCGCGCCGGAACTCCAGTACGCCCGCATCGGCGCGGCCAGCTTGAGCAGCATCTCCTGGTACTCGCCGTCGGGGTCGGAACCCAGCACGACGGCGCCGCCCGCGCCGATCCGCACCCGCCCGGCCGAGAAGACCGCGGTGCGGATGACGATGCTCAGGTCGGCGGATCCGTTGCAGCTCAGGAAACCCAGCGCGCCGGAGTACACGCCCCTGGCACTCGTCTCCAGGTCGTCGATGATCTCCATCGTGCGTTCCTTGGGCGCGCCGGTCATCGACCCGCCGGGGAAACAGGCGCGCACGCAGTCCAGCGCGTCCAGTCCCGGCCTCAGCTCGCCCCGCACCGTCGACACGAGCTGGTGCACGGTCCGGTACGTGCGCGTGGCCATCAGCTCCGGCACTTGCACGGTGCCGACCTGGCACACGCGTCCCAGGTCGTTGCGCAGGAGGTCGACGATCATCAGGTTCTCCGCGCGTGTCTTCGGGTCGACGGCCAGTCCGTCGCGCAGTGCGGCGTCCTCTTCCGGGGTCGCCCCTCGGGCAGCCGTGCCCTTGATCGGTTCGGCCTGCACGACACCGTCGGCGCCGACGCGGAGAAACCGCTCCGGCGAGGAGCTGGCCACGTCGACCTCGCCGAAGCGCAGGTAGGCGGAGTACGGCGCGGGGTTGACCCGGCGCAGCATCCGGTAGTAGTCGGCGGACGCGCACGTCGCGGGCAGTTCGACCGCCGTGGTCAGGCAGATCTCGTAGCTCTCGCCGGCGCGCAGTTGTTCCTGGCAGGCAACGACATCGGTGCGGTAGTCGTCTCCCTGGCGCAGCAGCCAGCGTTCGGTGACCTCCACGGCGTCCTCGTCGTGCGGCCACGACCTCACCGGCGCCTCGTGCGACGACAGCGAGGAGAGGAAAGCGAGCGTGGCGTCGATCCAGCCGGCGGCCTCGTCGTGGGCCGAACGCGTGTCCTCGGCCAGGCAGAGCAGATGTGCCGTGTGTTCCTGATGGTCGATGACGATGACGCGGTCGGCGAACAACCAGGCTGCGTCCGGCGTGCTGCTGCGGTGGGCGGCCTTGCCACCGAGTGCCGCCTTGAGCTCGTAGCCGAAGTACCCGACCCATCCGCAGGTGAAGTCGAACGGGAGATCCGGCTGGGCGTGTGCGCGATCTTTCAGACCGCGCCGCAGGTAGGCGAAGATGTCGTCGCGCACACTGGTCTCCCGGCCCGCGCGCTCCGCGGTCACCACTCCCGTCCGCACGTCGTAGCTGCAGTACTCGGCGAGCGGGCCGGTGTCGTCGCCCAGGTAGGAGAACCGCGCCCCGCGCTCGCCCGCTCCGGCGCCGTCGAGCCAGAACGCGCGGTCCGACCCGGAATGCAGTGCCGCGAACACCTGCTCGGGATCGACGACCCCTTGGTGCACAGCGGTGTGCAAACGATGGCCCGTGTGCCGGGGCACCACGCTCTCGTTGTCCGCCAACGGTCTTGCCGGACCGCGCACGGTGACGGACGGTCTGGCCGCCTCGGACAGCTCGCGGAAGTTGGCGAGCAGCCGGGTGCCCCACTCGGTGAGGATCGACTCGGGGTGGAACTGCACGCCCCACTGCGGCCGGGAGCGGTGCCGCAGCCCCATCAGCACGCCGTCCTCCGCCCACGCCGTGGCTTCGAGTCCGGGCGGCAGCGGTTCGGGCACGTGTAAGGAGTGGTAGCGCACGGCCGTGAACCCCTGCGGTATGCCCTCGAACAGGTCGCTGCCGTCGTGCGTGATCACGGTCGGGTGGCCGTGGCGGGCCTTCGGTGCCAGCGTGACCCGCGCTCCCGCGAGGAACCCGAGGCCCTGATGGCCGAGGCATACGCCGAGCACCGGCAGCACGTCCTGGTCAAGGAACCTGGTCGCCCCGGCGAGGTCCCGGCTCCTGCCCGGCCGGCCGGGGCCGGGGGAGATCACCACGTTGTCCACGTCGCCGAACGACAACCTGGCGAGCTCCGGGTCGTCGTTGCGCAGCACGAGGGGTTCTTCCCCGTTCACGCTCGCGACGAGGTGGAACAGGTTGTACGTGTAGGAGTCGTGGTTGTCGATGAGGAGAGTCCGCACGAATACGCTCCGGTGCTCGGGGGCGGCGGGTTCAAGGGGACTGAAGGCCACGCCAGGTCGAAGTGGACGAGATCGAGGTGGGCGCCGCGTCGGGCTGGTCGGGTTCAGGTGCTCGGTCCGCCGCTGCGGGGACGCCGCTCCGGCGCAGCCACGGGCCGAGCACCTTCATCACCTGCGGCATGAGCACCCAGGTCATCAGCCCCGTCACGCACACGCACAGCACGAGCGTGCGCACCAGGAGCGGCAGGCCCGTGACCCGCGGGATGACGGTGACGTTGACCAGCAGCACCGCCGGGAACACGCCGATCAACGTCACCAGGGCGGTCTTCCACCGCGGTGGAGGGCTCGGTGGTGCGGGTGCCTGCGCGGGTGGTGCCGGCGGTTCGACTCGGGTGGCGAACCGGCCGACGTACTCGCGCCACGTCGCGTGAGACCGCGAACGGCTCCACTCGGCGGCGCTCTCCGCGCTGTCGAACCAGCAGATGACCAGCCAGGTCGCGTCGGATGCTTTCTCCATTCTGCCATCGAGATACCCCTGTGATCTGGAAGCGGCGCCCAGCAGTCCTTTTACCGACGTGGCGAAACTCGCCATCCTGCCCGGTGTCACGCGGTGGCTGCTCATGACGACGCCGTCTTTTCCGTCGAGCTCCGGATCGGTCGTGTGCGTGGAACGCATCCGGGATCACCTCGCACGACAGAAAGGGGCGTACAAGGATTGATACGGCCATGCGCACGGGTGGGTTCAGACGACTTTGTGAACGCTAACTTCACGCGGGCCACACATCTGCGGGCGGAGTATCGGCGCTTCCGAGCAGGTGTCGTGCGCGGTGATTGGTGGGCCCGGCGCAGTCGCGGTACCCATCCGAGCCAGGCCTTCGCAAACTAGTTGATCCATTGTGGATGGATACTGTCCGGCTATTCCCGGAATAGCATCGGGATTTCCCTGTTTTGTGGAAAGAATATCTCCGGGTGGATTCTTCATTCCCGCCGTGCGGTGAAGCGGCCCCACGCCGACGCTGCGACGACGGAAAGACCTAGCAGCGCGACGCTGCCCACGATGTCGAGAACGTAGTGGTTGCCCGTGCCGAGCACGTCCGCCGCCATGGCCAGCGGGAACAACCACGCCAACAACGCCAGCCGCGGATGCGTGCCCCGCAGCGCGGTCCACACGGCGAAGGCGCACCACAGCGACCAGCCCACGTGCATGCTGGGCATGGCCGTGTGGTGGCTGGGATGTGTCCACCGCTCCTGCGACGCCTGGTGCAGGATGTCGTACCTGGCAACAATGTCGACGGCACCCGGCAGTGCGAACCGCGGCGGCGACATCGGCACCGCCCAGTACACCGGCAGGACGAGAGCCATCATCGCGACCATCGTCCGGCGAACCTTCCGATAGACCTCGGCGTGCTGGACGAACGTCCACACCAGCACGCCGAGGACCACCGCGTAGTACAGCCGGTACAGGTACACCGCCAGCTGACTGAGGGCCGGATTCCCTGCCAGCCAACGGTTCGCGCTCAGCTCGACGTCGATGTGCAGCGCGTGTTCCGCGGACTGGAGGGTCTGCGCGTTGGCGGTGGCGGCCGCGAAGTCCTTGCCCACAGCGGCATCCAGCCGCAGGAAGACCAGAAACCAGAGCACCAGGAGGACCAGTTCGACGAGCACTCCGGGCCGTCCGCCAACACCTCGCAGGAGCACGCTCACCCAAGGACGTTTCCCTGCCAGCGGCGGATTCACGCGGCCACGATAGCGCTACGGCTGTGCTGTTTCGGTGAGAACGGCCGATGTCTGCTGCGGGCCGACAGCAGGGTTGGGCTGTGGACAGAGTCGCGGGATCGTTGTACGGGTTGGCTTTCGGGGACGCGCTCGGCCGGCCGACGGAATTTCTGGCCGTTGCGGAGATCGATCGGGAGTTCGGTTCCGCCGGGCCGGACGATCTGGTGGGTGATCCCGCATTGGTCACCGATGACACGCAGATGGCGCTCGCAGTCGCGAGGGCGCTGCACGGCGTCGACCGGTACACCGCCGACGCACTCGAGCCGCGGTTGCGGAAGCAGTTCGTCGCTTGGGCGCACAGCCCGGAGAACAATCGTGCGCCTGGCATGACGTGTCTACGGGCGTGCGGTGGGCTGGCGGAAGGTGCGCCGTGGGTGGAGGCGACCATCGCAGGGTCCAAGGGATGCGGCGCGAACATGCGGGTGACCCCGGTGGGGTTGGTGGCCGGGCTCGACCTCGACGTGCTCGCCGGGGTGTCGCAACTGCAGGCCGCGATGACCCACGGTCACCCCACGGCGCTGGCCGCGTCCGAGCTCACCGCCTACGCGACGCGACTGCTGGTCGACGGCGCCGACCTGACCGACGTGCCCGCCGCGTTGCTGGCCCGCTGCGGTGAACGACGCTCGATCTACCTGGAGGACTGGCTGGGATCCCTGTGGCAGATGCCGGGGGCGACCACACCCGCGGACTTCATCGCCCGCGGCTGGGACGAGTGCGTCGCGGTCCTCGAGCGGCTGGTAACTGCCCTCGCCCGGCCTGACGACGGCCTGGACGCGTGCCTTGCCACCGGCGAGGGCTGGATCGCCGAGGAGGCGTTGGCGACCGGTCTGCTCTGCGCGATCCGGCACGCCGACGACCCGGTGCGATGTCTGGTGCGGGCCGCGCGAACCAGTGGCGACTCCGACTCGATCGCCGCGCTGGCCGGGGCGTTCGCGGGCGCCGCACACGGTCTGGCTGCTTGGCCGGCGGACTGGATCGCACGCATCGAATACGCGGACCAGTTGGCCGCCCTTGCTTCCGGACAGAATTGAGACGACCATCCTGTTGCACGACAAGGAATTTCATGGCCTGGGCCGGGAGAGTCGACCCGCCGGTGAAGGCGGCCCGGTTCGGCTTTCCTGTTGTGTGAATCGGGATTTTGTGGCTGCAGCGGCACGCCGATAGCGTCGAATCCATGGAATGGAATCTTCGTTCAGCCGAGGAACTTCTGACCGCGTTGCGTGCCGGCGAGGTGACCTCGGTGGAACTGACCGACGAGGCGATCGCCCGTGCCGAGCGGGACGACAAGGTGATCAACGCGATCTGCGTGCCGGACTACGACCGTGCGCGGGCCGCCGCACAGGATGCCGACCAGGCGCGCGCCCGCGGCGAGGACCGGCCGCTGCTCGGCGTTCCGGTGACGGTCAAGGAGTGCTACAACATCGCCGGGCTGCCCACGACCTGGGGCATGCCGCCGCATCGGAACTACGTGCCGGCCGAGGACGCGGTACAGGTGTCGCGGCTGAAGGCGGCGGGCGCGGTGGTGCTCGGCAAGACCAATGTTCCGTTGGGGCTGCAGGACATCCAGAGCTACAACGAGATCTACGGCACCACCAACAACCCGTGGGATCACGCTCGCACCTCGGGCGGGTCCTCCGGCGGATCAGCGGCGGCCCTGGCGTGCGGATTCGGCGCGCTGTCCATCGGTTCCGACATCGCCGGCTCGTTGCGCACCCCCGCGCACTTCTGCGGCGTCTACGCGCACAAGCCGACGCTCGGGCTGGTGGCGAACCGCGGCATGGTCGCGCCGTCCGAGCCGGCGTTGCCGGTCGACCTGGACCTCGCCGTGGTCGGGCCGATGGCGCGCACTGCCCGCGACCTCACGCTCCTGCTCGACGTCATGGCCGGGCCGGATCCGTTGACGTTCGGCGTGGCGTACGAGCTGGCGCTGCCGCCCGCGCGCCACGAACGGCTCCGCGACTTCCGGGTCCTGGTCCTCGACGAGCATCCGCTCATCGGGACCGGGTCCGCCGTGCGGGCAGCGGTGAACCGAGTCGCCGACGCGCTCGTCGACGGCGGCGCCCGCGTCGAACGGCACAGTCCGCTGCTGCCCGATCTCACCGAAGCAGCGACGCTCTACACGCAGCTGGTGATTTCGGGCTCTGTAGCGCGTTTCCCGGTCGAATCGGGTGAGCAGCTGCGGACCCACGTCGCCGGACTGAGCGCGGACGACCAGAGCCTCGACGCGACCCGGTTGCGCGCCATGGTGTTCAGCCACCACGAGTGGATGGAGGCGAACAACCGCCGCGAGCTCCACCGCCACGGCTGGCGGCAGCTGTTCGCCGAGTTCGACGCCGTGGTGTGCCCGATCACGCCGACGCCCGCGTTCCCGCACGTCCACAACCCCAACCCGCTGGAACGGCGCATCGACATCGACGGCGTCGAGTACCCGTACGTCGACCAGATCGTCTGGGCCGGCCTCGCCACCATGCCCGGCCTGCCCGCCACCGCCATACCGGCGGGCCAGTCTCCCGAGGGCCTGCCAGTCGGCGTTCAGCTCATCGGCCCGATGTTCGAGGACCGCACCCCGTTGCGGCTGGCGGAACTGCTCGAGGAGAAGATCGGCGGCTTCCAGGCACCGAAATAGGGCGTTCAGGGTGAATCTATGAGTCGTGTGGCGTGCGCGGCGGCGGCAAGCACGCCCAGTTCGCCGGTCTGCTCGAAGACGTCGAGGACAGTGTCGGCGAACTTGATGACGTGCTCGTCGCCGTGCCGCGCGGCACGGTCGAGCACCTCTGTCGCCGGGTCGGACCCGAGCGTCGGTGCCGGCTGGAGCTGTGGGTGCGCGGGGGCGTAGGTCGCGGTGATGGCCGCGCTGGCACACCAGACCGCGGCGAAACTGGGCACCCACAACGACGTGGGAAGCACGGGCAGGACGTGCCGGACCGCGTTGGGGGCGGTCGCGGTGTGGACCAGGAGCACCGGGCTCGCCGGGCCGTGGGCGAGATAGCCGAGCGCGGCGGCCTGGGTCAGGTCGGACAGGTGGTCCGGCACGTCGTCCGGGCTCGTCGCCGGGTGCAGGGCGGCCAGCGACGCCGGCCATCCGGGAAGCTCGGCGAGCCGGTCCAGGCGGTGCGCGATGAACCCGCTCTGCTCGGCGAGCCGGGGCACCGCGGCCAACGCGGCATCGGCCGGCAGGAGACCGGCGGGAGCGGCGACACCGGGAATGGGGCGCCACCGAGCAGCCCAGAATGCCAGGCCGTAGCCCAGTTCGGTGGCCGCGACGCGGTCCTCGTCGACGGCGCGCAGGGCACGCACCGCGTGTCCGACCCGGATGACGCCGTGGGTCGAGCCGGCGACGATGCCGGGCAGCAGCCGCGGCCACCACGTGGCGAGCACCTGCCGCCACGGGTGCTCCGCGATCTGCCGGGTGAAGTAGTCAGTCCAGTCACCGATCCGCCGCCCGTCGCCGAGGGCCGCACGCCAGTTGTGCTCGGTGATCGCCTCGACGGTGCCGGGCAGTTCGGTCAGCCGGTCGAGGTAGCGGTCCAGCCAGCGGTGCACGTCCAGATCGAGACCGCGGCGCACCATCACCTCGACCGCCATCGGACCGTGGTTGGTCAGCCCGTGGTTGCCTTCCTCGTCGCCGCCGAACTCCGGTCCCTTGCCGTGCAACCGCTCGTACGCCTCATCGAGAACCGCGTTGGAAGTCATCACTCGCCTTCACCGTCGTGGTGTCACGAGCATGCGCAGCCACCGCCAGATGGCCCAGGATTAGCCTGAGGCCTAATCTCACAAGATGATCAGACTGCGGTTCACCGTCGAGGACCTCAGCCTGGTCCGGTTCTCCATATCGCCGCTGTGGGAGGCCGTGACCAGCCTCCGGACACTCACCGCCGGTTCGCCGACCAGCCTGCACGCACCCTGGCTCGCGCAGATCCGGCCCCACCTCGACGACCTGGATCTGCTCACCACAGTGGTACGCCCCGCCGGCTACCTCCCGGACTTCCTGCACCCGCTCCCGCCGCACCGCGAACCGAGCTTCGACACCAGCCTGACCGCGCTGGCCGCCACCGATCCCGGCCTGGTCGCCACCGAGCTGGCGCACCTCGCCCAGCACCCGATCGCCATGCGCGGACCGGGACTCGGTCACCGCCGCGCCGTGCTGAACGACCTGATCGCCGACCCCCGATCCGGACTAGCCCGAATCGTGACCGCCCTGGACGGCTACTGGCGGGCGTGCGTCGCGCCCCACTGGCCACGCATGCGGGCCCTGCTGCACGCCGATCTCGCCCACCGGCTGCAGGAACTCGCCGACGGCGGCGTGCACCAGCTGTTCCGGACCCTGCACCCGGCGGTCAGCTTCACCAGCAACACCCTGAACATCGTCAAGTACTACAACGGAACCGCCGACCTGCGACGACGCGGCCTGCTGCTGATCCCTTGCGTCTTCGCCTGGCCCGACGTCATCGTCCGCACCGCCGACCCGCAACCGGCGGTCACTTACTCTCCGCGCGGACTCGGCCGCCTGTGGGAGTCCCCTTCCGGCACACACAGCCTCTCCGCGCTGGCCGGCGTGCTGGGCGACAGCCGCGCCGCGATCCTCGCCCAGCTCGACCTGCCGATGTCCACCACCCACCTGGCCGGTCAGGTCGGCCTGGCCGCGCCCACGGTCAACGCGCACCTCAAAGCGCTAAGCCGGGCTGGCATCGTGACGTCTCACCGCGACGGGCACAACGTGCTGTACCAACGCACTTCTCTCGGCGACCAGCTCGTCTCCGCCGCAGCACCTCAGTGACTGCCAGGTGCGGTCAGCACTCCTTCGACGGCACGAAGCCGGCCAACGACAGCAGGTAACGATGGCCAGTGCGGCCCTCCAAGAGGACCTCCTCTCCAGTCGGGACGAACCCGAGGCGGCTGAGCACTGTCCGGGAGCCGACGTTGTCGGCCGCCGCGGACGCCCGCAGGTTCCGCAGCCCGTAGTCCCGCACCGCCATCGTGCACAACTGGCGCACAGCGGCAGTGGCCAGCCCTTGGCCCGCAGCCTTCTGCGCGACCCGGAACCCCAGTTCCGCGGAACCGTCGGCCACGTCGACCAGGTTCACCCGGCCCAGCACCTCACCGGTGCCGGCGACCACCACGTGAAAATGGCACACACCAAGGTGCTGTTCCGCGAGCAGGCCGTCAAATCGCGCCTGGAATCCCGTGAAGTAGGCATCGCCCCGGTCGGGCACCGACGCCGCGAAGTAGGCGCGGTTCTCCCGCTCGAACACGAGCACGGCAGCGGCATGGTCAGGCCGAAGGCGTTCGATCATGGGCACCGGGAGCACGGTACACACGGGCTGCACTGTCATCGGCATGTGCGAGCAGGCCCTCGTCGTACCGCCGCGCCGACAGCGGCCCTCCGCCGCCAGCACAACGGGGCCGACAGACCGGGTCAGGTCTTGGGGCGTTGCTTGATGCCGGCAGCGAGCAGGCCGACCATCTCGGCGATCCGTGCCGCGCGCAGTTCCGGGCGCCGGGTGGTGCCGTCGACCCAGCGCAGGTAAGCGCGGCGATAGAACTGGGCGAGGGAGTCGAAGAACGCGGCGGCCGCCGGCTCGGCGTCGAGCGCGGCCGCTATGTCCTCGGCGAGGTCGGCCCGTTGCGGGCCTTCCGGGGCCAGTTCGACCTCGACGTGGTCGCCGGGTGCCAGTCCGTTGTCGCGCAGCCAGGCGGGGGTGAGGACGATCCTGTGGTCGGACGCCTCGATGACGCCGCGGAAGCGCACCTGGTTGACCGTGCCGGTGACGTGGTGCCGGGACTTGACGCCCCAGACCTCGTCGGGGTCGAACGGAACGGGCACCACCACGCGGCCACGGTCCTCCGCGCGCGCCGTGCCGGTGAAACGGCGTGCCGTCATGGCAGCGATCGTAACTAGTCCGGGGCGAAACTCTTCGGCGCCCGGACGACGAGGATTCCTTCGATCATGCCCTCGTTCACCTCGACGGCGGCCATGAGCTCGTCGATCTGGGACGACACCGTGGCATCGAGGTCGACACCTGCCTTTTCCAGCTTTTTCAGGTACAGGGCGGTGTCGTTCTCGCTGGGTGGCGTCAGCTTGGCGATGGCTTTTCGGACGGTCCGGCTGCCATAGGTCGTGACGTAGAGATCCCGCTGCGCCGCCCGGCCGTCTTCCATGGTGGCGAATACGGCGAACGTTCCGCTGGCGCCCGGAACCTTGGCGATCGCGGTCGGCGCTGCCCGGAGGTTTCCCGGGTTGTTCGCGCGCCATGCGAGACTGCCGCCCACCTTCACAAAGGTCTCGTAGGCCACGAACCTGCGGAACTGCTTGGGCACTTGCAACGCAGCCTCGTTGATCTTCACGATCATGACCGGTGTCAGTGGTTCCCCTGCCGCGAACGCGCCCGAAATCCTGAGCACCGGCGCCTTCGACCCACTTTGCTGGCGCTGCACCGAAGCAGCGGGCGACCCAGGCCGGTGAGAAGGTGCGGTAGTGCCCGTCACCGCGTCCGAGACCGCGGCATTGCCGGCGAGCTTCTGCAACGCCAAGATGTCCGTTGCACACCGGTGCGCCGAACCGTGCTCATGGGGTCGAGCCGCATCGGTGGTCTCATGATTGGTCGCGTGGCTGTGCACACCTTGACAGTGCGTGTGCCGCCCCTGCGCAGCAATGGCCTTACGGGCAGTATCTCCCTCCCCGCAGGTCCGGCACCGTTGTCCGCGGAGGTCAACCGGCGACGAGCACGGCCAGCCGTTCGGGCGCGTCGGCCAGCACGAGCGCCGCCGCGCCGCGCACCCCGGCGCTGTCACCCAGCGCACCCGGCACGACGCGCAGGTCGCTGGTGTGCCAGCTCATCGCGTTGCGCTGCACGGCGCGACGGACGGGCGTCACCAGGATGTCGCCGGCCGCGGCCAGTTCGCCGCCTATGACGACCAGTTCCGGGTTGACGATCGTGACCGCCTGGGCCAGCGCGCGGCCCACCGCGTCGCCGGCGTCCTCCATCGCGCGGATCGCGCCGCGGTCGCCGCCGCGCACCAGGTCGATCAGTTCGGCGGTCGACGCGGGCTCGGCGGTGCCCGTGGACAGGAGCTTCGCTATCGCGGCCGGGCTCGCGACGGTTTCCAGGCAGCCCCGGTTGCCGCAGCGGCAGATCGCGCCGGACGGTTCGACGATGACGTGGCCCAGTTCGCCTGCCAGGCCGCCCGCGCCCAGCAGCAACCGGCCGTCCGTGATGACGCCTGCGCCGATGCCGGTGGACAGTCTGATGTAGACGACGTCGCCGCAGTGTTGTGCTACGCCGTAACGATGTTCGGCTAGCACGGCGGCGTTGGCGTCGTTGACCAGGCGCACCGCGAACCCGGTTCGCTCGCGCAGTTCGTCGGTGGGGCGCACGCCGATCCAGCCGGGCATGATGCCCTCGGCGAGCAACGTGCCGTGCCGGTCGATCGGGCACGCGATGCCCATGCCTACGCCCAGGATCCGCTCCGCCGGGATGCCGGTGACGCGTTGTGCCTCCGCCATCAGCTCTGCGGTCTCGGCGAGCACTTCGTCGGAGTCGTTGTCCACCAACCGGTGCAGGTCGCGGTCCCACACCGGCTCGCCGAACAGGTCGCACAGCACGACCCGGACGTGGTCACGGCCGATGTCCACGCCCAGCGCGTAGGCGGCGTGCGGGTTGAGCGAGAGGGTGCGTGCCGGTCTGCCGGTGCGCAGGCCGTCCGCGCGGTTCGCGTCCTCGTCGGTCACGACGCCGGCTCGGATCAGGTCGGCGATCACCGAGCCGACGGTCGCGCGGGCGAGGCCGGTGCGGCGCATGAGATCGGGCCGCGACAGCCGACGCGTTTCGGTCAGCGCCTCCAGGACGCGCACCTTGCCGAGGCTGCGCAGGTTCACCGGCGGATCGGGCGTCGGCCGGACAGCGGGCACCGGGTGCGGCATCCGGTCACCGTAGCAGGACAGTTTGGCCGACTTTGACGTTAAGTGACCGCCGGGAGACCCGGATGGACCTTGTTTACCGGTCAAGACCGGCGAACTCTGTGGTCCGCGCTAGCTGTCTCCGCCCAATGGCGTTGAAACGACGAGAGCCACCTGCGATGTCGGAGGTACTCATGTCCGCAGTCCCCAACGGTCGCCGCCGTGGGTGGGCAGCCATAGCCGCGGTGCTGGTCGCGGCACTCGTGGTGCCCGCCGTGCCGGCCCAGGGCCGAAGCGAGCGACCGGTCTACCTGGACACCCGGCACACCTTCGCCGAGCGAGCCGCGGACCTGGTGTCGCGCATGACGTTGAGCGAGAAGGTGCTGCAGCTGCGCACCAACAGCGCTCCCGCCATCCCGCGGCTCGGCGTGCAGCAGTACACGTACTGGAGCGAAGGCCAGCACGGGCTCAACCTGCTCGGCGCCGACACGAACAACGGCGGCGCGGTCGGCGGCGTGCACGCCACGAGCTTCCCGACGAACTTCGCGAGCTCCATGTCGTGGGATCCCGAGCTGATGTACCAGGCGACGACGGCGATCTCCGACGAGGCCCGCGGCGCGCTGGACAAGTCGCTGTGGGGCGTGGCGCAGAACAACATCGGCCCGGACAAGGCGAACTACGGCTCGCTGACCTACTGGGCGCCGACCGTGAACATGGACCGCGACCCGCGGTGGGGCCGCAACGACGAGGCGTTCGGGGAGGACCCGCACCTGGTCGCCAGGATGGCCGGAGCGTTCGTCAACGGCTACCAGGGTCAGACCCGCAGTGGACAGCCCCTGTCGCGGTACCTGAAGGTCGCGGCCACCGCGAAGCACTTCGCGCTCAACGACGTCGAGAACGACCGGCACGCGGACAGCTCGGACACGACCGACGCGAACATCCGCGACTACTACACCGCGCAGTTCCGCAGCCTGATCGAGGACGCGCGCGTCTCCGGGCTCATGACGTCGTACAACGCGGTCAACGGCACCCCGGCCCCCGCCGACACCTACATCACGAACGCGTTGGCGCAACGGACTTACGGCTTCCACGGCTACAGCACGTCCGACTGCGGTGCCGTCGGTGACGTTTACGCGCCGGGCAGCCACAACTGGGCGCCGCCCGGCTGGACCACCTCCACCGTCAACGGCACGGCGGTCTGGACGAACACCGCGACCGGGGCCAAGGTCTCCGGTGCCGCGGGTGGCCAGGCGTACGCGTTGCGCGCGGGCACTCAGCTCAACTGCACGGGCGCGGAAGCCACTGTCGCCAACATCCAGGAGGCGATCAACGCGGGCGTGCTCAGCGAGGCCGTCATCGACGACGCGCTGGTGCACGTGTTCACCACGCGCATGCGGACCGGCGAGTTCGACCCGGCCGGCAGCGTGCCCTACACCAAGATCACCAAGGACGAGATCGAACACCCGTCGCACCAGGCACTGGCCGCCAAGATCGCGGCGAACTCGTTGGTGCTGCTGAAGAACGACGCGGTGCCCGGCACGAGCGCCAAGCTGCTGCCGGCCGACCCGGCGAAGCTGAACAACGTCGTGATCGTCGGCGACCTGGCCGGCGTGGTCACCCTGGGCGGCTACTCCGGCGACCCGTCGGTCCAGGTGAGTCCGGTGCAGGGCATCACCTCGGCGGTCAAGGCCGCGAACCCCGGTGCCACCGTCACCTTCGACGCCTGCGGCACGTCCACGACAGCGACGACCCCGGCGAACTGCAAGGCGGAGACCCTGGCCGCCATCTCCTCCGCCGACCTGGTGATCGTGTTCGCCGGCACCGACACGAACCTGGCGACCGAGGGCAAGGACCGCACCACCATCGCCATGCCGAGCGCCTACCGCTCGTTGATCGACCAGGTCGGCGCCGTCGGCAACCACCGGATGGCGCTGGCGATCCAGGCGAACGGCCCGGTGACCGTCGACGACGTGAAGGGCACCTTCCCGGCCATCCTGTTCAGCGGCTACAACGGGCAAAGTCAGGGCACCGCGCTGGCCGACGTGCTGCTGGGCAAGCAGAACCCGAGCGGGCACTTGAACTTCACCTGGTACAAGGACGACACGCAGCTGCCGGACGTGAAGAACTACGGGCTCACCCCGTCCCAGACCGGCGGTATCGGCCGCACGTACCAGTACTTCACCGGCACACCCTCGTATCCGTTCGGTTTCGGCGGCAGCTACACCACGTTCGCCTACTCGCACGTGACGACGAACGCGCGGACGGCCACCGCGGACGGCCGTGTGACCGTGCACGCCGACGTCACCAACACCGGCTCGGTGCCGGGCGCCACCGTGGCCCAGGTGTACGCGGCGACGCCGTTCACCGTGCCCGGCGTGGAACTGCCGCGCAAACGACTGGCCGGATTCCAGAAGACGGCCGTGCTGGCACCCGGCCAGACGCAGCACGTCGCGGTCCAGGTCCGGATCAGCGATCTGTCGTTCTGGGACCAGCAGCAACGGAAGCAGACCGTCTACAACGGACAGTACGTGTTCGGGGCGGCCGCGGACGCCGAGCACGTCGTCACCTCGCGTCCGGTGGCGGTGACGGGGAAGATCAAACCGCACGTCCAGTACGTCACCGTGCAGCCCGCCCAGGTGGTGTTCGCGCCGGGCCAGAGCATCGACCTGGCCGGCAAGAACCCGTGGATCGCCGACACCACAGGGCATCCGGCTGACCACGTGACCCCGGACAGGATCGTTGAGGCGGTCAACAACGACGAGTCGTTCGTCGACCTGACGAAGGCGCACGTCACCTACCGCAGCAGCGACCAGAAGGTGGCCACGGTCAGCCGGACCGGCAAGGTCACCACGGTGGCACCCGGAGTGGCGACCATCAGCGTCACCGTCAACGGCGTCACCGGCACGACACCGGTCGTGGTCAAGCAGCCGTTCACGCTCAGCGCGCCGACGCGGGTGTCACCGGGCACGGCCTTCACCGCCACCACCACGTTGCCCAACCCGGCGAACGCCCGGCCGCTGCGCGACGTCGTGATGTCGCTCGACGCGCCGACCGGATGGACCGTCCAGGCCACCACACCGTCGAGGTTCGCCACCGTCGCACCGGGGCAGACCGTGCGCACCACGTGGCAGGTGACCGCGCCCGCCACGACACAACCCGGCAAGTTCGCCGTCACGGCCAAGGCGGCGTTCACCTCGGTCAACGGCCGCGGCGACTCGAGCGACTCGGCCGCCCTGATCCTGCCGCACGCTCCGTATCCCTCGCTGGCGGCGGCCTTCGACAACGTCGGCATCACCGACGACGCGAACACCGCCCCCGGCAACCTCGACGGCGGCGGCGCCAGCTTCTCCGCCCAGGCACTGGCCGCCGCCACGCCCAGTCTCACCCCCGGTGCCACGTTCGTCCACAACGGACTGACGTTCACCTGGCCGAGTTCTCAGCCGGGCACCAAGGACAACGTGGTGGCCGGTGGTGCGGCCGGTGGTCAGATCATCGAGATGTCCGGCTCCGGCAAGACCCTCGGCCTGATCGGCACCGGTGACTACGGCAGCCCGTCGGGCAGCGCGACGGTGACCTACACCGACGGCACCACCGAGTCCCACACCGTCTCCTTCGCGGACTGGTGGGCCAACGCGGCCACCGGCGGCGACATCCTCACCACCGTGCCGTACCTGAACAACAGCAACGGCCAGCAGAACCAGCGGGTGAGTCTCTACTACGCCCCGATTCCGCTGCAGGCGGGCAAAACGGTGCGGTACCTGACTTTGCCGGACATCAGCAACGGTGCGAACAAGGGCGAGGCGGCGATGCACATCTTCAGCGTCGCCATCGGCTGACCAGGACAGGAGAGGCACATGCACCGAAGCATGAGCGGTGTCTTGATCATGGCCGCGGCGGCTGTGGCGGGGGCGGCCATGATCGCGAGTCCCGTCTCCGTGCACGCGGTCGACGCGCCGGCGTGCGTGGTCGGCTACCAGGTCGACCAGTGGAGCAACGGTTTCGTCGCACAGGTGAAGGTGACCAACAACGCCGCGCCTGTCGACGGCTGGACGCTGACGTGGACCTTCGCCGGTGACCAGCACGTCACCTCCGGGTGGAGCGCCGACCTCGCGCAGTCCGGCAAGGTCGTGACCGCGCGAAACCAGGCGTTCAACCGCGGCATCGCCACGGGCGCGTCCGTCCAATTCGGATTCCAGGCGACCTTCCAGGGCACCAACGACACACCGACGGACTTCGCCCTCAACGGCGTGCGATGCAACGACACCAGCCCGCCGACGACAACTACAACAACTACTACTACGACACCACAACTACCACCACCTGGTTGTCCGAGCGGCGGGTTCTGCGACGGCTTCGAGAACCAGACCGGGACGACGCCGGGCGGTGACTGGTCGCTGATGTTCCCGAACTGCCAGGGAACCGGGACCGCGAGCGTCGACAGCTCGACGGCACGCAGCGGCACGAAGTCCGTCCGGATCGACGGCCGGGCCGGCTACTGCAACCACGTGTTCCTCGCGATGTCCAAAGGCACGAGCGGATCCGGTCTGTACACGCGGTTCTACGTGCGGCACACCACCGCGCTGCCGGAGCAGCACGTGACCTTCGTGGCCATGAAGGACACCGCTGACGGCGGCAAGGACCTGCGGATGGGCGGGCAAAACCGTGCCCTGCAGTGGAACCGCGAGTCCGACGACGCCACGTTGCCCGAGCAGAGCCCCGCCGGGGTCGCCCAGAGCACCCCGCTGGCGGTGAACCAGTGGACCTGCGTGGAGTTCGGGATCACCGGCTCGGAACTGCGGACCTGGGTCAACGGCACCGAGGTGGCGGGTCTGCGCGCGGACGGCGTGCCCACGCCGGACGTGGACGCGCAGTGGCTGCGCCGCAGCGGATGGCGGCCGGCCCTGAGCAATTTCCGGCTCGGCTGGGAAAGTTACGGCAGCGGTGACGACACGCTGTGGTTCGACGACGTCGTGATGGCGGCGTCGCGGGTCGGGTGCTCCTGAGGCTTCACGCGCGGCCGGCACGGTCAGGTGGGCGGGTTCTGACCGTGCCGGCGTTGGTCACGCGGTCAGTTCACCGTGGCCGAGAAGTTGTCCACGGCCAGGCCGACGCCGCCGTTCCACGGCTCGAATCCGGCCTGGATGCTGGTGAGATACCAGGAGTTGGTGATCGCTCCGCGGGCGCGCACGTCGTTGATGAAGTCGAGCACGTTGAACGACCACGAGTTGAGCGGCGACGGCGCGACGTAGGAGATGACGTTGTTGGACCCGTTGCTGCCGCGCCACACCTGCCAGCCGCGGCCGCCGATCGTGGTGTTGCCGACGACGCTGCCGATGGGCTGGATCGGCCCCTGGCGGTTGAACCAGATCATGATCTCCATCTGGTTCACGCCGTTGGTCTTCGGCGTGGGGTCGAGCCAGATGTCGTACGCGGCGTCGTAGGTGCCGCCGGTGTACCGGTAGGAGATCGAGGACGAGGCGTTGCGGATCCGGCTGACCTGCATCGGCAGGGTCGAGCCGGGGGAGCAGTTCGTGTAGTGGCAACCGAGGAAGACCGACGGGTACGACACCGGGGCGCCGTTGGTCGGGCTGGAACCCTGTTGCGTGGTGATCCGGAAGCCGGTCGACGTGACGTTGATGCACTGCTGTGCCGAGGTGCCCCACCGGTTGTTCTGGACCACGTAGCGGCCCTGGATGGTGGTCGAGCCGTACTGGTCGCAGATGGTCGTGTCTGCTTCCGCCGAGCCTGAGGTCGCGACGAAGATGCTCGCGACCAGCGCGCCCGCGGCAGTGAGGGCACGGATGTTCCTTCGCATGAAGACTCCTCTTGCAGGGTTCTGGGAGCGCTCCCAGAATACCGGGGCGTCAACGCCTCCTGCGCGGCTTCATGCTCGGGTCGGTGCTTCGACGAACCGCCGCTCGTCCGCGTCCCAGGACAACCGGGCGCCGTCGAACCACGCCCGCCACCGCGCGTGAGCGGTCTTCCCGACGGTGTCCCACCAGTCCGGGCGCCCCTGGAAGCTCTCGACGAGCTTCTCCTCACGGCCGGTCATCGCCGCGAGGAGAACCTGGGCGGCCCAGGCCCGGGACGGGTCTTCGAGCAGCCCAATCAGCCCTTCGGCGACGCTGATGTCGCCTGACTCGGCCAACTCCCGGAGTTCGGGCGGGCCGAGGACGACCACCCGCCGTTCGAGCGTGGCCGAGCTCGATCCGTGCGGTCGCATGGTGGCGAACACGACCTCGTCGCGGCCGACGACGTCCAGTCGCCCGTTCACGGTCGGCCGCCCGCGTCCGGCACGCCCGCGTCCGCCGGGGCGCGGTGCAGGTCTCGGTACTGCCTCATGTAGAACTCCTCGGTGGTGAGGCCGCGGTTGTTGCCCGACGTGTACCGCCGCCGCAGCACCTGGTCCACCAACTGCGCCTGGGTCAGCCGGCCGCTTTCGATCTGACGGTATTCGGAGACGTAGTTCTCCGCGTCGTAGCGGTTCAGTCGGCGACCGCCGCCCATCGCCCGTTTCGAGTCGAGCCAGACCCGTGCGGTCCGGAGCATTCCTTCGACTTCCTGCTCGATGTTCCTCCTGGCGAACTGCCGCGCGGTGATCGTGCCCGCCGTCGCACTGGCGTCCAGCGCGGCGAACGCCGGTCGGCGGATGGCGTTGTTCAGCTCGAACAGGAATTTGGTCATCTGCACGACGGGATCGGTGTGGGCGCGCGGCACGTACACCTGGTTCCCGACGGTGTACGCCCACGCGTTGTGCGCGGGACCGTCTTCGGCGAAGCCGCCGAAGTGGACACCCGCGACCTCCGCCTCGCGCACCAGCCGCAGCGCCTCGTCGCCGCGCCTGACCAGCTCCGCCGCGTCGCGGAAGCTCCCCGCGAACTCGCTGAGCAGGTGAGGTGTCAGCAGAGCGAGGTTGGAGCCCGGTCCGACACCGGGACGCGCGACCGCCGCGTCGTGAAGCTGCCTGACCTGGGCGACGGTGCGTGCGGCCAGCCGCGTGCGGATGTCGTCGGGGCTGCACCCGTTGAGGTGGAGGGCCGCGTCCGACCAGTTCGGCGACGCGTTGGCGACCTCGGCGTCGTAGCTCTCGCGGGCGGACTGACGTTGCACCACGATCTCGCGCTGAAGAAACGCGGTCAGGTTGCGGTTGCCGACGGCCGACCCGAGGTGGGCAACCGCGTGCGGTAGCGCGTGCACCGCTCCGTGTGCGCTCGCTGTTTCGGGCGCACGACCGTGGTGGCGCAAGTGCTCGGGCACAGCTCTACGGTGGTGGCCGGTCCTGCTGATCGAACCGTCCTGCCGCGCGCACTTGAAGGCCGGTCGTATCGCCCTTTCGGGCACTGCCGGTCAGGTCTCCAGCCACTCCGGACGCGTCGCGGAACCGGGATCGAGCCGGCCGAGGATGCGTTCGTGGGCGTTGTGCAGCTGGCCCAGTTGCGCCGGGTCGAGGGCGTCCACGACCAGTTCGCGGACCGTGGCGAGGTGACCGGGCGCGGCCTGCTCGACGGCGGCCATGCCCTCGTCGGTGAGGACCGCGCGGCTGGCCCGGCCGTCGTCGGGATCGGGTTCGCGGCGCAGGAGGCCGCGAGCCTCCAGCCGTTTCACGACGTTCGACAGGCGTGACAGCGACGCGCTGGTGAGCTGCGCCAGCCGGCTGAGCCGCAGGGCCCGGTCGGGAAGCTCGGAGAGCATCGACAGGACGTGGTACTCGAAGAACGTCAGGCCGGCGTCGCGTTCGAGCTGGGCGTCGAGCGTGGCGGGAAGCCGGGTCAGCACGCGCACCATGTCGAGCCAGGCCAGGCGTTGCTCGGAGGTCAGCCACCGGGGGCTGGGGGAGGCCGGGGTCACGCGCCCAATTTACTTGACGCTTGAACCAAACGTACTCACAGGTAAGCGGCGGTGCTGCCGCCGAGGGGGAGCGGAGGCAGGCCGAGCTTGCGGTGGTCCCACGACCGCGTCCGTGCGACGTCGACCCGCACCGCGACGCGTTTGGTGAGCATGAACTCGACCATCGGCCGTGCTTCCTCCGTGTAGGGCCCGGTGTAGCGCTCCCACACGCTCACGCCGACCGCCCACAACGCGTCGGGATCGTCGACGATCGTGGCGTGGCCTTCCAGCGAAACTCCGCGCAACGTGTCGTAGGTGTGGCCCGTCTCGATCATCACGGTGACCCTGTCGTCGCGCCGCAGGTTCACGGCTTTCTGCGACTTGGCCTTGGTCTCGAACCACACGACGCCGTCGATCACCGCGTACCACATCGCGACGAGATGGGGCTGTCCGGACGGAGTGACCGTGGCGAGCGTCGCGACCCGTTGTTCGTTCAGGAACTGGGCGATCTCCTCGTCGGACATCACGATCTGCTCGCGCTGCTTCACTCTCGCAGTCAACCGGAGGAGCCTGACCGTCCGCAAGAGGCAGCGCTCAGTCCACTGTGGACTCATCGTCGCGGGACCGCCGGTAGGCTGCGCGACATGAACAGAAAACTGGTGGTCGGACTCGGGGTCGTGCTGCTCCTCCTCGGCGGGGTGTGGACGGCGCAGGGTCTGGGCTACCTCAAGGGCAGCTTCATGACGGGGCAGCAGCTCTGGACGACGATCGGGCTGTTGTGCGCGTTCGGCGGTCTGATGCTGCTGATTCCCTGGCCGAAGAGGAAATGACGTGGGGAGACGGCCTCGGAGGGGGAGATTCCGAGGCCGTCAGCTCAGGGGCCGCCGCTAGAACAGGTCCCAGCCGCTGTCGCCGCCACCACCCTCGGCCTGGTGCTCCGGTTCGTCGCTGAACACCTCGTTCAACCCGGCGAACAGCAGCGCGCCACCGGCCACACCCGCCGCCGCCACACCGGCGGTCTTCAAGAAGCCGTTGCCCTGCCGTGGCTGCTCGGCCGGGTATCCGTCGTGGCCTTGCCGCGACAGGAAACCGCCCGTCGTCTGAGGCTGGCCGTGGCCGGTGTTCTGGGAGAACGCCGGGTTCGGCGCCTGGGCCGCCCGCGCCTGAAGCGTGCGCAGCGACTCTTCCTGCACCAGGACCGTCTGGACGAGCAGGTACAGCGAGTCCGGCTGAGACGCGATGTACTGCGCGATCAGCTCCGCCGCCTGCGGGTCCTTCGGTGCCGGATGGGCCTGCCGCAACCGGTTGGCCAGGCCGAGGATCAGTTCGCGTTCCTGGTTGTCCACAGGAGGACTCCTTTCATCACCACCATCCTCGGGTCGCGGCACCGTCCGCGGACACCGGTGACCCGGCCTGAAATCCCCGCCACCTGGCCAGTGCCGTCCAGCCGATCGGGGGAGAGCCACCTGGTTCGGCTGTGGCGCCGACGTCTGATGTGGACGGATTCGGCACCGGACACCGCCCTGACCGAGACTCGCGCCCACGTCAGTCCTGAACCCGGGGTGTCTTGAGGGGCAGATCACGGGCAGAGTCAGGGGGAACCCTGATGGCAGCGGTGCCCGGCTGCGGCACGCTGGAGTCGTCAAGGGAGATCCGCAGTTCGAGGAGAGTCATGAGCGAATCCAAGCCGGAGTCCGCCCGCACCGCCGTCGACTCCGTGGTCGACGCAGTTCGCGGCCTGGTCAGCGAGGGCATCAACCGTCGTGTGGTTGTGCGTGACAGCAAGGACGACGTGGTGCTGGAGGTGCCGGTGGCTCTGGGATTGGTCGCAGCGCTGGCCGCCCCGGTGGCCACGACGATCGGCGCCGGTGTCGCGCTGGTGGGCAAGTGCGACATCAAGCTCGAAGACCGCCGCAAGCCCGGCAGCCAGCCGGCGACGACGGTCGAGGCCGACCAGGTGTAGTCCGCGCGAGCGGTGGGGGAAGCAGCAGGTGCCGTCGTCACTGGTGGCGACGGCACTGCTTCGTCTCGGTGGAACGCCGGACGAGCTCACTCCCAGACCGCCCGTGCGAGAGCCTCGTCCAGTCCCGCGGTCGACCAGGGATCGGTGACCAGCAGCTGCGTGGTCGGCAGGTGCCAGTCGCGCTGGACGAAGGACTCAGTTGAAGGTTGCTCCTGATTCGTACAAGAGATTCGCCACCGCAGATAATTCGCCTTGCGTGAGCCGATGTCGGCCAAGCGGCTTTCCTGTTTGACGGAAAGGCCTTCGAAAAGAGTGCTCGACGGCTTTGACGTCACGCAGAGCTCCAGCCCGCGTCCTGGGTGGTACGGCCCTTCAGGGTGGTAAGCCCTCGGCCTGACTCCGTGAGAGTCCTCGATGATGATGCCGGGGCCGAGAACCTTGAAGGCCGGGCACAGCGAATATGTCGACTGGTAAGGGCCTTCCACGGGGTGGCAGGCCGCGGTGGTGCGGACCACGTAGCCGTCCACCGTCCCGTCGAGATCGCGGATCGCCTCGGGTGCCCACTCGGGCCTCAGTGGGAGGACGAGTCCGCGGAACCGCAGGACCTGCCGGGTCACCGTCACGGTCACGGTGAAAGCGGCCGGCGGCAGGGACAGCGTCGCGATGATGTCCACCGCGGTGAACGCGGCTTCGGCGATCAGGAGGTACCGCGTCAGCAGCTTCTTCGCCGCGTTGGCGATGCTGTAGATGGCAGGAGACCTTGCCTGCCAGGCAGCGGGTTCCATCGCCTTCCGCGCCACGTCGAGGATCGTCTCCGGTTGTTCGACGGCACAGCGCGCGAGTGAGGTGAGCGTCTTCGCGATCGCCGGTGCGGTGGGCTGCACGTCCGCGGCTGTGCCCTCAAGGCAGGCGCCCATCAGCACGAAGTCCCACCACCTGGTCTTGTCGTCGAGCACCGACGAGATGGTCCTGCTCACGAGCCCGACCGCGATGGTAGCCAGGTTGATCTTCGCGGCGATGACCGCCTGGCCGGCCAGGGAGTTCTCGTCGAAGCCGAGGTGGACCTGCTGACCGGGTGGCAGCAAATACGTCCGGTTGGTCTCGGCCTCGGGCACCCCGACGGTGCGCAGCGCGTTCACCACGAGGTTGGGCACCCAGGACTCGGCCTGGTCGCCCAGAACGCTTTGCCACGCCCAGGTCGGTGCGACAGGAGCCGTCACGAGCATGGCGGCACCGCGGTTGTTCGCGATCTTGACAACCGCCACTTCGGCGTTCGCGGGATCCGCACCGACGCAGACGCGCATCGGACCGTTCTGGTCATCGAGGAACACGGTCTGCTTTACCCACCTGGGAACCTTGCCCTGGCACGAAGGAGGATCCGCTCTCTGGCCGAAGAAGTCGTTGATCGCGTGGTAGACGTTGCCCGCCACGTCGGTGATCCACTCCTTGAAGCTGAGGTGCGTCACCTCGACGGTGCCCGACCTCCTGTCGGCGGACATGACGGCCTCACGCACCGTCGCCGGCTGGATGTCGCTGGACGCGGTCGCCGGACTCGCGCCGTAGGCCTCGCCGTTGCCGGAGTCGTCGAGCAGGAAGAGCTGTTCTCCTTGCGGCAGCGGCGAGGAGAAGTGGTACGAGAAGACCCAGGGCTTGGCGGGTTGTCCGGTCGACAGCTCGAACACGGCCGCTGCGAGCGAGGTCGGCCCGGTCGGGCCTGCCGATGCGTCAACCGGGCGCACGGTCATCGTCGCATCCGACGACACGCCACCTTCCGGGATGTGGATCGACCAGGTGTCGCTGACCACGACATCCGCGCTTCGGCCGGGCGAGAGGTCGAACGTACGTGGCGGCTCCGGCGCGTCCTGAGCGGAGGCCCTGCCCTGCACCGGGCCGCTCGCGGCGTGAGTCCAGTACGCGTCCAGCGCGGCTGCCATCACGACGAGCACAGTTCCCAGCACCACGCTTCTTCGCGACGGTCTCGCCATGGTCAGCTCCCCACTCGTGTCGGTCACGCACGTCGTCGAGTGACGAGTTGGTGTTACCTGCGAGCCGGAATCCACAGTGGACGAGATGACAGCTGGCGGCGAATTCGGACGAGTTTCGGTGACTGTCAACGGCTTGGAATAAAGGCATGTTCCCATTGGCACCAGATCGTGTGACACGTGGGCGCTGGGAGTCCGTTACCGCGCTCAGTATCGTCTTGTCCGGCCACCCGCCGGAAACCTGCGGGGTTGTCGTCTGCCCGTGACCGTGCTCTCAACGCTTTGCGTTCGTTGCGCCTGAACAGGTGAACTACAAGTCCCTGCGTCCGGCCGTAACAGGAGCAAAGCCTTGTCCGATTGCACGAGTACGCATCATCCTGACCTGCACGCGGTGCGTGACCTGCGAGACCGGGGGGCTCCGACGATGCCAGGGGACGGCGAATCAAAGTCTCAGTCCGATGTGCAGTTGGACTCGTTTCAGGACCTTGAGGCCTATCAGCCCGCGCTCGGCAGACATCTGGTGCGGTTGCGGGAGAGTTCCGGTATCGCCCGGGAAGAGGCCGCCAGCATGATCGGCGTCAGCACTGACACGTTGCGCTCGTTCGAAGACGCCACCTGGCGCCCGTCGATGACGCGTGTGGTGCGTCTGGCGCGGCTCTACGGAACCGATCCGCTGGAGATGCTCGCGGAGGTCACCAAGAGCATCCGCCCTCAGACGCCGAACGACGACCGGTTGCTGCACGGGTTGTTGCTGTTCTGCGGCATCACGCCCGAGCAGTTGGCGAGCGATTTCTCGATTTCGGCGGCGGAGCCGCAGCCCGGCGACCAACCGCTCGGCGACATGCTCAGGCACCTCCGCAGCGACCATCCGCTGCGGCTGCGCGGCGGCCTGATGATTCGCCGCGAATACGAGGCCGGCAAAAGCATTCGGGCGCTCAGCAGGAAACACGGGCTGTCGTTCGGCACGGTGAGAGCACTTCTCGTCGAAGCCGGCACCAGGTTGCGCGGTCAAGGTGGAGCCCACACCGGCGGTCAGTGAGGCGCCGTGCCGGAACGAACAGAGGTCCAGAACCACGCCCAGGGCGTCGTCCACGGTTCTGTCGTGCAGGCCGGGACGATTCACGGTGGTCTGCACATTCATGAGAGAGCCGGCACACCGATCCCGCGGCAGCTCCCCGCTCCGCCGGCGCGGTTCAGCGGGCGGGGCGACGAACTGGCTGTGCTGGAGGCCGCGCGGCGGGCGTCTGGCGGCGAACGGCCGGCGATCGTGGTGCTGACCGGTCCTGCCGGCGTGGGCAAGACCGCGCTGTCGTTGCGCTGGGCGAGGTCGCTGGACTTGCCGGACGGCCAGTTGTTCGTGGACCTCAACGGATTCAGCCTCGACGAGCCGACCGATCCCGGTGACGCGCTCGGATCGTTCCTGCGCGCGCTGGGGACACCACCGGATCGGGTGCCGATCCACTTGGCAGAGCAGGCGGCGCTGTACCGGTCGCTGACAGCGGACAAGGCCTTGCTGGTGGTTCTGGACAACGCACTCTCCGCCGCGCAGGCGCGAGTGCTGTTCCCGGCCTCACCAGCGAGTGTGGTGGTCGTCAACAGCCGGAGCAGGTTGACCGGACTGGTCACCGACGGTGCCTGCCTCGTCGAAGTGGGACCGCTCCCACCGTCGGCCGCCGTGTCGATGCTGACGGCGACCGTCGGCGAGAGCCGGGTGTCCAAGGAGAGAAAACGATCCGAAGACCTGGTGGCGTTGTGTGGTGGTCTGCCCATCGCCATCCGTGTCGCCGCAGCACGTCTGCTGGTCCGGTCGCGATGGTCCGTGGGCAGGATCTACGACGAGCTCGCGGCCGAGCAGTCGAGGCTCGCGAGGTTGTCAGCGTCCGGGGAGCTGTCCGTGCAGGCTTGTTTCGATCTCTCGTACAAGATGCTCACACCCGCCGCGGCGAAGTTGTACCGCCGGCTGAGCCTGCACCCCGACGGGGAGTTCTGCGGCGAGGTCGCCTCCGCCGCCGTGGCCGGTGACGCGGACGCACTCCTGGAGTCGTTGCTGGAGGCCAGTCTCATCGAAGAACCCGCGGAAGAGCGCTACAGGTTCCACAACCTCCTGCGCCTGCACGCCCAGCAACAGCTGCAGCTGGACGAGTCTGCGGAGGAGGTGCGGGCGACGCTCCGCCGCATCGCCGAGTGGTACCTCGCCACGGCGCGAAAAGCGGACGAAGTCCTTACGCCGTACCGAGAACGACTTTCCTATGCGCACTCGGAGCCGCCGCTGAAGGTGCGTTCGTTCTCCGGACGCGACGAGGCACTGGCCTGGCTGGAGCAGGAGCGGTCGACCCTGATCGCGGTGAGCAAAGCCGCACTGCACAACGGGTTTGCCGAGCTCGCCTGGAGCCTGGCGGACGCGCTTTGGCCGCTCTTCCTGCTGTGCAAGCACTATCGCGACCGGCTCACGGTGGACGAGCTCGGCGTCGAAGCGGCCCGGTTGTGGGGTAACAGGTTCGCGGAGGCGGACATGCGCAAGCGCCTCGGCCGGGCTTACACGATCGCGGGGAGGTACGACGACGCGGAACACGAGTACACCGCGTCGATGCGGTTGTGGGCGGCTCTCGGCAACCAACGCGCACTGTGCGACACCGGCAGGAGTTTCGCTCGCCTGTACTGGGACACCGGCCGGCTGGAAGAGGCCCGCGCGCAGTACGAACGAGTAGCCGCGACGGCTGAGGAACTCGGCGCGCCGCGGCTGCTCGGCCTGACGTTGGTCAACCTCGGGCTGGTCCTGCTGGACCTGGACCGGCCGGAGGGAGCGGTGGCCGGTCTCGCCCGTGCCCGCCAGATCCTCGGCGAGGCAGCGGAATCCGACCCCTACAACGCCGCACGGGCGCTGGTCGCGTCAGCGGTGGCGCTGTGCCGCACCGGTGCCCTCGCTTCCGCTGAGGAGGCAGCGGCAGAGGGGATGCGGGCGATGACCTCGCTCGGCTCCCTGCACGGCCAAGCCGAGGCTCATCTGGCCCTCGGCGAGATCGCCGGTGCTGCAGGAGAAACAGCACGCGCACGTGGTCATTTCCAGGAGGCGGAGGAGGCGTTTCGCTCGCTGGGTTCCGCCACGGCCGGCATCGCGCGGGAACGGCTGGACGCGCTGGGCTGACCGGCGCCTGCCCACCACTGGTACACGTCCTCCACCAGCCCTGCCCGCGTGCGAACGGTGAAAGCCTGGCCCTGTCGTGAGACGAATGCGGTGAGGCCGCCGTGTAGCTCCACCACGACCAGCGTGAGACCGGGCAGTTGGGCGAACACCCCGCGCGCCCAATCGACGTCCACGCTGGGCGCGGACGTCAGGATGACGTCCGCGAGTGCGCAGGCTCGTGGCAGACGGCCGTCGACCGCCTCCAGCACCACCGGGTCGGGCGTCATGGCCGGTGCCAGGCGTGCGGGACGGGCACGGGGGCCGGTCCGCGGTGCGCACCAGGTTGGGGCAGGTCCAGCAACCGGTAGAGAGCCCGCCGCAGGTTGGCCGCCGCACGAGTGGGCCGTGCGGACACTGCCTCCGCGATGGCTGTTGCCGCCTCGGCGCTGTCCCGCAGCTGGTCCAGGACCGGTCGGTCGAGCCGGAGCCGTGGCGCGAGCCCGGCGAGCCTGGCCTGGGGCGCGATGTCGGCCACCGCGAGCTGCGGTGGTGACTCGACGAGGAGCACCGGTCTGCCGATAGCGGCCGCGTAGGTCGCAGTGGAGCCGTGGTCTCCCAACGCGTAGTCCGCGGCCACGAGCACCGCCCGCCAGTCGAGGTCAGGCGGAAACAACACCAACCCGGCGTCGACGCAGTCGGACAGCCAGGCCCTCACCTGCCGCGGGCCGTGGCCGAACCACACGGCGGGATGGATGAGCACCGCGACGCGAAAGCGGTCGGACGGTAGTTCACTGAGCAACCGCGGCAGCAGATCGAGGTGCATGCCGAACAGCGACCCCGCGCCCCAGGTGGACGCCACGACGAGGAGCTCCTGCTCGGGCGTCACCCCCAGGGCCTCGCGGTAGTCATCACGGCGAGAAAGACTCGCGACGAGCCGGTCGTAGCAGAGGTCCCCGATCACCTCCGCCACGTCGACGGCTTCCGGGCACTGCTCCCTCAGGACGTCCAACTGCTGGTCGTGGGACAACACAACCAGTTGCGCGACGGGCTTTCCGTTGTGCAGCAGACGCTGGCCGTCCAGGCCGTAGGGACGCATGGTCCCGGAAACCGTCCGTCCCTTCGCATACCCCGCCCCGTGCGGCATCACCACGACCGGAGCGTGCACCTGGTGCAGCGAGCCGTACGCGCAGGCGAGAGCCAGGTCGAAGCTCTCACGCCTGGCCTGTTCCCACGGCAGCACGACTCCGCCGGTGGACCGGAGGAAGTCGGCCACGCCGTTGCCGAACGCGTCGGGTGCCTGCGTCCACACCACCTGCACGCGCCAGTCGGACTCCAGAAGTTCCACCGCTTCGAGCAACCGCTCGCAGCTGGTGACCGTGTGCCCGACGGCGAGCACCGTCCGGCAGTTCCGCCGCGTGACCCACCGGTCCGCGTTGATTCCCACCGGTACGTCAAGCCACTCCGTTGCGCCCATGCCCGACCTGCTTTCCATATCGAGGAGAAATCCAGGAGTCGATGGAGAGCATCCGGGTGACTTTTGCCGGTGAACTTGCAGTTCGGTTGCAGAAAGGTTCCTCGTCGCTGGCGATCGCCGTTAAGGTTTGTTGCGCAAAAAGGGAGGTGGCTTTGTGGCGTTCACGATCCTCGGTCCCACCACCCTGCGCGTGGGCACCAAGCCCGCGAACCTCGGAGCGCTGAAACAGCGTGCACTCCTGGCCGTGCTGCTGCTCAACGTCGCCCGTCCGGTTTCGGTGGACACCCTGCTCCAGGTCCTCTGGCCGGACCGCGACCGGGCCAGCGCGCGCAAGAACCTGCAGGTGCAGATCAGCCGAATGCGAAAGGCGCTTGTCAATTCAGGCGTCCAGTTTCGAGTTCGTCGCGAGGGCGACGCATATCGCCTGGATCTGGATTCCGATCTTGTCGACTATCACCGATTCGGTCGTTTGACCGCGGCCGGCCGGGCCGCGAACTCGGCCGGTGATCATTGGCGGGCGAAACGGCTTCTGTCCGAGGCGATCGACCTGTGGAGTGGAATTCCGCTCGCGGACGTGCGTGGTGAATGGGGGACCGAAAAGCGGTCTGCAATGGTGGCCAACGACCTGTTGCGCGCCTACCACGCGTTGTTCGAAGCTCAGCTGCGGCTGTCTGAACACGTCGATGTCCTGCAGCAACTGGTGGTGCTGACCGAGCAGCACCCGCTGGACGAGACGCTGGCCCGGTTCCGGATGCTGGCGATGGAGGGCTTGGGCGACCGCAACGGCGCGACCGCGTTCTACGTCCAGTTCCGGCGGCTTCTGCTCAGCGAGTACGGCAGCCCCCCGGCGCTGGAACTGGAACGCCTTTACACCCGGATGCTCGAAGGACCCTGCGACGCCCAGGACGAACCGAAGCCACCGGACCCGCCGGCACACGACTTCCCCAGCCAGCGCGGGCTGTTCACGGGGAGGGTGGCGCTGCTGGACCGGCTGGACACCTTCCTCGACACGCGGACGTACTCGCACCCGCCCGCCGTCGTGCTGCACGGCATGCCCGCGGTCGGCAAGACCAGGCTGGCGGTGCACTGGGCCAACCTGCGCCGAGAGCACTTCCCGGACGGCAGGGTGATCCTGGACATGCGGGGCTACGGACCCGACGAACCGCTCACCGCGGGCAACGCGCTGTCGCTGCTCCTCGAACGGCTGGGGGTGCCCGCGGACCAGATCCCGATCGCCGCCGAGCACAGGTCGCGGGCGCTGCGCAGGGCTCTGGCCGGCCGCAAGGTGTTGCTGGTGCTGGACAACGTGCGCGACCCGGAGCAGGTGCGGTCACTGCTGGACGCGGCCGCGGAGTCGTTCGTCCTGCTGACGAGCCGCGACAGGCTGCCCGACCTCGTGATCAACGAAGGGGCGTACGCGATCACCGTGCCGGAGATGGCACCCGACGAGTGCGCGGAACTCCTCCAGAGCATGATCGGGCACGAGCGCGTGGCGCAGGATCGGCCGGGGTTGTACGAGCTCACGCGGTTGTCCGGCGGTCTCCCACTCGCCTTGAAGATCATCGGACAGCACGTCGCCGACCGCCCGCAGGAGACACTGGCGGACCTGGCCGGGCAGTTCCGGGCGCACCGCGTGCTCATCTCGGGCGACGAGGACGACTCCGACACGCACAGCCTGCACGCGGCGTTCTCCTGGTCGTACGAGGCACTCGCGCCGGATACCGCACGGGTGTTCCGCGCTGTCGGTCTGCATCCCGGGCCTCGCCTGCACGAGGACACCGCCGCCGCGCTCGCCGACATCACGTCCTCGAAGGCGAACCGGTGCCTGAAGCTGCTCGCCAGAGTGCATCTGCTGGACCACGACATCGCCAACCGGTTCCGGTTTCACGACCTGCTCCACGAATACGCGGGTGAGCGCGCGCGAGAAGTCGATGCGCCGGGGCAGCGGCATCAGGCGATTGAGCGGTTGCTGACCTGGTACACGCAGACGGCCATCGACGTGTTCGCCCAGCTCTCCCCGCAGAGCCCTCCGGTGCCGCCTTTGCCCGCCTCGTGCGCGGTGGTGGACCGCGTGATCTTCTCCACCGACGGGGCGGTGCTGGAGTGGTGTGCCCTCGAGCGGGAGAACGTCGTCGCGGTCACGAAGCTCGCGGCGGACAACGAGCTCCACGAGCACGCGTGGCGGTTGCCCGCGGCGTTGCAGGAGGTGTTCGAGCGGTCGGGGTACCACGACGACATGCTCGCCTGTCACGAAATCGCGCTGGAGTCCGCGAAGTCCACCGGGGACGCGGTGGCCGAGATGGGTACGCGGAACAACTTGGGCCTGCTGTATTTCAACGTGCATCGACTCGACGACGCGTACCGGCAGTTCACGGCGAGTCTGAAGATGGCCAGGCAGGCCGGCTTCGAGTGGTGCGAGGCCGTGAGCCTGAACAACATGGGCATAGTCCACTTCGAACGCGGCGATGACCGCACGGCGCTTCGGTACTACCAGGAGTCACTTCCGATTCACCGCCGGCTGGGGTTGCGCGAGGGCGAGGGGTTCCAGTTCCACCGCATGGGCATGGCGCTGCACCGGCTCGGTGAGTTCGAGGAAGCGAGGGCGTCTTACCTCGAGGCGTTGAGGATCCGGCTGGAGATCGGGCACGTGCGGGGCCAGGGCACGACGCTCACGGCGCTCGCCGCTCTGCACCAGGAACTGGGTGAGCCGGAGATCGCCTTGGAGTACTGCCACCAGGGACTGCGGGCGCACCGCACGACCGGCGACCGCGTTGAGACGTGCCGGGCGCAGTGCACCCTCGCGGCAATCGAGTACGACCTGGGCGAACTGGACCTGGCGCGCGAGCACGCGGGCCAGGCGGCCAGCCTGGCTGAGCAGCTCCACGAGCTCGGCGAAGCCACGAAAGCACACCACCTCATGGGGCACGCGTTGAGTGTTCTGGGTGATCAGCAGGCTGCTGCTGCCGCGTGGTTGCGGGCATTGGACCTCTGCCCGTCTTCCGCAGCGCTGACGCGCGACACGCTCCGCGCGCACCTAGGCTTCGAAGATCCACTGAATGGCGGCACCGCCTAGGTCCGAATGGCTCAAGCTCCTGGTATGCAAGGGTTTCTGGCCGCGTCCATGATCGGATTCGCGCACCCCGGTTGAGGGGTCCAAAAGAGACACGCCTAAGCTCGTTCTCGTGACCACGATCAAAGCGACTTCTTGCGCCCCGAGCGAGTGCGACTGGTGGGCGTGGTGGATCAAGTGCGGCTGACTCCTCGTGGAGGGGCGTGTCCTTCCGGTTGAACCGGCAGGGCACGCCACTCCGCTGTGGACCGTCCTGCTGCCACGGGTTCCGGTCGTAGCGTCCACATAGGTCAGAACGAGTACCGGGCGAGGAACGCGTCGAGAACGGTCGGTTCGCCGAGGCGTGGGGAGTCGACCATCAGCCCCGCCGAGTCCGCGACCTCGGCCACCCGCAGCAGTTGGCCGAGGTTCTCCACATCGTCGTCGATGACGGCACTGAGCTCGTCGGCGTAGGCCCTTCGCGGGGCCGCCGGGGACCGTTTCGCTGCCCGAGCGGGCAAGGCCGGTTCAGGACGCGCGGGTCAGCAGCCAGTCCTGCAACGCCCGGTGCCGGAACTGGTCGTCGTTGCCCGTCGCCCGGATGAGCCCCGCTGTGTGCGCCCAGTCCAGGAACGCGGCCGGCCGGGCAGGGAACAGGAAGTTGCGCGTCAGCAGGTGGATCAGGCAGGCCACGACGTACGTGGGCCAGACCGTCGTGCCCACCGCACCGAGCCCGGCGAGCAGGCCCAGGCCCGCGCACATGCCGAGGAGGTCCGGGCGGAAGAACGCACCGGCGAGAGCGCCGATAGCCGTGGCCCCGCACAGCATGACGGCCGTGCAGACGAGTCCCTGGGCGACGAACTCGCGACGGCCGCGCGCCTGGGGGTTGAGGTCGACACCGCGAACCAGGCCGTACACGGTCCCGGCCGCCGCGAACTCCAGGGCGGTGTACCCGACCGCCAGGCTCAGGTTGGAGCTGTGCCGCAGGAGTCCGAACACCAGACCTCCGAAGGCACCTACGGCCGCGCCCGCGACGAGCCACTCACCTACCGATCGCAGCAAGCGGGTCCACGTGTGGCGATGACGCAGCTGCCGCAGGTCGAGCCGGGGCGCGGTGGAGTTTCCGAACATCGGCAGAACTCCGCCGAACGCGACGAACCCGCCGATCGTCCGGTACAGCTCTTCATTTCCGTGCAGCTCCGGCGGCACGAGCGGCACCACCACCTGACCGGCGACGAGAACCGCGATCGCAAAGCCGGCCAGGACGGTCACCACACGCACGAACCGGCCCAGCACGGCGCGCCGCAGGTCCGTCACGTTGAAGCTGTTGCCGACCTGGGTCCGGCCCGGCCGCGTCGCGAGGTGGTGCGCCACAACAGTGAGCCAGCGGGCCACCTGCGCCGGCGTGTACCGGCCGTCTCGCCGGGCCACGGTCCTGAGGTACCGCTCGAAGATCGCCTCTTCGATTCCCTCCGAGGTGTCCGGAACAGGTGAGCCGGCCAGTCGGAGATCAATCAGCAGCGACAGGTGCAACGGCGACCGCAGCGTGTCGGCGAAGCGATCGCCGGGCTCCTGCCGTCGAAGCCGCTCTAGAACCGCCTGCCAGGGTTCCAGCGCTCCGGCGAACCGCCGTTCGATCTCGGCGATCACGGTGGCGGGCTCCAGCGGCAGGATCTCGATCACCCGCGCGTCGGCCAGCCAGGTTCGCTGCTCGCCGGAACCGCGCGCGAGGTCGATGTACCTGCTCGTCTGACACGTGAGCACGACGGGCCGCCGCCCGAGCCGCCCGGACAGCGGGTGGTTCAGGACGTCGATGATGTCCATCGCCCGCTGCGGAACGGCCGCCGGGGCGTCGACCTCGTCGAGCCCGTCCAGCACCACGACGATCCGGCCGTCCTCGACCAGCCGTCGTGCGAGTGCCCGCAGCACACCCGCCTGGGCGATCTTGTGCACCAGCCAGTCGTCGAACAGGCCGGCCGCCCTCGGCAGGTCCCGATGACCGCCGCCCTCGAACAACGGGGGAGCGTCGACCAGGTTCACGCGGACCGGAAAGCAACCGCCTCCGGCCATCGCCCTGGCGGCCAGCGACTGGGTGAGCTGCATGGCCGTGATCGACTTACCGGCGCCCGCCGCGCCCAGGATCACCAGACGCCGCTGCGACAACAACTCGTCGAACCCGGTCCGGTGATCAGGCAGCGGTCCGCCGGGCTGCCAGTCCGCCCACCGGACGTGCAGCTGCTGGTCGCTCTCGTCCTGGCCGTACCGGGCGAGCGGGTGCCGCACGAGCTGGTCGAGCGCGGCCTCGTCCTGCCGCCACACCGTCTCGGCGAGCCGCAGCCCCGCCTCGAGCACCGGGTCGCGGTCAGCCGATCGCTCGGAACCGGCCGACGCGGTCTCGCCGCCCGCTCCCGACAGCACTTGAAAGGCGACTGCGAGCGCTACCAGGCCGAGCAGGCCACCGGCGAGCCACCAGCTGAACCCGCCGCCGGTGAGGATGTTGGTCACGAGCCCGATGAGAACCGTCAGCACCAGGAGCACGCTCGGACCGGCGGCGACGATCCGTCGTCTGCGCGCCCGATCCGGCATGGACCGAGTCTAGGACGACTCTCGCGGGTCGAGTGCGAGCGTTTCCCGTCGATGAGCTCCATGCGGCCGTGCTCCCTCGCCTTCTTCCGGCATCCGGACGCGAACCAGGAGGTCGTCACGAGAACACCCCAGCCATCAGGTCAGGCCGGGCGTCCAATGTGGACACAGCGTCGAATCCCTTGACGAAGGAGTATCGACACGACGGCGTTCAGGTGCCGTGTGCACGCTTCCGTTCCTTGCCGTCGGCGTCCGCCACGTGAGCCATCGAGGTTCGGGTCTGTGATGCCGAATCGCACTGTGCGTGACTTTGTAGGCTGCCGCGGGTGGAACCCGTGGCGGTCGGCGCGCGTCGACTCGAACGGACAAGGGCGCTCGGGACACGAGGACGATGACGGAAGAGACGTTCGGGCCGTATCGGATCGAGCAGTTGCTCGGCCGGGGTGGAATGGGCGAGGTGCACCGGGCCTACGACATGGCGCACGACCGGTTCGTGGCGCTCAAAAGGTTGTCGCCCGGCTACCACGACGACGAGGAGTACCGCGCCCGCTTCCGTCGTGAGGCGCGGATCGTCGCACGGCTGCGCGAACCGCACGTCATCCCGATTCACGCTTACGGCGAGATCGACGACCGGCTTTACCTGGACATGCGGCTCGTGGAGGGTCGTGACCTGTCGGAGGTGATCCGCGAGGGGGCCGTGGAGCCGGCGCGTGCCGTGCGCATCGTCGAGCAGGTGGCGAGCGCCTTGGACGCCGCGCACGCCGACGGGCTCGTGCACCGCGACGTGAAGCCGTCGAACATCCTCGTGACCGCCGGCGACTTCGTGTACCTGGTGGACTTCGGCATCGCCCGCAGCGTCTCGCCGTCCGCGACGGGTCTGACGGCGACCGGCTCGGTGGTCGGCACCCTCGACTACATGGCCCCGGAACGCTTCGAAAGCGGCCCGGTGGACGGCCGCGCGGACGTGTACGCCCTGGCCTGCGTCCTGTTCGCCTGCCTGGTGGGCAGGCGCCCGTTCACCGCGGAGGGCACCGCGGCCCAGATCTGGGCACACCTCAACGAAGCGCCGCCCAAGGCGTCCCCGCTGAACCCGGCGGTCCCGGCCGCGCTGGACGACGTCATCGCGAGGGGCATGGCCAAGAACCCCGCCGACCGTTACGCCACCGCGGGAGCGCTCGCACGGGCAGCAGCCCAGGCCCTGACTCCTGTGCCCACGCCGCAGTTCCCTCAGCCACCGGCCTCCCAGACCGTCCCCGTGCACCACCAGCCGTACCCGCCCACTCGCACCCAGCCCAGCCCGGCCAAGCGGGCAGCCCTCGTCGGCGGCGTCCTCGCTGCGGTGGTCGGGATCGTCGCGACGGCGCTGATCATCGCCAACGGCGACAAGACGCGCGGGTCGGGCACGTCCAGCAGCACGACGAGCAGCAGCACCACCAGCAGCACGACCAGCAGTGCGTCTGCGACCACCACAACGCGGTCGCCACAGGTCGACGCGCTGCTGGCCGCCCTGCCGGCCGTCTACCGGAACACGGCCGAACCCTGCGTGCCCACCACTCCCGACAGCGGCGCGGTCGCCGCCGTTCGCTGCACCGGCACGACCTCCTGGGCCCCCAGGTATCCGCCGCCGGACGAGGCCGAGTTCCGGCTGTTCGGCGACCGCGCCACCCAGGACGCGTACTTCCAGGCGTTGGTGACCAGCCGGGGCATCCCGCGGATCGACGAGCGCGGCGGGTGCCGGCCCAAATCCGATCCCATCCACTACGCGCTGTACTACCGCGACACCTCCGGCCCGCTGCCCGGCGAGTTCACCACGTGCTTCCTCGCCGACGGCAACGCTCAGGTCTGGTGGGTCGACACCCGCACCCTCACGATCGGCGCGCTGAAAAGGCCGGGTGGCATCGACGTTCTCGACAATCTCGACCTGTGGTGGAACCTCACGATCCTGTCGGAGCTCTGAAACGTCGAGCCCGCTTCGCGGACGCGACCAGCGCCCGCCGGACTGATCACGAAAGCCATACGCTGTCGGCGTGGCGGGCATCGGAAACCTCGAATCGTCCGAACGCGACTTCAGTCGTTACCTGACCGCGCGGGTGTTGTCGGTGACCGGTGCGGTGGTGGCGGCGGTGACGATGCCGGTCCTCGTCTACCAGCTGACCGGGTCCGCGGGGTGGACCTCGGCGGTGGCGGCGGCGGAAGCGTTGCCGTACCTGGTGTTCGGGCTGCCGGCGGGGGCGCTCGCGGACCGGCTGGATCGCCGGAAGATGATGGTGGCGCTGGATTTCACGGTGGCCGCGGTGTTGCTGACGGTGCCGCTGGCGTGGCTGGCGGGGGCGTTGGTCGCGCCGCACGTCGTTGCCGTCGCGTTCGCGGCGCAGACGGCGTTCGTGTTCTTCGACGCGGCGAACTTCGGTGCGCTGCCGGCGTTGGTGGGCAAGGATCGGCTGACCGCTGCCTATTCGACGATCTACGGGCGGACGACCGTGGTGGAGCTCGTGGTGCCGGGTCTGACAGGCCTGTTGGTGGCGGTCGTGGCTCCTGCGGCGTTGTTGGCGGTGAACGCGTTGACCGGTGTGGGGTCGGCGTTGTTGTTGCGCGGCATCGTGGGCAGCATGGCCACCCCGCGGCCGGTGCGCGGTGCGGGTGAACTGGTCGGCGACGTGCGGGAAGGGTTGCGGTTCCTGTGGAACGAGCCGGTCGTCCGCACGCTCACGCTGGTGGGTGCCGCGCATTCGGTCGGGAGCGGCGCGTGGGTCGCTGTGCTGGTGCCGTTCGCCGACCGGGTCCTGGGCGTCGCGCCGCGCGGTGACGTCCGGCTCGCCGCGTTGTTCAGCTGCTGGGGCGTGGGGGCGATCATCGCGTCCCGGTTGCTGCCGAGGCTGACCGAGCGGCTGGGAGAAGCGCGGGTCGCGCTGACAGCGTTGCCGTTGTCGTTTCTCGGCGGACTGTTCGTGCTGCTGAGCGGGCATTGGGTGCTGACGTGTGCGGCGGCGGTGTACTGGGGCGCCGCGCAGGCCGTTGTGGTCATCAACGGGATCACCTACCGCCAGAAGGTGTGTCCGTAGGGGTTGCAGTCGCGGGTGAACACGACGGCCAGGATGCTGGCGTGGGGTGCCGGCCAGCCGCTCGGCGCGTTCCTCGCCGGTGCGGTGTCGGTCGCGGTGGGAGACCCGCGTGCCGGGCTCGCCGCTGGTGTGGTCGTGGTTCTGGGTGGTGTGGTGACGGCGTGGGCGACACCGGCGCTGCGGCGTGCGGTCCGGCGTGACGCGTGAACTTGCCCCTGAGTGCGGACACAAGGGCAATCATGGCGGCACCCGCGGGCCTTCACGATTGATTCGTGGCCGACGTACGCTCCTTTTCCGATCGTCCGGCGGATGGGTGGATCCGGTGTGCGCACATGTTTCAGGCCGGGAGGAACGTTCACCTCAGGACGCGGCCAGGAATCATCCGCGCGCGCTCAGCCCAACGGTTTCCGAGGTGCCCGCTCCTGTGCTGAACGGGATTCTCCGCCTTCAACGTCTGGCGGGTAATTCCGCGGTGGTCGCGTCGGTGCAACGGCAAAGCCGGGACGCGGGGTCCCAGAGCGCCGGGGTGCACGCGGGTCGCTTCCTGAACTCCGGAACCAGCCTTCTGGGGCGGCAATTGGGCTTCCGCAGCTCGGGACCCTATTACGTCAACGGGGTAGAAATCGTTTTCGACCTCGATCCCGGCGCCAGGTCGCGGTATTCGGTTCTTCGTCCCCGGCAGTGGTCCGGGCCCGAAGCCGTGTACTTCAAGACCGGCACGCCACTGGGTTCGCCTTGGCAGACCCGTTCGCGCGGGAACGGAGCAGGGCCTGATGACCCACAACCGGAGAGCCAGCGAGTGGCGGACACCGCGGTCTTCTACGACGACAGTCCCGGTCCGTCGGTGCTCGGCCATCTCGGGCACACGTGGATCCACGCCGTGCAGAACTTCACGGGCTGGGTCGAGGGCAGGCCCAGGGCGGGCGGCGACTTCCGGCGGCTGACGGAGGTGGTGGCGTGGCACAGCGTGATCAGCGTCGTCAATCCGGAGGCAGCGGACGGCGGGACGGTCTATCAGCCGATGGGGTTCACGACGAGCGGGACGGGCTGGGTTCCCACGGCGCCTCCTGGGTTGTGACGTCGGGTCATGCCATCTCGGCCAGGTCGCGCCACTGCTGCCAGGTGGCTAGCCGCTGCTGATAAACCCTTTCGGCGACCGGGTACGGGTAGCCGCCCAGGAACAACCGCAGCGGCGGTTCTGGCAGGTCGACCAGCCGGAGGAGGACGTCCGCGGTGACCGACGGGTCGCGCGGCGCGCGGGCGGTGGCGCCGGCCTGGCGGGCCTGCCGGATCGGTTCGTAGGCGGCGATCGGGGTCGTGTGGGCCGCCGACGCCCCGGCCCAGTCGGTGCCGTACGGGCCTGGCTCGACGATCGTCACCTTGATGCCGAGCGGGCCGACCTCCTGGGACAGCGCCTCGCTCATCCCCTCGAGAGCCCACTTGGAGGCGTTGTAGAGGCCCAGTGTCGGGAAGGCGGCGATCCCGCCGACGCTGGAGACCTGGACGAGGTGCCCGCCTCGTTGCGCCCGCATGATCGGCAGAGCGGCCTGGGTCACCCAGAGCGGGCCGAACAGGTTGGTGTCGAGCTGAGCCCTGGCCTGCTCCTCGGTCGTCTCCTCGATCATGCCGAACAGCCCGTAGCCGGCGTTGTTGACGACCACGTCCAGGCCGCCGAAGGCTTCGCGGGCGCGGTGGACGGCGGCGAACACCTGGTCCCGATCGGTCACGTCGAGCGTGATCGGCAGGAGGCGGTCGCCGTAGGTTCCGGCCAGTTCTTCGAGCGTCCCGGTCTGGCGCGCCGTCGCGGCGACCCGGTCACCGCGCTCGAGTGCCGCCGCTGCCCACGTGTGCCCGAAGCCGCGGGAGGCCCCGGTGATGAACCATGTCTTCATGGCCTCGACCATGCCGCCGCGGTGATCCTCCAGCCAGCACCCTGGCAGGGATACCCTCGGCAGGCGATGACACGCGACAACGTTCTCGGAGAGTTCCTCCAGGCACGCCGTGCGCGCGTGCGGCCGAGCGAGGCAGGGCTCACCACCTACGGCCGGCGCCGAGTGCCTGGACTGCGCCGCGACGAGCTGGCTCAGTTGGCGGGCGTCTCCGTCCAGTACCTGACCAGGCTGGAACAAGGCGTGGACCGCAACCCGTCACCTCAGGTCGTGGACGCGCTGGCGACTGCATTGCGCCTCGACCCGGACGCCGCGGCCCACCTGCGTGCCGTGGCCATGCCATCCGAGCCGCCCAAGCCAGGCGAGGCCGGCGCCGAGGTGCAACACCTGCTCGACTCGTGGGGCAGCACACCGGCGTACGTCCGCGACCGCTGGTTCGACGTGGTGATGGTCAACAAGGCGGCCATGGTCCTGGCCCCGATGTACCACCCCGGTCGCAACCTGGTCCGCGACGTGTTCCTCGACCCCATCGCCCGCACGGTGTTCCCGGACTGGCCGGACATCGCCGCGCAGACGGTCGCCGCTCTACGGGCGACAGCCGATCCACGCGACCCGCGCACGGCCGCACTCGTGGCCGACTTGCTGCCCTGCAACGACTTCCGCTCGCTGTGGGACCGCCATGACGTACGCCCGTCCCGTGACGAGGTCAAGCGGTTCGACCACCCCGACGCCGGCCGTCTCATCCTGCGCCGCCAGACCCTCACCATCGGCGGAGCCGAGGACCACGTGATCATCGTCTACCAACCGGAGCCCGGCAGTTCCTCGGCCGACGCCCTGGCAAGACTGCTGTAGCCGGCTCAGGGCTGGGGTTGCAACCGGATCCGGTAGCGGTGGTGGTAGTGCCGCCCGGTGATCCAGAGCTGATCGGTCGCGCCGGCGGCGGCGATCCCGCCGATCACCTGGTCCGCGCCGGTCGGCTGTTCGGCGACGGTTACGGCGGTGAGGTCGGCGACCGCGGTGACGGTGGCGGCGGTGAGGTCGGCGCGGACGAGCCAGTCCGTGCCGGTGACGGACGCCCACACCTCTGGGCGGCCGTTGACGGTCGTGCAGTGGAGTTCGCCGAGTCGTGCGGTCGACCATACGCGGGTGTCGAGACGCACCGAGCGGATCAACGCGGCGGTGTCGCGGTCACGCAGCAGAAGCGTTGTGGTGCCGTTGGACTGCACGAGGTGGGTGCCGTCGTCACACAGGCCCCAGCTCACTTCCGGCAGCGCCGTCTGCAGTCGTGGCGCCAGCGTTCCCGGATCCCGCAGCGTCACCGAACCGGCGCCGGCCTGCCACAGTCCGGCAGGGGAGAGCGCGATTCCGATGCCCGGTGGCACGTCGCGGCGGGCACGGACGTCACCGGTCGAAGGCGTCACCGCCCGGATCGCTTGACCTGTGTTCTCCATCAGGACGTCGCCGACCAGTTCCAGACCTCGGGCGTCGGAGCGGTCGGTGCGGACGCTTTCGAGCACCTGCGCGCGAAAGTGCCGTGACGGGGAGCGGGCCGCCGTGGCCGACGTCGAGACGGCGAAGTCGAGGCGCTGGTGAGGGGGAGGCGGAGGGGGAGAAGGAGGGGGAGCCGCACAGGACGTGACGGCGAGCGCCAGCGCCAGCAAGCCATTGACACGCAACGGATTCATCATCCCGATCGTGGCGGCGGGCCCGCTGCCGCACCTCGCCCGCGGCGGATGACCTGCAGGTCGCGGTTCATCCGGTCCGGGTGGGTCGGCACGTCCACGCCGGGCACCAGGCTCGACGGCATGTGCAGATGGCTCGCGTACTCCGGTTCCCCTGTCCTGCTGGAAGAACTCCTCTACAAGCCGGCGAACTCGCTCGTCACCCAGAGCAGGCACTCGCGCCTGGGAGTGGAGACCACCAACGGGGACGGGTTCGGCGTCGGCTGGTACGGGACCGAGGCGACACCGGGACTGTTCGTCAGCACGGAGCCGGCCTGGAACGACCGCAACCTGCTCGACGTGTCGAGCCAGATCACGGCCGGCCGCGTCTTCGCGCACATCCGCGCGTCCACCGGATCGGCGGTCCAGCAGACCAACTGTCACCCGTTCCGGTACGGACGCCGGCTGTGGATGCACAACGGGCTCATCGCCGGATTCCCGGTGGTGCGCAGGGAACTCGCGCTGGCCGTCGACCCTTCGCTCTACCACCGGATCGAGGGCTCGACGGACTCGGAGATCTTCTTCTTCCTCGCGCTGACCTTCGGTTTGGAGGAGGACCCGCCGGCGGCCGTCGCTCGCGCGGCTGGTCTCGTCGAGGCGGTCGGCCGCAACCACGGCGTGGTGTACCCGCTGCAGATGACGGTCGCGACGACGGACGGCGAGACCACGTGGGCGTTTCGCTACTCCAGCCGGGGCCGTTCGCGGAGTCTCTTCCGCAGCGGCGACGTCATGACGTTGCGCCTGCAGTATCCGGACAACCCGGTGCTGCACGGCCTTTCCGCCGACACGCGCCTGGTGGTGTCGGAACCGCTGGGGGATCTGCACGGCGCGTGGCTGGAGGTGCCGGAGTCCACATGTGTCGTCGTGCGCGGAGGGGGCGAGCGCCTGCTGCCGTTCGTGCCGCTGGCCGTGTAACCGAGTGGTGAACGCCCGTTAACCTCGGTTTCACGCTGCCAGAACGGCCCCTTACGTCGTGACGACCGCGTGCCACAGGGTGGCTGACATGACGAGTACACCGATCTTCGATGCGCTCGCCGAGGAGCTCGACGTCACGTGGCGGAGCTCTGGTGAGATCCCCGCACAGGCCGGTCCCGACGAGCAGGACGAGCCGCGGAGCGGACGCCTGGAACCGCCGCTGGAACGTCCAGCGGCGGTTCGACAGACGGATCAGATCTTGCCCGCCGACACGTCGGCCAGCGTCACGCGGGACGACTTGTAGGTCACCACCGCGTACTTCGACGGCTGCGGCGAGTTCTTGGCCGGGAAGACCTCGTCACGGATGGGCAGGCCGTTGTCGGCATTGAGGGTGAGCACCGCCGAAGCGTCGCCGCCCAGGATCTCGGGGCTCGTGTTGATCGTGAGCGCGCGCTGGCCGTCGACGTCGGTCTCGGCGACGGTCACCTCCTTGAGGGTCGCGAGGAGCTTCAGCACACCCGCGCGGATCTCGGTGTTGGCGGCACCGATGAACAGCGCGTACGTCGTGTTGCTCCACAGGTGGTTGCCGATGAGGTTCTCCAGCTCCTTGCCCGTCGGCCGCGGCCTGGGAGCGGGAACCGGCTTGCCAGCCTTGCGGAACGTCTCCGCGACCTCCGCCCTGGCGTCCGCCCAGGCCTTGTCCGCCTCTGCGGGGCTCAGGCCGAGTCCAAAGGGGTTGCCGGCCGCGGTGACCATCGCGATCCTGGCCTTCTCCACGTCGCCGGTCGCGGCCTGGCGGGCCGCCGCCATCACCTTCGCGTCGAACGGCCGGGCCTGGTCGTCGTTCTTGATCACCGAGGTCGCCAGCGTCTTCGCCGAGTCTCCCTTGAAGATCTGGCCCGTGTCGGAGTAGACGGTGTAGTAGACGTACGGCGAACCGTCCGGCGCGGTCTTCGTGCCGATGATCAGCGACGCGTCACCTGGCAGCGCTGCTCCGGCCTTGACGTCGGAGGCCAGTTTCACGAGCGGTGACTCGACCACCGGCGGGGCCGCCGCCTCGGGGGAGGGGCCGTCCGGGACGCTGCCGCCCGTCGTGCCCATCACCACGGCCGCAGCGACCGCTGCCGCGCCCACGGCGGCCACAGTCGCCCTGGGCCAGGAAAACCAGCGTTTCGGTCGCACGACCGTGGTCACGGGCTCCGCCATCGCCGTCTGCAGCGCCGTGCGGGCACGGTCGTAGGCCTCAGGACTCGGGGATGGCACATCACTCAGCTTCTTCATCAGATCCATTTCATCCATGAGTCGTCTTCTCACGTCGTCGGGACTTGCAGCAGCGCGGCCACTTCCGGTGCCTCTCGCAACGCCTTGCGCGCCTGGTGCAACAGACGGCGAGCCGTGCCTGCGGGGATGTCGAGCACTCGCCCGGCCTCCGCGACGGTCAGGTCCTCCCAGGCGACCAGGCCCAGGACCTCCCGTTCCTCCGGTTTCAGCCGGGCCAGGGCCCTGCGCAGCAACGCCTGCGTGTCCACGCGGGCGTCCACCGCCGGCCAGGGGTCCCAGTCGCTCGCCACTCCGGTCAGGTCAGGCGCCGGCTCCTCGGCCGGCTCGGACCGCCAGTGCCGCCGCAACCTGTTCAGCGCGACTCCGTAAAGCCAAGGCCTGGCTTCGGGATACGAGCGGTCGTAGGTCGCCCGGGACTCGTAGGCCGCCACCCACACGTCGCCGAGCACGTCCTCGGCGGCCTGGCGGCCCACTCTGCGCGCGAGGTAGTTCCCGATCGCCGCCTCGTGACGGCTGATCACTTCCACGAAGGCATCGGTGTCTCCGCGCAGCGATCTGCCGATCAGTTCCGCGTCTGACGACATGAAGCTCCTCGGGTTTCGCTTTCCCTTGCACCCCCTCTTTGCCAACGCGCGGCGAAAGTGTTCAGGTTGCGCGAAACCCGCTGCTCAGGTGCCCGCCGGCCGGGGTTGCCAGATCTGCGCCGAGGTGGTCGCGCAGTCGGCGATCCCGATGCTGGTGCCGTTGCTGTTCGAGAACGGCAGCAGGGCCAGACAGGCGCTGCCTCCGGCGGGAGGGGTCCTCAGCACGAGGTTCCCGAACGGGTCCGCGCTCTCCCAGCGCCACCACAGGCGCTGGTCGCTCCTGTCGTTGCAGGACCGGATGTCGACGATCAGCGTGCCCCACACGAGGCTCAGGCACAGACCGCCGGTCCGGTTGTGGAGCTGGATGAAGCCGTTGCCGAGATCGGTCGACGACCACCGGCTGGACTCGCTGCCGCAGCTCCACTGGTGCACGCGGGTGCCGGTGCTCGTGCGCCCGTCGACGAGGTCGACGCACTTGCCGGTGGCGGTGTTGACGATGTGCTGAAAGCCGGCGGCCTGGGCGGGAGCGGCGACTCCGACGGCCACGAGCAGTGCGACGACGATGGCCGTGAAGCTTCTCGATCCGTGGATTCTCAAGTGCTCATCACCTTTCCGTGCGGGATGTCTTCGGCCGATCGTCGAGTGGCCGCAACGGAAGCGGTGCGATCCCGGACGATTCCGGACGCCCGATCGGCGTATTTGTGAACGAGGCCCGCACAGCGCGGCACTTCGGTGCTTTGCTGTGGGGTCTCGGGTGAGGGACACAGGTCCGGGGGGACTGACTCATGGCTGAGCCACAGCGGGACGGCGAGTGCTTCGTCCCACCGGATCCGGGCAGTGCCGGGACGCTGCAGGAGCTGCTCGACCGGTTGCGGCTGCTGAAGATCTGGGCAGGGGACCCGTCCTACGACGCGATCAAGGACCGGGTCAACGCCGCGTGGACCGAGCAGGGGCGGCACGGCGGTGAGCTGACGGGCCGCTCGACCGTCGCGGACTGCTTCCGGCGTGGCCGGCGGCGCGTCAACGCCGACCTCGTGACGGCGATCGTGACAGCGCTGTACCCGGACGTCGGGTACGTGGCGCAGTGGCGGCAGGCGCTGCGCGTGGTCGCCGGAGAGGTGCTGGCGGGTGCGCAGGTCGGGGTGCAGGACCGGTTGCCGCCCGACCTGCCGGGGTTCACCGGCCGGTCCGCCGAGCTGGACCGGTTGCGCACCGCGCCGTGGCGGGGCGGGGCGGTGGTGATCGAAGGGATGGCCGGCGTCGGCAAGACCCGGCTCGCCGTGCACGCCGGGCACCTGCTCGCCGCGGACGGGCTGGTCGACCGGGTGCTGTTCGTCGACCTGCGCGGGTTCCACCCCGACCCGGCCCAGCCGCCCGCCGACCCGGCCGCCGTGCTGGACGGCTTCCTGCGCCTGCTCGGGATGCACGGCCAGCAGATCCCGCACGGCTTGAAGGACCGCGCGGCCGTCTACCGGGCCGAACTGGCCGGCACGCGGACGCTGGTGGTGCTGGACAACGCCGCGGACGCGGGCCAGGTGCGCCCGCTGCTCCCGCAGACGCCGGGCTGCCCGGTGCTGGTCACCAGCCGGCGTGACCTCGCGGACCTGCCCGCCACCCACCTGGCGGTGGACGTGTTCCGCCCCGCCGAGGCCGTGGCGTTCGTGACCCGGTCCGTGCCCGAGGTCCCGGCCGGTGACGATCCGGACGCCGCCGCCCGCATCGCCCACCGCTGCGGCCATCTGCCGCTCGCGCTCGGACTGGTCACCGCCCACATCCGCGGCACGCCGGGGTGGACGCTCACCGATCACGCCGACCGGCTCGACGAACGCCACGACCACCGGCGCCTGGACACCGGTGTCGAACTGGCCCTCGACCTGTCCTACGAGGCACTACCGGCGGACGCGCGACGGCTGCTGCGACTGGCGGCGCAGCATCCCGGCCACGACCTCGACGCCCACGCCGTCGCCGCGATGACGTCGACGGGCCTCGCCGACGTCCAGCGCGTCCTGGATCACCTGTGCCGGGAACACCTGCTGCACCAGAACCTCCCCGGCCGCCACGCCCTGCACGACCTGGTCCGCGCGCACGCCCTGGGCAGATCCGCCGACGAGGACGCGCCAGGCGACCGCCGGGCCGCGCTGACCCGCCTGTTCGACTTCTACCTGGCCACCACCACCGCCGCGATGGACACCCTGTACCCGGAAGAATCGGACCGCCGGCCGCGGGTCGCCGCCGTCAGCCCCAGCCCGGACCTGTCCGATCCGTCCGACGCACGTGCCTGGCTGGACACCGAACGTCCCACGCTCGTCGCGGTCTCGGCCCGCACCGCCACCCACGGCTGGCCCACGCACACCACCCGGCTGTCCGCGACCCTGTTCCGCTACCTCAACGGCGGCTACTACACCGACGCGCTGGCCATCTACCGCCACGCCCGCGACGCGGCCCGTCTCAGCGGCGACGTGAGCGCGGAGGCCCACGCCCTGACCAGCCTCGCCACGACCAACTCGCAGCTGAACCGGTACGTCCCGGCCGGCGAGCACCTCCAGCGCGCCGTGATGCTGTTCCGCCAGATCCGCGACCGGGCAGGTGAGGCCCGCGCGCTGAACAACCTCGGCGTCGTCGAGTCCAACCTGGGGCGCAACCGGCAGGCCGCGGACCTCTATGCGCGTGCCCTGGCCGTGCACCACCAGGCAGGCAACACGGTGGGGGAGGCGTGGGCGCTGACCAACCTGGGCGAGGCCGAGTCACGCCTGGGCGAGCACGGCCGGGCGACCGGCCAGGTGGAACGGGCGCTGACCCTGTTCCGGCAGGTCGGTGATCGCACGGGCGAGGCCTGGACGCTGACCACCCTCGGCGATCTGGAGACGCGTCTGAGCCGCCACGCCCAGGCGGCGGACCATCTGGACCAGGCGCTGACCCTTTACCGCCGGCTCGGCAACCGCGTCGGCGAGGCGTGGGCGCTGAACAGCCGAGGCACGCTCGGCGCCCACCGCGGCCAGTCCACCCGAGACCACGAACAGGCCCTCGCTCTCTTCCGCGAGACAGGCGAGCGTTCAGGCGAGGCCAGCGCGCTGAACGGCCTCGGCGAGGCCGGCGTCGACGCCCTGCGGCACCACACCGCCGCCCTCGCGGTCGCCGTCGACATCGGTGGGCTGGAGGAGCAGGCCCGCGCCCACACCGGGCTCGGCCACGCCTGCCGCGCACTGCCCGACCTCGCCCGCGCCCGCCGCCACTACCAGCGCGCCGTCGCCCTCTACACCGCCCTGGACATGCCGGAGGCCGTCTTGGTCCGCGCTTTCCTGACGGCCCAGCTGGACACATCCGCGCCGTGACGGATTACGACCGGTAGTACCAGACGCCGGCGTTCCCGAAGCCGACGACGTCCGCACGCCCGTCGCCCGTGGTGTCGGCGAGGAACCGCGGGTGCTGCTCGACGCGCCAGCCTCCGGCCGTGTAGGCGAAGTTGGTCACGACCAGTTGGGGCGCCTCGAACTTGCCGGCACCGAGGTTGCGCGAGACCCACACCCCGCCGTCCCCGAAGCCGACGATGTCCCTGCGCCCGTCGCCGGTCGTGTCCGCGAGGAACCGCGGGTGCTTCTCCACCCGCCAACCTCCTGCGGTGTAACCGAAGTTCTGCACCTCGAGTTCCGGCGCCGAGTAGGAGCCGTCCGGCTGGGCGTAGGAGATCCACACGCCGCCGTCCCCGAACCCGACGATGTCGGCACGCCCGTCACCGGTCATGTCGGCGACGAACCGCGGATGCTTCTCGACGCGCCAACCGCCTGCTGTGTAAGCGAAGTTGGCGACGACGAGCTGGGGCGCGGTGAACGTGCCGCCCGGCTGGGCGCGGGAGATCCACACGCCACCGTCCCCGAACCCGACGATGTCCGCGCGTCCGTCGCCGGTGGTGTCGGCGAGGATCCGCGGGTGTTTCTCGACGCGCCAACCGCCCGCGTCGTAACCGAAGTTGGCGACGACGAGCTGTGGCGCGGTGAACGTTCCGCCCGGCTGTGCCTGCGAGACCCACACACCGCCGTTGCCGAACCCCACGATGTCGGCGCGCCCATCACCTGTGGTGTCGGCGAGGAACCGCGGGTGCTTGTCCACGCGCCAGCCACCGGCGTCGTAGCCGAAGTTGCCGACCACCAGCTGTGGTGCGGAGAACGAACCATCCGCCTGTGCCTGGGAAGTCCAGACACCGGCGTTGCCGAAGCCGACGATGTTCGCGCGTCCGTCGCCGGTGGTGTCGGCGAGGATCCGCGGGTGGTTCTCCACGCGCCAGCCGCCCGCGTCGTAGCCGAAGTTGTTCACCACCAGCTGCGGCGCGTCGAACCGGCCGGTCTCGCGAGCACGGGACGTCCAGACGCCCGCGTTGCCGAAGCCGACGATGTCCGCGCGTCCGTCACCGGTGGTGTCGGCCAGGAACCGCGGGTGCTTCTCGACGCGCCAGCCACCGGCGTCGTAGCCGAAGTTGCGCACGACGAGCTGCGGCGACCAGCCGAGGTGGCCGGGCGTGAACTCGCAGAGGCTGAAGTCGTTGGCCTTCATCAGGCACGCGACACCGGAGTCGGCGGCACAGTTCGCGCAGTTGCTGTTGGGCAGCCCGAACCGGCCCCACTGGCCGCCGCAGTCGCATCCGCTCGACGCGTACTCGTCCGGACAGCCGAAGATGTGCCCGGTCTCGTGCGCGAACACGCGGTCGATGTTGTCCGGGCCCCAGCCGTCGTTGCTGTACTGCATGACGAGCCGCGGACCGCCGATGCTCGCGTACGCGAAGTGGAACAACGGGTACTTCGTGAAGAACCCGCAGTAGGTCCAGCGCGTGCCGAACCGCGCGCGCAGGTCCTCGACGTAGGCGGTGACGCCGGCCCAGTCGGCGCTGAAGCCGATCATGCCCATGGCGGGGTTGCGCCACAACGCTTCGAGGTCCGCGGCGTTGGGGTCGGGCTGCACCGCCAGCGTCACGTTCTGGATGTCGTAGGAGAAGCTCAGGCCCGCGAGCGGGTTCGCCGTCGCGTAGAACCCGAGGCCGTTCTGCACCTCGGCGACGACCTGCACGAGCTCCGCGTCGGTGAAGCGCAGCGCCGGGGTCGGTCCCTGCACGACGACGATGCCGACCGCGACCGTGCCCTCGAGGTACGAGCTGGTGGGCCCGGCCGCGGCCAAGACCTCGTCCGCGGGCGTGGGCACGACCGACGTGCAGTCGGGCATGTCCCACTCCTCGCCCGCGCGGGGGCGGCTCTGTTTGGCTTCGACGTAACCCGCGGACTCCCGCAGGCGCAGCGCGGCGATCCCGAGCCGTTCGGTGTCGCTCAGGTCCGCAGGCAGTTGCGGTGGTCCTGCTGCTGCGACAGGGCCCGTGCTGCGCGCGACACCGAACCTCCCGTAGCGGTGAATCGTGCTGTCGTCCGGCGTCAAAGTGATCTGTTCCGCGATGCGGAGATCGCCTGCCATCTCACACCCACTCGGCGGTAGTCGGATTGAGGCCGAAAACATTAATTCTGCGACACCCGAAAAAACAGGGTCCTTTCGGCAGGAAAAGTACCCGAGTAGGCTCGTGACATGCGCGAACGTGCGATAGTCGTTCCTGATGGCACGCGGTTCGCCGAGGTGGTCGCACTGCTCGGTGACGCGGTCGTCCAGCTCCTGCCGCCCAGAATTCTGCTGATCAGTGCGTCGAAAGAATCATCGGAACTGCCCGAAGGGGCATTTTACGCCGATCGGGTGGAATTTACGCCGACGGCAGCGGAGAAACTGTTCATCGAGGCATCGCGAAAACGTATGGAGGCCAAGGACCGGCCCGGCGACGGCCTGCCGTGGGACGCGCCGGGGTACACACCTCCCGGCTGAGGGTTGCGGCGGGAATGAGCACGGCCTGCCACGTGTTGATCACGGACATGGCAGATGACACCGTTGAGCTCAGCCCCACCGACTGGGTCCAGGACCAGACGAAGAAGATCCTCGAGTCCGGCACCACCGAGGGCATCCTGGTCCTCGGCAAGCCGATCGTGCTGCTGACCCTGCGTGGCGCGAAGTCGGGCAAGCTGCGCTACACGCCCGTGATGCGCGTCGAACACGACGGCAGGTACGCGGTCGTGGCGTCCAAGGGCGGCGCCCCCGAGCACCCCACCTGGTACTACAACATCAAGGCGCACCCCGAGTTCGCGCTGCAGGACGGTTCCGTCGTGAAGGACTACGTCGCGCGCGAGGTCGACGGCGCGGAGCGGGCCGAGTGGTGGGAGCGGGCCGTCGCGGCCTACCCGTCCTACGCCGAGTATCAGGAGAAGACCGACCGGCAGATCCCGGTGTTCGTGCTGGACCCGAAATAGGAAAACTGGCCTCGATTCTCTGGTTGATCGGCCCTCCCTCGCTTGTTAACGTTCACAACCGCCGTGGACGTCGACATCGGTGTTGATCCGCGCGAGGAGCCCGCATGAGGTTGTCGAGATCAGTGTTGCCAGTGGTTTTAATGCTGCTGGCGGCGTGCGGTACGCCCGCGGCCAAGCCTCCCGAAGGCGTGCTCGTGGGCGTCACCATGCCGACGACCTCGTCGGAACGCTGGATCCACGACGGCCAGAACATCAAGCGGGACCTGGAAAAGCAGGGACACCGGGTCGACCTGCGGTACGCCGACAACGACGTGCCCAAGCAGGCCGAGCAGATCGAGGACCAGATCGCCAAGGGCGCGAAGCTGCTGATCGTCGCTTCGGTGGACGGTTCCGCGCTGAGCGAGCCTCTGCAGCGGGCCGCGGACGCCAGGATCCCGGTGATCGCGTACGACCGGCTCCTGCGCGGCAGCCCGTACGTCGACTACTACGCGACGTTCGAGAACTTCCGCGTCGGCGTGTACCAGGCCGAGTCGCTGCTGACCGGCCTGGGACTGCGCACCGACGAAGGGCAGTCCGTCTCCGCGAAGGGGCCGTTCAACGTCGAGCTGTTCGCAGGCTCGCCGGACGACAACAACTCGGTGTTCTTCTTCAACGGCGCCATGTCCGTGCTCAAGCCGTACCTCGACGCGGGCGTGCTGGTGGTGCGCAGCGGTCAGAAGGACTTCCAGACGGTCACGACCCAGCGGTGGGACGGTGAGATCGCGGGCAAGCGCATGGAGGAGATCCTCGCCGCGACCTACCGCCGTTCGAAGGTCGACGGCGTGCTCTCGCCCTACGACGGCATGTCCCTCGGCATCCTCACGGCGCTGAAGAACGACGGCTACGGCCCGGTCTTCCCGATCGTGACCGGCCAGGACGCCGAGCTCGGTTCGGTGAAGTCGATCATCGCCGACCAGCAGTACTCGACGATCTACAAGGACACCCGTGAACTGGCGACCGTCACGGCGCTGATGGCGGACGCGGTGCTGAAGGGCCGGACGCCGCCGCAGCTGAACAACCTCAACGACTACAACAACGGCGTCAAGGTCGTGCCGGCGTTCCTGCTGAACCCCGTGAGCGTCAACAAGGCGAACTATCACAGGGTTCTGGTGGAGTCCGGGTACTACACGGAGGACCAGCTCCGTTAGCGAACCTGCTAGGGCGTGTATCGAAAGCGCCGGTCACAGTCACCCGTTGCTTTGAGGCAGGGGTAAACCGCTACTTCAGCGGTGGATGTGGCGGGTACGGTGCCGGCTGTGGTCGGCGATCGCGTGCAGCGGCGGCTTACGGAGACAGATGCGCGGACACGAAGGAGCGAATGGTGCCAGGCGCTGTACTGCGAGGGGTGACTTTGGACTGTGCCGACCCGCAGGTGCTGGCGGGCTTCTACGGTGCACTGACCGGGATGCACGAGCTCTTCAGTACGGACGAGTTCGTCGCTCTGACGGACGACTCCGGCTGTGATCTGGGATTCCAGAGGGTTGACGGATACCGGGCTCCGCAGTGGCCGGGTCAGGACGTGCCACAACAGTTCCACCTGGATTTCCGCGCTGACGACCTCAATGCGATGGAAGAGCTGGCGCTGGAACTCGGCGCGGCCAAACCGGCCCATCAGCCCGGCGACGGACGCTGGCGGGTACTCCTGGATCCGGCTGGCCACCCCTTCTGCCTGACGTCTTCCTGACATCCCCGGCGTTGACAGGTATCCCCCGTCAGACGCCGTAGCGCTCCGGCGTGGTCGGGCGGTTCATCAGCTGCTGGCCGCCTCGGAGAGGGCATGGCGTCGGCTGTGCTGGTCACAGCCACTCGTTTATGGCCGCGACGAGGACGGTCGCCTCGTAGCGGACCGCGAGCTTGTCGTACCTCGTGGCCACAGCCCGGTTGCCTCTTGAGGCGGTTGATGCCGCACTCGACCGCGTGCCGAGCCTTGTAGTCCTGCGGGTCGAACTTCGGCGGCCGTCCGCCGTGGGAGCCGCGTTTCTTGCGGCTGCGGGCCTGGTCGGCCTTGTCCGGGATGGTGCAGCGGATCCCGCGCCGCCGCAGGTGAGCGCGGTTCTTCCGGGAGGCATACGCCTTGTCGGCGCGCACGCGATCCGGCCGGGTGCCCGGCCCAAGACGCGGGACACGGACCTTGTTCAGAATAGGCTCGAACTGCGGCGAATCGCCCCGCTGCCCGGCCGTGATCACGATGGACATGGGCTTCTGGCCCTGTTCGACAGCCAGGTGCAGCTTGGTAGTCAGGCCGCCGCGCGAGCGCCCGAGCCCGTGGTCGTCCGGCTCGACGGTGACGCCGCCGGGCGGCTCCTTCTGCAGCTCCCCTTTTTTCCTCGCCCCGGCGGCGTGCTGGTAGGCCCGGCACACCGTGGAGTCGACGTTGATGTCCCAGGTGATCAGATCCTTCGCGTCAGCCCGGGTCTGGAGCGCGGTGAAGATCTGATGCCAGGTGCCGTTGCGCTGCCACCGGCGGAACAGGTCGTACACCCGGCCCCACGGCCCGTACTCGGCGGGGATGTCCCGCCACGGGATGCCGGTGCGGACCCGGAACCGTATGCCGTCGATCAGCTGCCGCCGGGTCCACGTCGACGGCCGGCCGGGCTTCTTGCCCTTCGGCAACAACGGCTCCAACACTGCCCATTGCGCGTCCGTCAGATCTCCACGTGCCACGAATCAAGATCATCTCAGGTCCAAGATCCACTTTCGACACACGCCCTAGTCGTCGTCGCTCAGCATGAGCTCCATCTGGTCCCGCAGCGCAGTGCCGTCGAGCGCGGCCAGAATGGCGGGACGCCCGGCGGCCCAGTGCTCCGGCGGCAGCGCGTGGGCGAGCAGGTAGGCGCCTGCCCTGCTCGGGTGCGCGGCGAACTGGTCGAGGAGCTCGGTGAAATCGCAGGTCTGGTAGGACCGGCGGAACTGGGTGAAGCACAGCAGCGCCAGCGCCCTGGCGAAGTTCAGAACGGCAGGGCTGAGCTCCGGATCGTGGTGTGACCACAGGTCGAGCGCGGCGGCGAAGACGTCGCACACGCCGCCGCCAGGCAGGGAGAGCTGTGCTGAGACCAGGTCCTCCAGCGCTTTGCTCGACCAGACCGGCTCGTCGGTGTCGATGGCGAACCGCAGGAGCATGAGGGCGGCGATGCGGCGCCGGGTCGCGGGATCCACCGGCGCGGGGGAGCCGTCGGGGGTCGCGTCCTGGTGGCCCAGGAAAGCGGCCACCGGGCGCAGCGCCTGCCGCGTACCGGGATCCAGCTCCTCGTAGGCCGCCCAGCTCTCGGCGCCGACCTTCCTGGTCGCCGCCACGTCGCCGGTGGCGTGGTCGAGGAAGGCCGAGAGGTCAGTCATGGACGAGGATCCTCACAATCGTGTTGGGATCGAGGGTTCCGGAGGTGACGCGCTGGATGATATCGGCGGTGCGGTGATGGCCGCCGGTGAGCGCGAGACCGTCCGCGCCCCGCGTGGCGCTGATCGGGTCCTCCGGCCGCCACCTGACCAGATCGTCGCTGTGCAGCTGGGAGACCGAGGAGACCTGCTCGTCGTAGAGGCCGTGCATGCGCGAGTTGATGTGGGACTCGAGGTCGCCTGCCCGGATGTCCTCGAACCTCGGGTTGAAGGTCTCGATCGACGGCGGGTTGGGATTTCCTGGGCTGCCGAACGGTCTGCCCTTCTTGTCGACGGCGTTGGTGCGGTAGAGGATTTTCTCGCGGGCCTCGTCGTCGAGCTTCTTCAACGCCCCGGTCGCGCAGTCCTCGCTGCCGGCCAGGCCGAGCACGTCGACCCGGTGCAGCGGGTTGAACACGTACGCGAGGTTGTCCGGACCGCCGCCCAGGCCCAGCGGGTCGCTGCTGGCGAACCTGCCGGTGGTCGGGTCGTAGTAGCGGAAGACGCTGTAGTTCAACCCGCTCTCGGGGTCGTGGTACTGCCCGGGGAAGCGCAACGGGGTGTGCGCCGGGCCGGACATCGCCATGCCCCACAACGTGGTGCGGGCGTGCCACACGACGTCGCCCCTGGTGTCGACCAGTTCCGTCGGGGTGCCGGCGAGGTCCGTGACGATCGCGTAGAACCGCCGGTCGAACCACTCCTGCCTGCCGTCGCGCGCGGGTTCGCGTTCGACCTGGCTGATCGGCCGGACGTGGCCCGGTTCCCACTCCCAGGTGGTGCCGTGCGTGCCGCTCGCGTCGGTGACGACCTGCTCGGCGAGGACCACACCGTCCCAGACGAACCGCACCCGCTGGACGACCGTGTGCCCGTCGGCCGCGAGCTGCTCCTTCGCAACGCGCCGGCCGAGCGGGTCGTAGCGGTACCGCCAGCGCACGCCGTCCGGGGTCACCACGGCGGCGAGCCGGTCGGCGCCGTCCCACAGATAACGCCACGTGTCCGGCTTGGCGGACGGCCGCTTCCGTTGGCGCAGAACGAGACGGCCGCGCGCGTCGTGTTCGAAGCGGACGTTGCCCGCGCGTCGCAGCAGAGTGCCGGTGAACTCGCGGGCGCCCGCCGTGTCGGGCTCGTCGTGGGCGGGCCACCCGGCCGCAGCGAGGTTGCCTGCCGCGTCGTAGGCGTACCGCTCGGTCCACCCGGACGCGTGCACCGCGGTGACCCTGCCGACCGGATCGAGCTCGTACCGCCGCGCTCCGGAGATGCGGTCGGTGATCGCGTCCACGATGCCGTCTGGCCGATAGCCGTAGTCGCGGCGTTGTGCGAGCGAACCGCCGCCGGACGTCAGCGTCTGCGACCGGAGTCGTTCGTTGTCGTCCCACTCGTGCGTCAGCCGCACACCGGAGCCGAACCGCCGTTCGACCTCCCGGCCCGCGAGGTCGTGGTCGAACCGCACGGTCTGTCCCGCCGTGCGCATGGCCGCGAGACGATGACCGGCGAACTCCCAGGTGCTGATCGACCCTGACGGCGTGCGCCTCTGCGTGCGCCGGCCCAGCACGTCGTACTCCGACGACACCGTTGCGCCGTCACAGGTTTCCGCGACCACGCGGCCGAGCGGGTCGAGCTCGATGCGCAGTTCGGAGTCACCGTTGTCCGCGGCGACGAGCCGTCCGTTCGCGTCGCGCACGAACCGCGTGACGACATCGTTCGTGCGCTGCGTGACGACGTTGCCGAGCGCGTCCCGTTCGAACCGGGTGCCCGCGCCGTCGCCCTCCAGCCGTGCGACGAGCCGGCCCGCGGCGTCGTGCTCGTAGGTGAGAACGCGGCCGTTGAAGTCGGTCTCGCGGACCAGGCGTCCTGCGGCGTCGTATTCGTAGGTCCACGCCGCCCCGAGCGGGTTGGTCACCGCGACCAGCCGCAGTTCGGTGTCGTAGCGGAACGTCGTGCGGGCGCCGTCCTGCCCGGTCCGGCTCACCGGCCGGGAGAACGCGCCGACCTCGGTGCGCACCGCCAGCCCCGCGGCGTCGACCCGTTCGACGAGGTTGCCCATCGCGTCGTAGGACCACCGCTCGACCGTGCCGTCGGGCAGGGTTCTGGTCAGCGGCTTGCCTTCGACGGTCCAGGTGAAGGAGGTGACCGCGCCGGTGGGGCCGGTGACGGTGGTGAGCCTGCCGAACAGGTCGCGGGCGTACCGGGTCACCGCTCCGGACGGATCGGTCATGGCGACGGGCAGTCCGGCCGCGTTGTAGTCGACCCTGGTGACGTTGCCGAGCGCGTCGGTCGTGGCGATCCGGTTGCCGCGCGCGTCGTACTCGTAGCTGGTGCGCCCGCCCATCGGATCGGTGGTGGCGGCGAGGTGGCCGGCCGCGTCGTACTCGTGGCGCCACACCGCACCCGTCGGCTCGACCACGACGAGCGGGCGGCCGCGGTCGTCGTACTCGCTGCGCGCGACCGTCCCGTCCGGACGGACGAGCTCGACGAGGTTGCCCGCCCGGTCGTGGACGTACCGGGTGGTGCGGCCGAGCGCGTCGGTCCTGGCCAGCAGCCGGTGGTGCAGGTCCCATTCGAACGTGACCGCCTGGCCGAGTGGATTGGTCTCGCTGATGACCTGGAAACGCTCGTTGAGGTGGAAGACGGTGGTGTTGCCGAGTGAGTCGGTCGCGCGCGTGAGACGGTTCACCGAGTCGTAGTCGAAGGTGTAGTTCAGCATGCCGTCGCGGCCCTCGCCGCGCACGCAACGTCCGTCCGCGTCGTAGACATAGCGGTACCACATGCCGTTGCGGTCCTGTTTGCGCGTGATGCGGCCGTCGTCGTCGTACTCGAACAACATCGGCAGGTGCGAGGAGTTGACCACCTCCACCAGACGGCGCCGATCGTCGTAGCGGTAGCGCATCAGCGGAACGGCGTTCGCGCTCGCCGGGTCGCGCAGGGTCAGCGCGGTCACGAGACCGTCGCTGGTTACCACGTCGACGTGGTAACCGCCGGAGTGGCGGATCGCGACCAGCACGCCGGAGTCGTGGTCGAAGTCGATGCGGTTGCCGTGGCGGTCGGTGATCGCGCTGAGCGGACGGCGATCACCTGCGACCGCAGCGAAGTGCAGGGTCCGCTCGCCCTGTTGATCGGTGATCCGGTAGCAGCCGTCCTCGTCGACGGCGAGTGGCCACGGGGCGCCTTCCACCGGCAGGACGGGTGCGCCCGGCGCGGGGTGCGGGTACCGCAGCAGCATGCCGTCCGCGGCGGCGAAGTGCACCGCGTGGTCGTCGACCTCAATGCGCTGGTCCACAGTGGACGCCCAGGTCGGCCCGAACCAGCGGCCGGAACGGTAGGACGACTTGTGGGTTCGGGTGATCACGAGCGCGAGCGCCGCCGCCAGTTCGACGTCGGTCTCCGTCTGGATCATCACGCCGGTCGACACGTCGATCGGGTCGCCGCACTTCGGCGTGCCTTCCTCCGGCTTGGAGTTCGCGCCGGGTTCCTTGTTGTTGCCGCTGATGCTGTCGTCGGCGCCGGATGTCCTGGTGTCGCCGCCGTGCTCGGAGCCGGACGGTTCGGTGTGAGATCCCCCTGCGACGTCGTCCGCTTGGGAGACATGGGTTTCGCCGCCGGTGGTCTCTTTCGGTGGCGGGGCGTGCTCACCGGCCGAGGTGTGCGGTTCGGCGGAGGAGACGTGCGTGCCGCCGCCCTCGCCGTGCGGGACGTGCGGCTCGCCGCCACCGTGCCCGTGCAGCTCGGACATGATCTTCTGAACGCCGCGCCAGATCTCCTCGAGCTTGCTCATGAGCGGCCGCAGCTTCTCGACCGAGTTGATCAGCTTCTTGATCGTGGCGCCGATCTTCTCCGTCCACGCCGCGACCTGCTCCACGACCTGGGCGACCACGACCGGCGTGCCGAGACCGAGGGTGAACACCTCCTCCAGCGCGTCCTGGATGAAGTCGCCGACGGCCTGGGTGACCATGTCGCGGACCAGGCCGCGCACCACGCCGGTGATCACGCCGACCACCTTGACCACGGTGCTGATCGCGTTCGCGCACGTCACCGCGGTGGACAGACCGTTGATCTTGCCGCCGACGTGCTGCCGGTACGCATCCGCGGCCGGACCGGTCCAGTTCGCGGTGTCGCGGGTGGACGCGTCGGTCAGGTTCTTCGCGGCTTCGGCCACCGCTTTGCCGATGTTGGCCCACGTCTGCGAGTAGGCGGCGATCTGGTCGGCGTCGCCGGCGAGCTGGTCGAGCGCGTCCTTGAGCGGCTTGACGTGCTCGATCAACCAGTTGAGGCCGTAGGAGATCAGCGTGCCGACCGGGTTCATCGCCACGGTCAGCAGGTCCATGCCCGCGCCGAGTGCGGAGATGCCGCCCTCGATCCAGCTGCCCGACTCGACGGCGTCGTACACGCCCGCCGCGTCGTCGATCAGGTTGATGCCGGTGTGCCAGGTGGTGGAGTCCTGCTTCTGCGCCAGCAGGGGATTGGTCATGACAATCTCCCGTGGATCTCGGTGAAGCTGCGCGCGGTGGCCTGCTCGACGGACGCGTAGTGCTCCGCGGTGGCCTTCACCTCGTCGGCGATCTTGCCCACGGCCTCCTGCGCGAGCTTCAACGTGATCAGCCCAGGAACGCTGACGGCCATGACGATCGGCACGAACAGCGGGCCGCAGATCATTCCGTAGGCCTGCACGCCCATCGTCACGGACTGGGCGGCGTCGAGCGCCTGGCCCAGCGTCTCGCCCACCCGCTGCACCGAGGCGACGTGGTCGTGCAGTTCGGTGGTCACCACCTCGTACCCGCCGCCGGCCATCGCGGTCACGACTCGCTCAGGACGGACTCGCCGCCGAAGTCGTCGTCATCGCGCGGAGGCGACGGCGGCCTGGCGGGCGGGGCGGGCTCGTCGGACGGCGGTTCGGGGAACTTCGCGCGGTAGTTGCCGACGATCGTCTCGGCGGTGCCGGGGTCGTCGCCGATGGTCGCGGCCATCACCTCGGCGAGCTTCTCCGGCAGCTTCGCCTGGGCGCGGCGCATGGTCAGCAGGACCTCCGCCGCCACCTCGGCGCCGGACAGCTCGCGCACCCGGTCGGTGATCCGCAGGTCGGTCACGTTGCCGCTGGAGTCGATCGACACGGTGACCATGCCGTCCTTCGAGGCCTCGGTCACCGACACGTGACCGGCCTGCGCGCGCATCTCCTGGTACCGCTCGGCTTTCGCCCTCGCCTGGGCGACCCACCGGTCGATCCCCGCGCTCGAGCTGAGGCTCCCGTTCGGTGTCGGACTGCTCAAGGCGAGCCTCCAATGTCGCGCTGCACGTGACAGATGCGACGAAGGCTCTCAGGCGCCAGTTCCCGTTCCGGAGGAAATAGCTTCGGAACATCCGAATGGCCGATTGTCAGACCGCGATAATTCTTCCAAAAACGGCATTTCGCGGCGCCGGCGTCAACGGTCGTGGAGCGGGCTTTTCCGATTGTGCTGGGAAAGCCCGAATTCGGCGGTTCATCCCGGTGACGTCGAGGTGGCCGGCTGCGCGCCGGCGTAGTGCACCAGAATGTGTTCCAACGCCCTCAGCTCGTACCTGCTGGAGGCGCACACCACTGAGGGGCGACGTTGAGCGGCGAGCAGTTCACCAGAAGTCACGTGATCACCCTGATGATCACCTCGTTGATCGGTACCGGGTTCGGCGCCGGGTGGTGGTTCTCCGGCGCCACCGCGGTGTCCGGTGGCACGGCGCTCGTGGTGCTGGGTGCGGTGATCACCGTGTTCCTGTCGGGCTGGGCGCTCCGCTTCGGACGGTCCGGCGGGCAGCTGCCCGCCGGCGGTGGGCGGGAGAGCAGTCCGTTCGGGAAGAATTACGGCATCGCGGTGTTGTTGATGGTCGTCGGGATCTTCGCGGGATCACGCCTGCTGACCGTGCTCGAACTCCCGCAGGCGATTCCGGCCTGGGTGCTGTTCATGGTCGGCTTGCACTTCGTCCCGTTCGTGAAGATCTTCGGCTCGGTCAGATATCTGTCTCTCGCCGCGTTGCTGTGCGGTGCCGGCGTGCTCGCGGTCGTGCTGGGTGCGGCCGGTCTTGAATGGGCGTGGCGGCTGGTGCCCGGATTCGGTGGCGCGGCGGTGTTGTGGGGAACGGTCGTGGCAGGGCTGCTCGACGGGCAGAAGCTCGTCGAACGGCAGTCCGCCTAGGTTTTGTGCGGGAAAAAGGCACGGGCATTGATCGGTTTCCTGCGGTTGATCAATGCCCGTGCGTTCACCGTGAAATGTCAGCACCGACGTCGTGAGCAACGCCGGGCACTTCGTCCAGGTATGCCTGCGCCTGCAGCGTGAACAGCTCGGCGTAGCCGGCCTTGGCCCTCATCAGCTCCTCGTGCGTCCCGTATTCGGCGACCTTCCCGTGCTCCAGCAACAGGATCCGCTCCGCCTGCCGGACGGTGGAGAACCGGTGCGAGATGTACAGCGTCGTCCGGCCCTCCGACAGCTCCCGCAGTCGCGAGAACAGGTCGTGCTCGGCCCGTGCGTCCAGCGCCGACGTCGGCTCGTCGAGCACCAGGATCGGCGCCTCCCGCTGGAACGCCCTGGCCAGCGCGATCTTCTGCCACTCGCCGCCGGACAGGCTGACACCCTGGTCGAACCAGCGGCCGAGCGGGCTGTCGTAACCCTGGGGCAGCCGTTCGATCCGCTCGTCCGCGCCGGCGCGGCGTGCCGAGTCCTCGATGTGCGGCCGGTCCTCGAGCCGCGTCAGGTCGCCGAGGCCGATGTTCTCCGCGGCCGTGCCCTGGTACGTCACGTAGTCCTGGAACATCGCGCTGATCCGCGTGCGCAGCTCGACGGGGTCGTACTCGCGGATGTCGACGCCGTCGAGCAGGATGCGGCCGCCGGTCGGGTCGTAGAGCCGGCAGAGCAGCTTGAACAACGTCGACTTGCCCGCGCCGTTGCGGCCCACCACCGCCACCGTCTGGCCGGGCTGGATCTCGAAGCTGACGTCGTCCAGCGCGGGCTCCTCGGCACCGGGGTAGCTGAAGGTCACCGAGTCGAACTCGATGTGACCCTCCACTGTGGACGGCATCGGGCGCGGTGACGCCGGTGCCGTGATCTCCGGCCTCGTGTCCAGGAACTTGTACAGCGTGTCGAGGTAGAGGTTGTTCTCGTACATCCCCGAAAACGCCGTGAACAGCCCGGACACCGACGTCTGCACGGACGCCGCCGCGGCCGTGTACAGCGCCAGGTCTCCCAGCGTGAGCCGCCCGCCGACGGCTTCGATCGCGATGTACAGCGTGATCGCCGAGCCCGCGAACGTGCTCAGCAGCCCCCAGGACGTCGAGCTGATGTTGCGGTTGACCGTCAGCTTCCGCTGCCGCTCGTAGGAGACGGTGCCGAGCCGGCGGAACCGGTCGACGAAGTACGGGCCGAGCCCGAAGAGCTTCGTCTCCTTGGCGTAGGTGTCCGTCGTGACCAAAGAGGACAGGTAGTCCATCCGGCGCTTGATCGGCGACATCATGAAGGTCAGCCAGAACGCGCGTGAGCCGTACTTCGACTGCGAGATGAACGCCGGGATGGGCGCCACCAGCGCGACCAGTGCCAGCAGCGGGTTGATCGAGACGAGCAGCGCGACCATGCTGCCGAACGTGATCAGCGTCCGCAGCAGCCCCAGCGCGGAGTTCATCATCGACAGCGGTCGCGTCGGCGCTTCCTGCGCGGCCTGGCGCAGCATGTCGTAGGACGTCGAGCCCTCGAAGTACGCGAGGTGCAGATCGCTCGCGTGCCCCATCACCTGGTGGCGGATGGTCAGCGTCATGCGTTCCTGCAGCAGCGACTGCGCGATCGACGTCAGCGCGCTGCTGACCGCGGTCGCGGCGAGCACGCCGAACTGGAGCAACGCGACGTTGACGATGTCACCCGTGGTGCCGGTGTGCTGGATCGCCGCGACGACCGAGTCCAGCAGCAGCTTCGCGATGTACGCGGTCACGGTCGGCAGGAGCCCCGACAGGAGCGTGATCAGCGCCAGGACGATGGTCAGGATCGGGCTGGCCTGCCACGTCAGCTTCGCGACCTTCGGCAGACCGCGGACGGTGCCCGCCACGGACGTCTTCGCGCGCTTGAGCCGGGAGCGCAGATCCTTCGGTTCGTCGTCCGGCTTCGGTTCGGGAATGTCGACCGGTCCGGTGAGCCCGCTCTCCGGCACCGTCGTGGCGCGCCGCCGGCGCCCGCGCCTGCTCAGCATGAACTCCATGCCGCCCCCACCGCCCGGCATCATTCAGCCTCCACGGCGCCGTGGAGGAAGAAGTCGACCACCTGGCGCGTGGTGGGCGCGTCGTCCTGCGCCATCCGGCGGCCGCCGAACAACAAGGTCAGGAACAGGGCGGCGAGCTGCTCGGGCGGCAGCCGGAGCCGGTCCTTCTCCGGTGTGAACAGCTCGACCATCGCCCCTCGGATGGCGGCCATCGACTCGCGGCGCCCGCCCCTGCCGGAGCCGCCCTTGTGGCGCTGTTCGGGATCGCGGTGCTTGACCCGGCCGGACGCGTGCAGCGCGCCCATCAGCGCGCCCATCCGCTCGAGGTGCGCGCCGAGTGCTTCGGCGGCTTCGACGAGCCGGTCTTCCAGGGGCTGGTCAACAGGGATCTCGGCGATCGCGTCCAGCACGTGGTCGGGCCTGAGCGCCTCGGCCGTGCAGGCGTCGAACAGCTCGTCCTTGTCCTTGAACGCGCGGAAGATGGTGCCCTCGCCGATGCCGGCGGCGCGGGCGATCTGGCTGCTGGTGACGTTGGCGCCGTGCTCGATGAGGAGCGGCAGCACGGCGTGCACGATCATCGCCCGCCGGTCTTCCGCGCTCATGCTCGGCGCTCTTCGCCGTATTTCAGATGCTGGTGTCATGCACCCATAGTGCGGAGTGAGTGCTCACTCCGTCAAGTGAGTTCTCATCTGCTCAGGCCCGTCCTCGCGGCGAGCCACGGCAAGGAGTCGTAGAGGCCTGGTCGCCACACGTTCCAGTCGTGCCCTCCCGGCAGGTCCTTCAGCACGACGTCCATGCCGGCGTTGCGGCTGGCTTCGAACACCTCGGTGCCGGCCCGGCGGTAGAGCGCGTCGCCCTGGGCGGTGACGATCACGCCGGCGGTCTGCGGGAACCGCTGGCGGGCGAGGATGTCCATCGGGTTGACCCGCGTGAACGCCGCTTCGTCGCCGCCGAACGCGGCCTTGACCGTGTCGGCGCGAGTTCCCAGCGTGGGCTCGCGCTGCCCGGTCAGGTCGATGAAGTTCCCGAACACGTCCGGTGCGCGCACGGCGAGTTGGATCGCACACGTTCCACCCTGGGAGAAGCCCGCGATCGTCCATGCTTCGCGGCGTTCGTCGACGGTCAGCCGTTGTTTGATCCACGCGGGCACGTCACGGGCCAGATAGGTCTCCGACTGACCCAGGTTCGAGTCGAGGCACAGCGGGTTCGCCATCCGGGCGCCGAGCTGGTCCGCCACCACCACGATCGGCGCGAGTCCGTCGTGCTCCCGTGCGAACGCGTCCAGGCGCTCGGTGAGCCGGCCCGCGTCGAACCAGTCCCGCGGCGAACCCGGCTGTCCCGGGAGCAGCACCACGACCGGCAGCCGCGGGCGAGGCGTCGCCGCGTACGCGGGTGGCAGGTAGATCCAGGCCGGACGTGCTTTGAACGCACCGGGGATGGGCGCCTCCGACACGGTGCCGGTGTCCGGAAGATCCGCGGGCCTCTGCCACACGTCGGCGAGCCTGCCGCCCGCGGGCACCTCGACCAGGCGCGTCGCCGGTTTCGCGGCCTCGTCGAGGTCAACCCTGTTGTTGGTGAACAACTCGAGCACCGCGCGTGAGGTGGGGTAGAAGCCGAAGTACGCGTTCGCCGTCACGAGCGCGCTCGTGGTCACGACCAGCACCAGCACCACGCTCGCGATCCGCCAGTACCACCGTCCGGCACGAAACCGCGCGATAGCCAGGCATACCGCGAGCAGCGCCGCGCCCGCCCAGATCACCAGGATCACGGGAAGCGGCTCCGGGAACGGCTTCCACACGTGTTCGACCAGGAAGTTCAACCCGGCGACGACCGCCGCACACGCCAGCACGACGGCCGGCAGGACTCGGGTCCACCACGTCCGGGTCCGCCGGATCGCCAGCGCGACCAGCGCGACCACACCGCTGACGGTGGCGGCGGCGGGAATGGGCCCGTTGATCAGCGACAGGTCCAGTGGGCTGAGCATGTGTGGTCCGCCTAGTGCTCCTTGCGGCCGTGGATTCCGGCCACCAGGCTCACGCCACCGGCGGCGAGGGCGATCTGGAGGAGCAGTTCGACCCAGTCGACGCCGCGGGTGTCGGCGACACCGAGCTTGGTGGCCACGAATGTACCGGCCAGCGCGGCGACGACGCCGATGAGGATGGTCAGCCAGATCGGGATGCGTTGCCTGCCAGGCACGACCAGCCTGCCCAGTGCGCCGATGACCAGGCCGATGACGAGAGCGCTGACGATTCCGGAGACGGCCACGGCAGATCCTTTGTGCTCGGTGGGGAGGGGGAGGTCATTCGTCGTCGCCGAAGAACTCGTCAGCGACCTCGCCGAGGACCATGCCGCCGACTGCTCCGGCCGCTCCGGCGGCGAGCACGCCGCCCATGCCCGGCCCGCCCATGCCCGGCCCGCCCATGCCCGCCCCGCCCGTGCCCATCCCGCCCATACCTGAACCGCCCATGCCCATTCCGCTCATGCCCAGCCCGCGCTGCTGTTCGTGGTGGCCTTGGAGTTGACCGGGTTGCGCTGCGAAGGCCAGGTTCGCGGAGCCCTGCCCGGCCACCTGCGTGAGCCAGCCGCTGATCGCCGCGGCCCAGTCGGTGCCCTGTGCCTCCTCGTGCGACAGCTGGAGGTGACCGGACGTGCCAGGAGCCGCGTGGGCGCCGGGCCTGAGCACCACGTGGAGCCGGTCGGGCTTGGCCACGAAGGTCAGCCGGACCCGGTGGACCCTGCTCGCGTACTGGGCGGGCGGGAAGAACTCGAGCTCCTGGTGGAAGCCGAGCTCGTGCGGCACCCCTGGCAGACGCCCGGCCTCGATCTCCGTGCCGCAGAACGAGAACCCGAGCTGACCGAACGCGTCCAGCACCCCGTCCTGCGACGGCAGCGGGCCGACCAGCACGGTGTCGAGGTCGCCCTTGTCCGGCGCGCCCGAGATCACCAGCTCGGTCCGCACACCCACGCCGATTCCGGGCAGTGCCGTCCCGCCGACCGCGGTGATCGGTGTCTCGTGCGGCAGGGTCAGCTGGAACGGGATCGAGACCAGCCGGCCCGCGGACACCCGCACGCCCTGCTGCACGACCAGCCGCAAGAGGTCCTGGTCGTTTTCGTCCTCGGCGCGGACGACGAGGGACAGCACGACCTGGCCGACCTCGGTGTCCGAGCTGCCGCCCTGGACGCGCACCTGGCCGGTGATCGCCTGGCCGGGCACGGCGTGCGGTGAGTCCAGCACGGTGTCGACGGACGGGCCGCCGATTCCGAACGCGCTCAGCATCCGCTTGAACATGAAGAGTCTCCTTCTACAAAGGACAGAGGTGGAATCAGTTCTGGCGCAACAGCCGCTGAGCGGGCGCCGTGGCCCGGTGCAGCAGGAACTCGAGCGGGCCGCGCCGGAAGAACCGCGACCACACCAGGGCGAACACGACCACCCCGGCGATGAACCCGAGCAGCACGCCCACCGGTTCTGACTGCTGTGCGCCGAGGCCCATGACCCCGATGGCGATCACGTGCAGCACGTAGGAGGTCAGCGACATCGACCCGACCGCGGTCACCGGACGCCAGAGCCACGGCCGCGCCACCTCGTCGGTGAGAGCGAGCGCGGCGACGAGGATCGTGATGGCCACGCCGATGTTGCCGGCGATCTCGAACGGGGTGCCGCTGTGCGGTGTGGCCGCCAGCAGCGACGAAGGTGAGCCGGTGCTCACCGCGCCCGAGACGAGGTCCTCGGGCCCGACGTCGAGGGTTTTGTACGAGAACCCGTCCTCGATGCCGAACAGGCTCATCGCGAACGCCGATCCGCCGTAGCCGACGACGGTCAGCACCGGTCCGGTGATCGCCAACCGGATCCTGGTCGTGGTGCTCGCGAGGTCCATCCGCCCGAGCGCCATGCCCGCGAACACGAACGGCATCCAGGTGGCGACGGGGTAGCTGCCGGTGAACAGCAGCCGCAGGAAGCCTTCGCCGCCGATCGCCTGGATCGGGTCGTTCGCGGTGATCAGCTGGTCCCAGCCGCTCTCGCCGAGCGCCCAGCGCACGCCGAACGACAGCAACGGCCCGACGACCGCCGTGACGGCGGCGATCGCGATGAGCACCGGTGCCCGCAGTCGGGTGAAGGGCAGCGCCAGCAGGAAGTACACGCCGTAGTAGGCGAGGATCACCTGGACCGAGGTGCCGGTCATGGTCAACGCGGTGCCGAACAGCAGGAGCATCACGCCGCGGATCGCGATCCGGCCCGCCGCCACCCGCCACGCCGAGCCGCTCAGGGGTTCCCGCCGGCCGGACATGATCGCGAGCGACAGGCCCGCCAGGAGCGCGAACAACGCGGACGAACGGCCTTGCACGAACTCCATCAGCACGCCGGTGACGCCGCCGACCGACGGTTCCGGGCCGACGTGCGCGGCGAACATGCCGAAGACGGCGAGCCCGCGCGCCAGGTCGATGCCGGCCAGCCGGGCGGTGCCCAGCGTCGTTGAGCGTTCAAGAACCGTCATGCGATCAGCGTCGCCGAGCGTCCTCGCCGCCGGCATCGGTCGGCGAGCGGTGCGCACCCCGCCATCCGGCTGGTGGTCTCCAGCCGGGTGGGGGCCGAGTAGTCGCCGCATCCCGGATGGAGGTCCCCGGTGGTTGCGCTGAGACTGGGCGCATGGTGCGCGTAGTCGTCGTCGACGACGAGGAGCTGGTGCGTTCGGGCTTGAGTCTGATCCTGGAGGCGTCGGGCGACATCGAGGTGGTGGCGGCGGTGTCCGGCGCGCAGGCGGTGAAGGAGGTCGGTCTGCACCGGCCCGACCTGGTGCTGCTGGACATCCGGATGCCCGACGTCGACGGCTTGACGGTGCTGCGGCAACTGCGCGGCTTCCAGCATCCGCCGGTGGTGGCGATGCTGACGACGTTCGACTCGGACGAGTACATCGCGACGGCACTGCGTTCGGGCGCGGCCGGGTTCATCCTGAAGGACACGGCACCCGATCAGCTCGCCCAGCTCGTCCGGACCCTCGCCGCGGGAGGCGTGGTGCTCTCGCCGAAGGTCATCCGCACGGTGGTGGACGGGTATCTGGGCGCGGGTGCGGGTTCCCCCGCAGCGGCTCAGGTCGACCAGTTGACGGAGCGGGAACGCACGGTGCTCGTGCTCATCGCGCACGGTCTGTCCAACACGGACATCGCGGCACGGGTGCACCTCAGCGTCGGGACGGTGAAGGACCACGTGTCGGCGATCCTGACCAAGCTCCGGGTGGGCAGCCGGGTGCAGGCGGCGCTGGTGGCCCAGCGCGCGGGGCTGCTCGGGGACGGACGAGCGTGACCACGGCGCGAAGGCGTCTTCTGGCCGACCTCGGGTTGGTCGCGGTCGCCGCCGTCGAGCTGGCCTCCAACGAACCCCGGCATCCGCTGCCCATCGCCGTCGCGGTGCTGGCGGTGGCCGCGCTGACCGTGCGGCGCCGCTGGCCCGTGGCCGTCTTCCTGGTCACGTTGCCCGCGCTGGCGTTGGTGGGCGGGGTGCTGCCGACGGTGATCGCGCTCTACGCCGTCGCGCTGGTGAACTCCAACCGGCACCTGCTCATCGGGTGCGGGGTGCTCGCGACCGCCGGGTACCTCGTCGCCGGAGGGGAGGCCGAGCTCACGCGCGTCGACGCCGTGCTGGTCCTCATCTACGCCGTGATGGCCGCGGCCGCGCCGATCTTCCTGGGCTGGTTGATGCGCGCGCTGGCGGATGTCCGGCAGGCGCGGGAGCACGAGCGGGAGCTGGACGCGCGGGCCGTGCTGGCCAAGGAACGCAACCAGCTGGCGCGGGAGATGCACGACGTGGTGTCGCACCAGGTGAGCCTGATCGCCGTGCAGGCGGGCGCGCTCAGCGTCTCGGCGCCCGATCCGGGCGTCAAGGCGGTGGCGGAGAACGTCCGCAAGCTGTCCGTGGACACGCTCGACGAGCTGCGGCACATGGTGAACCTGCTTCGTGCGTCGGGAAGTTCCGCCACCGAGCTGACACCGCAGCCCACACTGTCCGATCTGGACAGACTGGTCGCCGGCAGCGGGATCGAGACGACGCTCGTCGGTACCGCGCCCGAGGGCGTCGACGCCGCGTTCCAGCGCACGGTCTACCGCACCATCCAGGAAGCTCTCACCAACGTCCGCAAACACGCGCCCGGCAGCACGGCCCGGGTCGAGATCGCCCACGAGGACACGGATCTCACGGTGACGGTGACCAACACCGCGCCGACCCGTCCCACGCTGGCCTTGCCGAGCGCGCGGCACGGACTCGTCGGTCTGCACGAGCGAGCCGCACTGCTGGGAGGCACCATCACGACCGCCCCGACGTTCGAGGGCGGGTTCCGGCTCCAGCTCCAGCTGCCTCTCTCGCGCACCAGCTGAGGCGGTCAGTCAGTGGTTCGCTGCTGCGACACCCACGTCGCGACCTGAACTCTGGACCTGAACCCGAGTTTGGTCAGGATGTGCTCGGTGTGGGTCTCCGCGGTGCGCACCGAGATCACCAGCCGGTCCGCGATCTCCTTGCTGGTCAGGCCCTCGGCGATCAGGCCGGCGATCTCCCGTTCACGCCGGGTCAGCACGCTCGGCGACTCGGCCGGCGCCGCGGCCGGCGGTTTCTCGTCCAGGGCGAACGCGATGGCCTCGTCGACGTTCATCGCCTGGCCACGCGCGAACGCCGCCTCGAACCCCTTGGCGCCCAGTCGTTCCCGGCCGGCCCGCTCGGTCTCCTCGTGGTACGGGTACAGGTGCTGGTAGGTGCGCAGTGGGCGGCCCATGATCTCCCAAATCCGGTCCGCCACGCCGAGCAGCGTCGCCGCGAGCGTCACGTGCCCCAGCGCGGACTCGACCCACGACAGGGACTCCACCGACCAGCCGATCCCGGTGAGGTCGCGGATGTCGCGGCGCAGCCGGATGCTCTCGCGGTACAGCTGCGCGGCCCGGTCGTTCTCGGCCTGGGCCATCGCGAACAGACCTATGCTCCAGAGCGCGTACGACCGGTGGAAGCACTCGCCCGCGGGCTCCGTGATCCGCAGCCACTCCTCGTGGCAGGCGGTCGCGCGGGCCACGTCACCGGCGAGTCCCACCGCGCTCGAGTAGCTCAGCATGAGGTCGAGGCGTCGCGGCACGTCGACCTCCGGCGGCAGCAGCGCGATGCCCCGCTCGAAGACCTCGATCGCGGCCGGCAGGTCACCGCTGTACAGGTCGACGCTGCCCTCCACCCAGCAGGCGAAGGCCGCGATGGCGGGGTCGGCCAGGATCTCGTCGTCGGCCCTGGCGTCGGCCAGGCGCCGCAGGCTGACGTCGAACTGCCCGTCCGCGGACGCCAGGCTGCCGTCGGTGAGCAGCGCCTGGGCACGCACGGCGGACGGCGGGCTCGGCCGGTCGAGCGCCCGCGCGAGCCACAGGCGCCCCTCCCTGGCCCACCCGCGGCCCCACCAGTAGAAGTGGAACAGCCCCGCCAGCATCCGGAACGCGGCGTCCAGGCCGCCCGGTTCCCTGATGGAGTGGTCCACGGCCGCCTGGACGTTCGCGTGCTCGCGGTCCAGCCGTGAGAACCAGAACACCTGCCGTGCGCTCACCCAGTCGTCGTTGGCCCGCTCGATCAGATCGACGTAGAAGTCGCGGTGCGCGTGGAGGAGCTCGGCGTGCTCACCGGTGCGCTCGAGCTGTTCCACGCCGAACTCGCGGATGGTCTCGAGCATCCGGTAGCGCATCACGTCGCCGTGCTGGTCCGCGACCAGGATCGACTTGTCCAGCAACGACGTCACGGTGTTCAGCACGTCCTCGGCGGCGCAGTCCGCAGCGGAGCACACCGCCTCCGCGGCGTCGAGCTCGAACCCGCCCGCGAACACCGACAGCCGCGCCCACAGCAGCTTCTCCTGCTCCGAGCACAGGCCGTGGCTCCACTCGATGCACGACCGCAGCGTCTGCTGCCGGGCGGGGAGGTGGCGCAGCCGTGTGGTGAGCAGCCGGGGCTGGTCGGGCAGCCTCGCGAGGATGTCCTTCTCCGACAGCGCTCGCACCCGTGCCGCGGCCAGCTCGATCGCCAGTGGCAGGCCGTCCAGGCGTTGGCAGATCTCGGCGACCGTGTCCCCGTTGGCGGCGTTGACGGTGAAACCGAGCCGCACGGTCGCCGCCCGTTCCGCGAACAGCGCCACCGCCTCGGACCGGCTCAGGTCCTGCTCGGTGACCGGCCGCCCCGGAGCCGGGAGGGTGAGCGGTGGCACGGGCATGACGACCTCGCCGGCGACGCCCAGCGACTCCCTGCTCGTGGCCAGGATCCGCAGCTCCTGACAGTGCCGCAGCAAGGCGCGCGACAGCTCGGCGACCGCGTCGACCAGATGCTCGGAGTTGTCCAGCACGAGGAGCAGCCGCCGCGTCGCCAGGTAGGCGGTCAGCATCTCCAGTGACGTGCCGCCCGTCTCGCGCATGCCGACCGCGAGCGCCACGGCGTTCGCCACGAGTTCCGCGTCGCGCAGCTCGTCCAGCTCGACCAGCACCACCCCGTCCGGGAAGGCCCGGTGCACGGCGCCGCCCACCTCCAGGGCGAGACGTGTCTTGCCGACTCCGCCCGGTCCGGTGAGGGTCACGATGCGTGACGCCGAGAGCAGGCGCCTGGCCTCGTCGACCTCGTGCCGGCGGCCGACGAAACTGCTCAGCTCCAGGGGGAGTCCTGACGACCCCCTCCGGACGACCGTGCTCATACACGCACCGTAGTGCTGTGCAACCCGGCGCGCCAAAGCCGGAAGTCCGCATCAATCTACGTAGTTCTCCCGACGCGTGCGTGCCGTGTGCCCAGCAGACTTTCTCCCACGTGGCCCGGAACACGCAGACCGGTCAGACACCGGTCGCCGGACCACCAGGAGCGCCAGCCATGTGCCAGCACGAGCCACAGTGCCCCGTCGCGGCGGACCCGCGGGCCGTGGGCCGAGATCGCCGTCTCCCACCCCGAGCAGGGCTGGTACCTGCTGTGCAACGGGATCGTGCTGTTCGACGACGGCGGGCTGATGCTGCCCGGCCACAGGGTCGTCGCTCCCGCCGCCTGATCTCGCTCGGGGCAGCCTGTCGACCCGGCTGCCTTCAGCGTGCCCGGTGGTCCCCGATGACGGTGTCACCTCCCCCCTCTGACACCGACGCGCACCGGGCGGGCGGGGTGGACGGTCTGCTCGCCGCAGCGCGCCTCTGCGGTCGGACCGTCCGCCCCGCAGTCCACCCTCACGAGACTCCGGAGAAACACGCCGATGACCATCGACTCGCCACCGCAGCCGTGCCCGCGCTGCCTGCGGCCGACGGTGCTGGTGACCCACCGCCGCGGCCGCGAGTGGCTGCACGTCGGCACCTGGCTCGCCAGGTGCGGCCGTGTCGTGGGGCCGGTCAGTTCTGGGCTCGGGTAGGAGCACCTTCGTAGCGAGTGTGCGGTAGCAGGTGTTCGTGTTTCATCACCACGCTGTGGGCCGCGGCGTACGTTCCCTCACCGATCTGCGCGCCGTACAGCGGAACCGTGCCGTGCGCCAAGGTCGAGTTCGGGCCCACCACGACCTGGCCGATCTTCAGGACGCGGTCTTCGAAGGTGTGCGCCTGGAACATCGCGTTCACGCACGCGCCGTCCTCGAACCGAAGCATGTCCGGGTCGACGACCTGCGCGAAACCGTCGCCGAGCACGACGCGCTTGCCGATCTCCATCCCCATCCGGCGCAGGTAGACCGCCAGCAGCAGGGTGCCCTCGAGGGTGGCGAGCGTGCCACTGGCGATGACGCCCCAGGCGACGTACAGGAAGTCCCACCGGCTGCACCAGCACGACCACAGCGGATGGATGCCGGGCCGGACCTTGCCCAGCAGCAGCCACTTCATCGCCAGCACGATCAGACCGGGCAGCACCGCGACGCCCAGCGTCACCGCGGCGATGCCGACGGTCAGGAACACCGTCGACGGCAGGGTTCGAGCGGCGAGTCCGATGCCCCAGAACCAGGCGGTCGCGACGGCCAGCGGGGCGACGGGCAGGGTGAACCGCAGCCATTCCCAGAACAGCCGGTTGATCCGCCGGATCAGCGAAGGTTCGTGGGTCAGCGCGCGGTCCACCTCCACGACTTCCCGTTGCGGCAGCTCGAACGCCGGGTGCCCGAACCACGAGCTGCCCGGCCGCACGACGCGGTCGTCGGCCACGGTGCTGATGCCGATCAGGATGTCGGCGGGCAGCCGTTGCCCGCCCGCGATGACCGCGTGGTTGCCCAGGAAGGTCCGCTCGCTGATCCGGACCGCTGCAGGCGTGACCGTGTTCTGGTGGATTCTGGGGCCGCCCAGGTAGATGCCGTCGGCGAAGAAAGTGTCGGGTCCGATGTGGACGAGTTCGGGGACGACATCGATGATCGTGCTGATCTCGCAGCCGCGGCCGACGTCCATCCCGGCCCAGCGCAGCCAGGTCGGCCAGTAGAGGCCTCCGGACAGCCACCTGTTGGCGGAGTCGACCAGCCCGGTCTTCAGCCAGATCCGGATGTACGCGGGACTCCAGCGGCTGATGACCTTCTCCGTCACCCGGCCCAGCGCCCGCGCGACGAAAGCCTCCAGGGCGACCGTGAGCATCAGGGTCAGACAGGTCAGTGCCGCGACCACACCGAGGAAAGACAGGTACGACAACGGGTTCGTGAGCACGACGAGCAGCGAGTCGAACGTGAGCCGGTAGTAGAGGACGACGCCGGCCGCCAGTGCGGTGGCGGGCAGGGCCAGCACCCAGGCGAGCAGCGTCCTGGACACCATCATGGCGAGGCCGTGCAGGGTGGGGGAGAACAGGCTTCCCTCCTGCACGGGTACCGGCGGCCGCGGTGCCGGGCCCACGAGCCGGGCAGGCACGCCGTCCCACATCTCACTGTCCGGAATGGACTTTCCGGCCGGCAGTGACGACAGCGCGGCGAGCCACGAGTCACGTCCCATCCGGGAGCCGGGGCCGACGCTCGCTCGGGTGTCGAGGGTGGCGCCGTCACCGATCCTGACCGGTCCGACGATGAGCTGTCCGTGCTCGAACTGGACGAGCCCGACGTGCGCGTCCTGGCCAAGCGTGACGTCGTCGCCGATGTCCAGCAGGTCCCAGCCGCCCTGGGTGAGGTTCACGCCGCGGTGGATGTGCACGCGCTGGCCGATCCTGGCACCGAGCGCGCGCAAAGCCATGCACTGGAACTCCGTCCCGGCGATGCTGCGCCACGGGATGATGCGCACGACGTGCTGCACGATCCACATGCGCACGCGGAGGTCTCCCCACGCCGGAGCGCGCACGGGCTGATAACGGCCGATCAGCATGCGTTTCATCCGCACGGCGATGAAGATGGCGATCGGTGTCCAGGCCAGGCGCAGCGGGGCGAGCACGAACGGCACGATCACCACGAGCGACAACAACCCGATCAGGCCCGCCAGCCACGGCAGGAGCTCGAAGGTCACCAGGTAGGCCACGGGCGCGAGGACGAGCAGCTCCAGCACCAGCCACCACGACTGCTCGGCGGTCACCGAGGCCGCGTCACGCGCGGAGGCCACGGTGGGCTCCGGTGCCGGCTCCTGCTGCGACTTGGTCCCAGGGCTGACCCGCTGCGCCAGCCCGATGACCGTGCGCGCCTCGTAGACGTCCCGGACCGTCACGGCCTCGGTGATCGGGTTGGCCCGCAGCTTCGAGATGAGGATCGCGGCCTGCAGCGAGGTGCCGCCGAGGTCTTCGAAGAAGTCGTCCTGCGTTGACACGCCACCGGTGGCCAGACCGAACACCTCGCAGATCGCGATGGCGATCACCATCTCGACCGGGTTCATGCTGCCGGTGTCACCGCGGGAATGGCGGCGGCGTTCGGGCAGGGTGAGCGACGGCAGGTCCGCGCGCTTCAGCTTGCCGCCCGCGCTGCGGGGCAGGACGTCGATCAGGCCGAACAGCGCGGGCACCATGTAGGACGGGAGCTCCGCCCGCAGCCTGCTCTTGAGCCGTTCCACGTGAGGCGGACGCATCCGGTCCGCCACGACGAGATGGGCGGCGATCGCCTGCGTCGCGCCTTCGCCCTGCACCCGGCACGCCGCCTCCAGCACGCCGTCGCAGCGGGCCAGAACGGTCTCGATCGCCTCCAGCTCGATCCGGTACCCGCGGACCTTGACCTGGGAGTCGATGCGGCCGTGGTAGTACAGCGTCCCGTCGGGCTCGGCGTGCACGAGGTCGCCGGTCCGGTAGATCCGGCCGGCCACCGGGTGCTCGGGGAACTTCTCGGCGGTCAGCTCCGGCAGGTTGAGGTAGCCGAACGCCAGCCCGGGGCCGGACATGCACAGCTCGCCCTGCTGCCCCTGGGCGACGGGCCTGAGCTGGTCGTCGAGCACCCACGCGCGCGCTCCGGGCACCGGACGGCCGATGGCGACCGGTTGTCCCGCAACGATGTCCGCGCGCAGACAGGTGACCGTGCACTCGGTCGGGCCGTAGCCGTTGACCATCCGCCGGCCGCACGACCACAGTTCGGCGACGTCGTCGGGCAACGCCTCACCGCCGACGTACAGCAGCCGCAGATCGGGCAGCGCCGTCTGCGGATCGGAGCAGGCGGCGGCCCGCAACAGGGTCGGCGGCGGGCAGAACACCGTGACCCGCTCGTTCTGCAGCCACGGCACCAGGTCCGGGCCGAGCCGGGCCGTCTCGTCGTCCATCACGACCACGGTCGCGCCGGACGCCAGGGCCATCCACGTCTCCTCGACCGACGAGTCGTAGGCGGCCGACGAGCCCTGGACCACGCGGTCACCGGGACCGAGGCCGAACTCCATGACGTCGGAGCTGATCAGGCTGGCGATGCCGGCGTGCCCGACCATCACGCCCTTGGGCCGGCCCGTGGTGCCGGAGGTGTAGATCAGGTACGCCAGCCCCTCCGGTGCCGCAGGGGGGTCGACGACAGCGACCTTCGCGTGCGGGTCGTCGAGCCTGACCACAGCCCCCTGGAAGTCGGCGCGCGCCGCCCGTTCGGCCCCCTGCGCGTCGGTGACCAGCACCTGGGCACCGGAGTCGGTCAGGATGTGGCGCACCTGGTCGTCGGGGAACGCGGGATCGAGGCACACGTGCGCGGACCCGGACTTCAGCACCGCGAGCTGGGCCGTGTAGAGCAGAACGGACGTGCGGGGCAGCATGATCGAGATGACGCGCCCGCGACCGGCCAGGTGCTCGAAGAACTGCGCCAGGCCGGTGGACATGCGCAGCAGGTCCGCGTACGTGACCCGGCTGCGGTTCGGGCGCCCGGTCGCGGGAGGGATGTCCACGGCGATCGCGTCCGGCCACTGGCGGGCCGCCTGGTCGAAGAAGTCGACGACCGTGACCCCCGGGGACCGGACGGTCGAGGTCATCGCGCACCCGTGGGCGACAGGTGGGCCGCCAGCCACGGCCGCAGCCGCTGACGTTCCTCATCGGACAGGTGCAGGAACCCCTGGACCATGCCCGTGCACCGGACGCTGCCGCATCGGCAGCCGAACGGCTCCGCCATGTCGAATTCGGTGGTGTTGTAGTTGAACGTGATGTCCTGTCCGAATTTGACCGGTTTCAGGCTGATCACCGAACGACCGCGAATGAACACCGTCGGGTCGCAGCTGTGGTTCATGAAGCGCCAGTAGAACCGATCGAGGATCGCTTCGAAGTCGTATTCTCCGGGGACGTCGACGTGCGTGCCGTGGCCGATCTGCACCGTGTACCGCGTCGGGGTGGCTGTCAGCTCGCCGTCGATCGTGAACAGCAGCTCTCCCTTCGCCACCGGGCGATTCGCCACCAGGCGGTACTCGCCGTCGGCGCGGACGACGGCTACTGCGCTCATGACACCGACGTGCTCTTCTACAATCACGTGAACTCCCCGGTTCGCCTATTTCCGACTGCGCTCTGCCGGGGAGTACGAGTCGGAGTGCGAAATGGTTCACCGTCGTTGAAACATTGACAATCCGGTGAGAGATCATCGTCGAATGGACACTTTGTCAGGGTGGTGCGATTGCGTCGTGGGCGGAGAGGGCGGCGTGCAATGACGCCCGGACTCGGGGCGAGTCCAGGTCCGCGTCCAGGAGCTGACCGACTCGCTTGAGCCGGTCGTACAGCGCCTGTCTGGACAGGTTCGTGGCCGCGGCGGCGTCGGTCTTGTTGCCGCCACTGTCCACATAGGCCCGCAAGGTGGCCACGAGGTCGGCGTGGCCGGGGGAGAGCAGCGGGCCCAGCTCCCGTTCGACGTGAGCCTGCACGCGCGGGTCGTCGCGCAGGAGGTACATCAACCCGTGCAGTCCGAGATCGCACAGTTTCACGTACGGCACGCCCCAGCGACCGCGACCTGCGGCCTCCGCCACCTGGTGTGCCTCCGCGAGGGCCTTGCGCACCTCCTGCGCCGACGTCACCGGCTCGCTCGCCGCGATGATCACCGGTGCCCGTTGCCGCACTGCCGTGGCCAGCCGGGCCAGGCAGGAGTGCACGTCGTCGTCCGGCCGGAGAGCCAGCAGGATGCCGAGCGAGACGTCGTCGAGGGCTGCCTGCAGGCCGGTCAGCTCCCGCAGGATGTCGCTGATCCTGCCCGCCAGGTCACGAGGAGACCGGCCGCGGAGGACCACGGCGACCATGACCGACCGATCCAGCGGAACCCCCAGTGCCCGCGCGCGAGAGGCGAACTCCGCGGCGAGAAGGTCACCGGTCAGCAACGACGTCAACAGCGTGTGCTGGGCCCGCAGCCGGACGTCCTCGTCCTTGTGCGCCAGCAGATCCAGAGCGATCACGCCGGCTGCCCGTTCGGCGAGAACCACGAGCGTCGTGGCCGGTTCGGAGCATTTGACGAGCAGCCGCCCCCACTGCACCGTGCCGGTGCCGACACTGGTGACGAGCCATCCCGTCCTGGTGTCGTAGCCGGTCTGTCCACTTGCGACGATCTGCCTGGACAGCGACTCCCAGCCGTTGACGACTTCCGGATCCGCGTCCGCCGGTTCGAACGCGATGACCTGGCGCGCGGTGTTCTCCAGCACCACCGGGCACCGGGCCAGGGCCGCCGCCTGGGACACCACGGCCGCGGCGCCGGCATCTGCCCGCGCGAGCTCGGTGAAACGCTGGTGGATCTCCTCGAGCAGGCGCGACTCGGCGAGCTGCCCGGCGGCCACGAGTGCGAGGGCCGCCTCGGTCACCTCAGCCACCTGAACGTAATGCAACTGCACCAGCGGTAGCCCCAGCCGTTGTGCCGCGTGCACCATCGCGTCCGGAAGCGCGTCGGTGCACTGGTCGAGCTGGACCACGACGCCCGCAACGCCACGCGCGGCCATGCTTTCGAGCCATCGCGCACTGTCCTGCGGCACAGCGGAGTTCAGGACGAGAAGGAGCTCCCCGGACCGCGGTTCGCCCGCCACGTGCACCCACCGCACGGTCCGGCCGAGGTTCTCCACGCCGGCGAGAACTGCGGGCTTGCCCCGGCGCACGCCGTCCAGGTCGAGGATCTGCTGGACGGTGGGTAGCGAGATCAAGCCGGATCTCCCGTGCTGGCCGGGGCAAGAATGATCACCCTGGCCGGTGCGCGCCCCCGCGCGCCATCCGTCGACCGGCTGGGTCGTCCCCGCCACCTGACGGCCGGGTTGAGCCGATGTGCTCGACCGTCGCCTCGATCGGCTCGATTCGGCGGCTCGTTGTTTCTCGAAGATAAGGTGTCCGCCTGGCGAGGTGCAGCGAAAGGCCGGCATGGCACTGACCGACGAGGCGATCACGAAGATCCGGGCGATGATCCGGTCCGGCGAGCTGCCGCCCGGTGCGCGCCTGCCACCCGAACCCCAGCTGGCCGCTCAGATCGGGCTGTCCCGCAGCGGCGTTCGCGAAGCGGTCAAGGTGCTGGAGGCGGCACGCGTGCTCGACGTGCGCCGGGGTGACGGCACGTACGTCACGAGTCTCGGACCACGCCTGCTGCTCGAAGGGCTCGGCCTCGCGGTGGAACTGCTGCGCGACGACACGCTGCTGGAGGTCATGGAGATCCGCCGCCTGCTGGAACCGATGGCCACCGGTCTGGCGGCGGTCCGCATGTCCTCGGACGACCTCGACGCCCTTGCCAAGATCCTCGACGACATGCGGGAAGCCCAGGACGACGCCGAACTGCTGATCCAGTACGACACGGCCTTCCACCGGACCGTCGTCGCCGCGACCGGCAACGAGACGCTCGCCTCCGTACTGGAAGGGTTGTCCACCCGGACCGTCCGGGCACGGGTGTGGCGCGGCCTCATCGAGGGCAACGCCTCGCACATCACGCTCGCCGAGCACGAGGCGATCTACCGCGCACTGCTCGCGCGCGACCAGCTGCTCGCGCAGTCCACCGCCATGGTCCACGTCAACACCTCGGAAGCATGGCTGCGCGCGATTCTCTCGAGCACCTGAGCCTCGATACATCAGATGAATCCTGGTCGATGTCAGTCGATCGGCTCAAAGATCCAGTCGTCGAACGGTGAAGGTCAGCCCGTCGATGCGTGATCACTAACGGCGATAAATCTTGTGGCTGAACGAGATCTGCGCGCAGATTTCGGCTCACGTCCCTGGGCGTCGACGCGGCTCGGCGGTGAAGAGCTGAGCGTTGACCTCCGAGGTTTCCTGGCTTTAACGTCTGATGTCTCGCGTGTTGCGGTTACCGCGCCGATCGAGAGGAACCTCATGACGTCAGCCCCGCACAACCGCCGTACCTTCCTCAGCGCGTTAGGGGCTGCCGGAGCGGCGACCGCTCTCTGCGGCACCTTCGACGTGCTGCGGTCCCACCCGGCCGGTGCCGCGATTCCGGGACCGACCAGTTACTCGCCGACCTGGGCATCGGTGGACCAGCACCCACCGGCGCCGGAGTGGTTCCAGGACGCGAAGTTCGGCATCTACTTCCACTGGGGTGTCTTCAGCGTCCCGGCGTACGACAACGAGTGGTACCCGCGCAACATGCACATCGACGGCTCCGCGGCGAACACCCACCACAAGAGCGTGTTCGGCGAGCCGTCTTCCTGGCCGTACCACAACTTCATCGACGGAGCGCGGGACAGGAACGGCAACTACGTCCAGTTCGCCCCGAAGCTCAAGTCGGCGGGCGGCAACTTCGACCCGAACGAGTGGGCGCAGCTGTTCGCCGACGCCGGCGCGAAGTACGCGGGGCCGGTCGCCGAGCACCACGACGGGTTCTCGATGTGGAACAGCTCCGTCAACGAGTGGAACTCCGCCGCGAGGGGACCTCGGCTGGATCTCGTGCGGTTGCACGCCGACGCGATCCGGGCCAAGGGCATGAAGCTGTTGGTGGCAATGCATCACGCGTACAACTTCACCGGCTTCTACGACCACGTGCCCACGCAGTCCACCGCCACGGTGAAGAAGCTCTACGGACAGCTCGGCCCGGCCGCGGAGAACCAACTCTGGTACGACAAGCTCAAGGAGATCGTCGACGGCTTCCAGCCCGACATCCTGTGGCAGGACTTCAACCTGTCCGCTGTGGACGAAGCGCAGCGGCTGAAGTTCCTGGCGTACTACTACAACAAGGCCGTGGCGTGGGACAAGGAAGTCGTCGCCACCTACAAGGACGGCTTCAACAACAGGGGCGAGGTCTTCGACTTCGAACGCGGCGGCCCCGCCGACATCCAAAACCCGTACTGGCTGACCGACGACAGCATCTCCAGCTCCAGCTGGTGCTACACCGTCGGCATCGGCTACTACTCGCTCGAGGCCATGCTGCACTCGCTGATCGACCGGGTGAGCAAGAACGGCAACATGGTTCTCAACATCGCACCGATGGCCGACGGGACGATCCCGAGCGGACAACGCACGATCCTGCTCGGCATGGGCGACTACCTCAAGCGCTTCGGTGAGTCGATCTACGCCACCCGCGCCTGGGCCGCGTACGGGGAGGGGCCGACCAAGATGGGCGGCGGGTCCTTCACCACGCCCCGCGCCGGGACGAACACCGACATCCGCTTCACCCGCAACAAGGCGGGCACGGTCCTCTACGCCACCGTGCTCGGCTGGCCCGGCAGCACCCTGAACATCACCACGCTGTCGTCCACGCGGATCAACCTCGGCACGCTGACCTCGGTGCAGCTGCTCGGATCCAGCGCCGGCACCTACATCAACCTGCCCGGCCGCACCCAGGACGGCTCCGGCCTGCACATCGCCATGCCGTCGTCCGGCGCGCCGTTCAGCGCGCCCGCGTTCGTGGTGAAACTGACCTTCTCCGGCCAGATCCCCGCACTGGGCGCGGCCCCGCTGCCCACCGGCTGGGCCAGGATCTCCAACGTCACCAGCAACCTCGCCCTCGACGGGGGCGGCAGCGTCCCGGCGGGCTCGATCGTCAAGCAGTGGACCTGGGACGGCAGCCCGAACCTCCAGTGGCAGCTGGTCGACGCGGGTGGCGGCTACCACCGGCTCGTCAACCGCACCAACGGGATGGTGGCCGACAGCAACGGAGCCACCGCCAACGGCGCCGGCGCGGTGCAGAACACCTGGAACGGCGGCGTCAACCAGCAGTGGCGCCTCACCCACGTCGGCAACGGCCGCTACCAGATCATCAACCGCGGCACCGGAACCGCGCTGGACGGCGCCGGCAACGCCACCTCCGGTTCCACGGTGATCCTCTGGACTCCCAACGGCAGCACCAACAACCAGTGGACGATCTCGGCGGTCTGACCGTCGGCGATCAGCGACCGGAACCGTCGGCACGAGCCGGCGGTCCCGGCCGTCGTGAGACATCTCGGGTCCACTGTGGATAGCACTTCCTGTCAGCTTGACATGAAGTAGTCTGTCGGGGTGTCCAAGATTCGACTTCGTCTCACGATGACCGCTGACCTGGTCATTCTCACGATCAGGGGCGGCGTGCTGCACGTGTTGCTGGTCGAGCGCGCCAACGAGCCGTTCCGCGGCAAGCTCGCCCTGCCCGGCGGGTTCGTGCGCGGACGTGAGTCGCTGGACGAAACGGCGGCGCGCGAGCTGGCCGAAGAGACCGGAGTGGATCCTGCGACGCTGCACCTGGAGCAGGTCGGCGTCTACTCGGAGCCGGACCGCGACCCGCGCACGCCTCGGGTGGTCACCTGCGCCTATCTGGCGATCGCGCCGGACCTGCCGGTGCCGGTCGCGGGCGGTGACGCGCGGGCCGCCCGGTGGGTGCCCGTCGACGAGGCCGCCGGACTGGCCTTCGACCACGACGTGATCCTGCGCGACGCGGTGGAGCAGGCGCGGGACAAGCTGCAGAGCACCACGGTCGCGACCGCGTTCTGCGGCACCGAGTTCACCATCGCCGAGCTGCGCGCGGTCTACGAGGCGGTGTGGGGTTTCGCGCTCGACAAGCCGAACTTCCACCGCAAGGTCACCGACGCGGACGGGTTCATCGAGCCGACCGGGGAGAAGCGGTCGACGGGCAACGGCCGCCCGGCCGCGCTCTACCGCGCGGGCGAGGCCGAGCTGTTGCTTCCCCCGATGTCTCGCCCCCGGTAATCCGTTCGGCCGGTTGTTGTCACTTCGACAATAAGTTACTGTTCCTCGGCATGGTCGTGATACTCACCGCGCTGGAGCTGGAGTACACCGCTGTCCGGGAACACCTGACGGACGTGCGCAGGCACGTGCACCCCGCGGGCACGTGGTTCGAAGTCGGGACCATCAACGGCAGGCGGGTGGCGATCGCCCTGATCGGCAAGGGCAACACGATGGCCGCCACCATCACCGAACGCGCGATCGCCGAGTTCGAGCCGGACCTCGTGCTGTTCGTCGGCGTCGCGGGAGCCCTGAAGGCGTCGCTGGGCCTCGGCGACATCGTGGTGGCCACCAAGGTCTACGCCTACCACGGCGGATACGACGGCCCGGACGGCTTCAACGCGCGGCCGCGTGCCTTCGAGGCACCGCACCACATCGAGCAGATCGCGCGGCACGTCGCGATGACGGGGACGTGGCCGCCGGTGCACTTCTACCCGATCGCGGCGGGCGAGATCGTCAAGGACGCCGAGAAGTCCGTGCTCGCGGACATGCTGCGCACGCACTACAACGACGCGGTCGCGATCGAGATGGAGAGCGCCGGTGTCGCGCACGCGGCACACCTGAACAGGGCGCCCACCATGACGATCCGGGCCATCAGCGACCACTCCGACGGACGCAAGCAGATCGCCGACCGCGCCGGCTCGCAGCGGACCGCGGCCCGCAACGCCGCCGGGTTCGCCGCGGCCGTCATCGCCGAGCTGGAGGACACCGGCGACCCTCCGCCCCGCGGGCTGCGGGTCGAGAACGTCTTCACCGGAACAGCACACAATGTCATCCAGGGCGGCGTGGTGAACGGCGACGTTCACTTAGGCAGGGACGCCTGACCCGACCGACCCGAGAGGGAGGCCGTGATGGCCCGGCAGGGGGAGCGCAACGAGTTCAGCGGCAACGCCAAGAACGTGATCCAGGGCGGTGTCGTCCAGGGCGACGCGGTGTTCCACAACCACGAGACGATCTACCAGGTCATCGGCGAGGACACCCCGAAGAACCGCTACCAGGTCGCGCTCAACCACCTCGACGGCGGCTCACCGCGGATCGCCGAGGACATGATCGGTCAGGTGTTGCGCGACGGCCTGGAGTCGACCGAGATCGCGTACTACTACGCGCTTTCCGTGTTCAGCGAACGTTCGGTGAACCAGCTGGGCAGCAAGGAGCTCGACCACTTCGACCTGGCGGTGAAGATCACCCAGCGGCACGAGCGCGACCAGTGGCACGACGCACTGGTCGTGATCGGCGAGCTGGTCAGGTCCGTCGGCGTGCAGGAGCAGGGGGCGAGCGGGTCGAAGGCGGTGTTCGCCTCGCTGCAGACGTTGTCGCTGCCCCGGCGCATCGAGATCACCCGGCACCTCGCCACGTTGCTCAACGGCGCGGTGCAGGACCAGATGGACCGGATCAACGCCGGCCTGGTGACGGAGGGCCGGATCGCCGACGAGCGCAAGAAACGCGCGAAGAAGTTCTTCCAGGCGGATCCGGTCGAGCCCAAGCTGATGCTGCCGTACTTCAACGGCCACCTGCCCGCGAGCGTCTGGGGTGCGGGACTGACCGGCCTGGCGGGGTTCGCGGGTGGCGCCGGGTTGCTCGGTGCCGAGCTCGTCCCCGCCGCGCTGTGGTGGCTCGGCGGCCTGGTGGCGAGCGGTCTGGTCGTCTGGTGGTGCGGCTCCCGAACGGTCGCCACGTCCCGGCTGCGAGCCCGGCTGGCGTTCGAGCTCGGCCAGGAGTCCTGCCGGCCGGACCACCTGACCGACGTCGAACGGTTCAGCAAGCGGTCGTTCCGGGTCGCCGTCGAGCGGCAGATCCGCGACACGTTCCAGGACTGGAAGGTGTGGAAGGACGTGCCGCTCAAGGCGATGGGCCACGAGCGCATCGACGACGAGATGGAGAAGGTGCGGCGGGGTCTGCTCTACCGGCTGGTCCGCACCTACGGGGTGCGGGTGGCCGATCTCGGCGATTCGACGCTCATGGACAAGATCAACGAAGCGCGGGCCAAGGAGGGCGCCGGCCGCAAGCAGCGGCGCGAGATCCAGCCGGCCGCCCTGAACTGGCTGATCCGCTGGCACGCCGAGCAGGTCGCGCGGCAGTGGGGCGAGCAGTCGTTGTACGCCTTCCGGAAGGTGCGCCCGATGGAGGTGGTCAACGACGCGCTCGGCGTGCTCGGTGGCCTGGCCGCGGCGAGCACCGTCGTGGCGCTGGTGCCGGAGCTGTCGTTCTCCGGAATCGCCCTGCTCGCGGGAACCGTCGCACTCGGCTGCCTCGGCGTGGGCAACGCCATCAAGATCACCGGAGACCGGATGGCCGCCCAGGCAGAACGCGCGGACAACGAGCGGCTGGTCGCCGAACAGCGGGTGGTCTACGAGGAGCACGTGGCGTCGCTCGCCGATCGGCCGACCGACGCGGAGATCGCCCGGTGGCTGGACTTCGACAAGTCCTACATCAAGAGCGTCGCGCTGGACCACTGCGGCCTGAGCAACCGGGACATCATCGCCCACGTCCTGCTCACCGAGGGAGCGCCGCAGGCCAAGCGCGCCAGGGTGTTGCACGGCGCCCCGCGCTACTCGGCGTACGTGGTGAAGGTGTTCCTGTTGACCGACAACGGGGTTCGCGAGGTGGAGATCGAGCTCGACTTCGAGAACGGCGCGCTGCGCAACGAGTACCGCAACGCTTTCAGCTACACCTCGCTCGCCTCCGCGCAGGTGCTCGAGGTCGGAATCAGGTTCGCCGGCGAGGAACGGCAGGTGCTGGTGTTCGGCGACGACGGCGTCGAGGTGTCCGAGGCGACGGACAACTACGTGCGCAGCAAGGCGTTCCGGCTCAGCCAGGTCAACGACGACGAGATCACCGTGGTGATGGAGAACTTCGAGGGACTCGTCGACACCGCGGTGGAGGACAAGAAGAAGCTGGCCGAGCTGGCGCTGGAGAACTCGGGCGTGACCAGCGCGCTGCGGATCCTCGAGTCGGTCGCCGCGGAGGGCAAGGACTGGATCGACAAGGAACGCGAACGCCGCGAACGCCGTTGGAACGACTGGGAGAACGAGCGCCGTGAGACGCTCGCTCTCGAAAGCGGTCTGGAATTCGTCGAGGAACCTGAGGATCCGGAGTTCTTGGAGGAAGACGAGTAGGTCAGCTCGGGTCGAGGTGGCGGATCCGGGTGTTGAGGTAGCGCTGCTCGGGCTGGCTCGTGGTGAGCCGGGCGGCCTGGCGGTAGCTGTCGAGGGCACCGGCCAGGTCGCCGGCCATCTCCAGCAGGTGGGCGCGCACGGCGTGGGTGCGGTGGTGCCGACGCATCGCGGGATCGTCGAGCAACGGCTGGACGAGTGCCAAGCCGTCCTGTGGACCGTGCGCCATCCCGACCGCGACCGCTCGGTTGAGCGTCACGACCGGGCCGGGTGCCACGCGGGCGAGCATCGCGTACAGCACGCTGATCTGCTGCCAGTCGGTGCTTTCCCAGGTGGCGGCTTCCGCGTGCACGGCGGCGACCGCGGCCTGGAGCTGGAACCTGCCGACGTGCCCGCGCGGGAGCACCCGCTCCAGGATGCGCACTCCTTCCGCGATCTGCCGCTGATCCCATCGTGAACGGTCCTGTTCGGCCAGCGGCACCAGGTTGCCGCCGTCGGTTCGTGCGGCCGCGCGGGCGTGGGTGAGCAGCATCAGGGCCAAGGCGCCCGCGACCTCGTCGTGGTCGGGGATGGCCGCGTGCAGCTGTCTGGTGAGGCGGATGGCTTCCTCGGCGAGGGTCGAGTCGACCAGCGCGTCACCTGTCGAGCGGGTGTGTCCCTCGGTGAACAGGAGATGGCACACGTCGAGCACCGCAGCGATGCGCGGGGGCAGCTCGGCCTCGGTCGGGAGCTCGAACACCGCACCTGCCGCCCGCAGGGTCGATCGCGCCCTGGTCAGGCGTTGCGTCATCGTGCGTTCCGGTACCAGGTACGCGGCGGCGATCTGGGCCGTGCCCAGCCCGGCGACGGCGTGCAGCGTCAGTGCGACCTGTGAGGACCGGCTCAGACTGGGGTGACAGCACAGGAGCAGCAACCGCAGGGTGTCGTCGCCCTCGTGCGCATGGTCGGCCGGCGGCGCGAGATGGGCGTCGCCGGGCTGGGTGACGGCCACGGCCTCCTCACGTCCCGCCCGAGCGCTGTCGGCGCGGAACCGGTCGATCAGCCGCCGCGAGGCGACCCGGATGAGCCAGCCACGGGGACTGTCGGGCACGCCGTCCCGTTCCCACTGCGCTGCCGCCGCCTCGGCCGCTTCCTGGGCGGCGTCCTCGCAGTCGCCGAGGTCGCCGTACCTGCGCAGCAGGGCGGCGAGGACGTGGGGCGACTCGCGCCGCCAGACGTCCTCGACCACCCGCGACTGCATCAGGCGGGACCGCCGGCCCACATGGCGGGCCGCAGTTCGACGGTCTCGCCCGGACCGGAGAAGCGTGCCGCGATCTCCTCCGCGCGGGCCTGGTCCTCCACGTCGATCATGAAGAACCCGGCCAGGTGCTCCTTGGCTTCCGAATACGGGCCGTCGGTGACCAGCGGCTTCCCGTCCGCCCAGCGGTAGAGCCGCGACGACTCGGGCGCTCCCAGCGCCTCGCCGGTGATCAGCTCACCCTTCTCGTGCAGTTCGCCGAGCATCTTCTCGAACTCGGAGTTCAGCCGGTCCCGCTCGGCCCGCGGCATGTCCTGGTAGTCGGGCAGGTAGTCAGCGGTCGGGTGTCCCCAGGGCTGCGGGTTGGAGTGGATCAGGATCACGTACTTCACCATCGGCTCCTCGATCTCGTGGATGCGCCCGGACGGCCATCCCTCGCTGGAGACGTCGGAGCCGGACGCGTCACGTCTACATGAAGGCTAGGACGTTTTCTGGACCGGCTGCCGAAGGTGCTCCGCGTGGCCTCGGCCTCTACGGTGGCGGCAGCGGTGGGACAGGGAGTTCGTTCATGGTGAGGCTGGACCGGCTGGTCAACGTGCTGGGTGGGTACGGGGTCCGGTTGTGCTGCTGTCCGGTGCCGCGGTCGGCTGAGCTGCGCGGTGTGGTGCTGCGGGACGTCACCGATGATCGCGCCGAGGTGGGCGACGTCTATCTCGCCGTCGCGGCCGGGTCGGTGGCCGAGGCCGTGCGGGCGGCGGTGTCGGCGCGTGCGGTCGTCGTGCTCGTTCGCGGCGGTGAGGAGATCCTGGCGGACGCCGTCGCGGTGGGGGAGGCCGAGGGGGTGGCGGTGATGCTGGCGGACCCGGCCCTGTCGTGGAGCCAGCTGGCGGGGGTCGTCTACGGCCTCGTACTGGAGGGCCGGGAGACCGAGTCGGGGCGCGGTCCCACGGATCTGTTCGCGCTGGCCGACAGTCTCGCCGCCGCCACCGGTGGCGCGGTGACCATCGAGGACCAGTTGTCGCGCGTGCTGGCCTATTCGGGCCCGCAGCAGGAGGCCGACGCGGCACGGCTGGAGACCATCATGGGCCGCCAGGTGCCCGCGTGGGTGCGCGAGTTGTTCGACGCGGCGGGCGTGCGGGCGCATCTGCTGGCGTCCGACGAGCCGCTTTTCGTCCCTGGAGAACCGACGCGCGGCCTGACCGGGCGGATGGTGGTCGCGGTCCGGGTGGGCCGGGAGCTGCTGGGGGCGGTCTGGGTGGCGTGCCCGGACGCGCTGGAAGGCACGCGGCGCACCGCGTTGACCGATGGTGCCCGGATCGTGGCGCTGCACCTGCTGCGGCTGCGGGCCAGCGCCGATCTGGAACGCCAGGTGGAGTCGGAGTGGGTGATCCGGCTGCTGGAGGGCACGGCGGACGCCGCGACGGTGATCAGCCAGCTGGGGTTGCCGCCGGGGCCAGCCAGGGTGGTCGCGGTTCGCGCGCACGTGGGGGAGGAGCGGCACGCGGCCGTGTTGCTGGCGTTCGAACAGGCGACCACCGGGTTCGGCTGGTCACGGCCGGGACGCAGTGCGCTGGCCGGCAACAGCATCTACACGGTCCTGCCGGGGGACGAGGTCGACGCGGCGCGGGACTGGCTCGCGGCTCTCCGAACGGCACTACCCGAGAACGTCACCATGTCGGCGGGGATCAGCGCGGTCGCCGAGCCCGCGGACCTGCCGGCCGCCCGGCAGGAGGCGGACGAATGCCTGGCACTGCACGAGATGCGCGCTGGGGACACGGCCGCACCCGCGTACGACGAGTCGTGGGACGAGATCCTGCTGCAGCGCCTGCGTTCTGCCGCACGGGTCGGCCGCGCGTCCGCTCGCGGGCCCGTGGCCGACCTGCGCAGGCACGACGGCGAACACGGCACCGACTACGTCGCGACGCTGCGGGCGTGGCTCGAGGCGCAGGGCGATCTGGCCGTGGCCGGTGAGCGGCTCGGCGTCCACGGCAACACCGTGCGCAACCGGCTGCGGAAGATGAGCGAGGTGACCAGCCTCGGTCTGGACGACGCCGCCAAGCGGGTCGCGATGATGATCGACCTCGCGGCGACGGTGTCGGAAACCGACAATCGCTGAGCTGTAATTGTAGGAAGCGGACAAGCGGTCGGTGAGGTGCCCGCCGCATCCTGGAATCGGGACAAGCGATGACAGGAGGCAGGGATGGACGGCGTCGAGCGCCTTGACGGCGGTCCGCGCTCAGCGGTGGTGGCCGGTGCGGGCGTGGTGGGCCTGTCCACGGCGTGGTTCCTGCAGGAGCGCGGTGTTGAGGTGACGGTGGTCGACCGGACCGGCGTCGCGGCCGGCGCGTCCTGGGGCAACGCCGGGTGGATCGCACCAGGGCTGGCGATCCCGCTGAACGAACCGGCGGTGCTGCGCTACGGACTGCGGTCCCTGTTCGACCGGGCCGCGCCACTGCACATCCCGCTGACCGCGGACCCGAAGCTCTGGTCGTTCCTGACGCGCTTCGCGGCCCACTGCCGCTGGTCGTCCTGGACGAGGGTGGCGAAGGCGAACATCCCTCTCAACGAGGAGAGCATCGAAGCCTACGACGTGCTCACCGCCAACGGTGTCGAGGCGCCCACCGTCGACGCCCCGATCACCGCGGCCTTCACGTCCGCCAGACAAGCGGAGACACTCCTGCGGGAGCTGGAACGGCTTGCGGCGACGGGACAACCGGTGGCGCACGTGCGACTGTCCACTGCGGACCTGAGGGAACAGGTTCCGCTGGCGTCGTCCGCGCTCACGGCTGGTGTGCGCATTGACGGGCAGCGCTTCGCAGACCCCGGCGGCTTCGTCCAGGCGCTGGGCCGCGCCGTGGTCGCCCGCGGTGCCACGATCCGTCCGTTCGAGGTCGTCGACGTCCGCGCCAACAACGCCGGTGTCACCGTGAAAGCCAAGGACGGCAACGAGATCTCCGCCGACGTGGCGGTCGTCGCCACCGGCGCCTGGCTGCCGGGGCTCGCGGCACGGGCGGGTGTCCGCACCCCGGTTCGGGCCGGGCGCGGGTACTCGTTCACCGTGCCCGTGCGCAAACCGCTGCACGGCCCGATCTACCTGCCGGAAGCGCGCGTTGCCTGCACGCCCTACCAAGGCGGTCTGCGGGTGGCGGGCACGATGGAGTTCCGCGATCCGGACGCGCCGCTGGACCAGGCGCGAGTGGACGCGATCATCGCCTCCGCCCGGCCGCTGCTGGACGGTGTCTGGTGGGAGGACCGCACCGATGTCTGGGTGGGTCCGCGCCCGTTCACTCCGGACGGTCGCGCGCTGATCGGCGCGACCCGCACTCCAGGCGTGTACGTGGCCGGCGGTCACGGCATGTGGGGCCTGGCGCAGGGTCCGGTCACCGGACGGTTGCTGGCGGAGCAGATCACCACCGGCAAGCAGCCCGCCGCGCTGCGCGAGTTCGACCCGCTCAGGTGAGCGCCACGTGGAAGCCGAGCACACCGATCCGCCGTTGACCGACGGAGAGCGGGCCGAACTCGCCTGGCTGCGCAAGGAGAACGACTTCCTCCGCGTGCAGCGCGACATCCTCATGAGCGTGGCCACCGGCTACGCCCACGACTTCGAGGCGATCCTGCGCCGTCACCGCTGACCACCTTCCTGTCCGTGCGGGTCGCCGGGCCGACCGAACCCGGCCTGCACGGACGCCCCCGCCGTCAGGGCGGCACCTCCCCCAGGCCGCCCTGACGGCACCTATTCCTGCCACGGAGGCATCATGACGAGCACGACGCCACGCGTGTGGCTGACACCGCAGGCGCACCACCGGCTCCGCAACGAACTGACGACCTTGCTCGCGCCAACGCGCGGCGATGTGGATTTCGCCTCTCAGCGGGAACGAGAGGCGCGCATCCGTCAGATCAACGACCTCCTCACCAACGCGGTGGTGGGCGAGGACCCTCCGGACGACGGCGTCGCCGAACCCGGCATGGTGCTGACCGTTCGCTTCGACGACACCGGCGAGACCGAGACGTTCCTGCTCGGCGCGCGCGGCGCGGAACACGGCACGATCGAGGTCTACTCGCCGGACTCGCCGCTGGGAGCGGCGGTCAACGGCGCTCGCCGAGGGGAACAGCGCACCTACCGGACACCCAGCGGCGCCATGGTCGCCGTCACTCTGGTGAACGCGGTGCCGTACGGGCAGGTGCGTCGTGCTCAGTGACCGCGAACGCGAGACGTCGTGCGGTCTCCGTTCGCTGCCGTGTCCGGCGCCACCGCCGTCGGCGCCGGGCACGGCGAGCACCGACCTGGTCGAGATCTGGGGCCACGGCTCGTTTCCGGCCAGCGATCCGCCTGCCAACTGGTAGCGGACCGCGCAGACTCGGTGAGTTCGGAGTCACGCTCCGGTTTACTTGAAGCTTGAAGTAAATCAGCTATGATTAGTTCAAGGTTGAACTTTCGAGAGGAGCTTCAGATGCGAATCGCGATCATCGGTGCAGGCAACGTGGGCAGTGGGCTTGCGGCGGCCGTCGCCGCGGCCGGGCACGACGTCACCATCGCCGCCGCTCACGAGGCGAACGCGGTGAAGGCGGCCGAGAGCGTCGCCGGTGCCCAGGCGGTCTCCACCGTCTCGGCGGCCGCGCAGGGTGCCGACGTCGTCGTACTGGCGGTTCCCGCCGCTGCCGCCGCCGATGTGCTGGGCGAGCTCGGTGACGTCGACGCGGTCGTCGTGGACGCGACCAACCCGCTCAACGACACCTTCAGCGACCTGACGACGAGCGGCATCAACCAGGCCGAGCAGTTGGCCGCCGCCAAGCCCGGGCTGAAGCTTGTGAAGGCTTTCAACACCATCTTCGCCTCCCGCCTGGGCAACCCCGGTGAGGGCGATCAGCAGCTGGAGGGCTTCTACGCCGGTGACGACGAGACGGCCAAAGCCACCGTGCAGCAACTGTTGGCATCGCTGGGATTCCGTCCGATCGACGCGGGTGGCCTGCGCATGGCCCGCGCGCTGGAGGAGATGGCGTTCCTGAACATCACCCTCAACGCCCGCGACGGCTGGTCGTGGCAGAGCGGCTGGAAGCTCGCCGAGCCCACCGCCTGAACCCACCGCTTCACCGATCCCGTCCACGAGAAAGGCGCCAGCGCCATGATGTCCCCGGTCCGTCTCAACCACGCCGTGTTGTTCGTCGCCGACCTCGAACGAGCCGAGCGGTTCTACACCGAGGTGTTCGGCATGGAACTCGTCGCTCGAGAGGCCGGGGTCAACGCGGTGTTCCTGAGGCTGCCCCGCTCCGGCAACCACCACGATCTCGGGCTGTTCGCCGGTGATCAGGCTGCTGGACCCGGGCAGCGCCGGGTCGGCCTCTACCACCTCGCCTGGCAGGTGGACACGATCGACGAGCTCGCCGAGTTCCGCCGGCGGCTGACCGAGGCCGGCGCCCGCACGGGTGAGTCCAGCCACGGAGCCACCAAGAGCGTCTACGGCATGGACCCGGACGGCAACCAGTTCGAGATCATGTGGATGCTCCCGCAGAGCGAATGGGGCAGCTACGCCAACGCCGCCGTCGTGGAGTTCCTCGACCTTCCCGCGGAGGTCATGAGGTGGTCTGGCGTGCGCACCGCAGGCCAGATCGTCCAGGAAACCGCCGTATGACCGCGACCAAGCCGATCGTCGTAGGAGTGGACGGATCCCCCTCGGCGATCCACGCGGCACGCTGGGCCGCTGCGGAGGCCGCCCGGCGAGGCACCCGGCTGGTGATCGTGCACGCCTGCGAGCCTGTTCCCGTGCACGCGCCACAGGTGGCCGTGTCGACCGCGGAGTTCGGCGAAGCGGTCCGCGACCAGGGCCGCCGGTGGCTGGCCACGGCGGAGGCTTCGGCCGAAGTCGTGGCGCCGCAGGTCGAGATGAGCACCGAACTGGTGACCGGCGGCGCGGCCGAGCAACTGATCGGACGGTCGGCCGCCGCCGAGCTCGTGGTCCTGGGCTCGCGCGGACTGGGCGGTTTCACCGGTCTCCTCGTGGGGTCGATCGCGGTAGCGGTCAGCACACACGCCCAGTGCCCTGTGGTCGTGGTGCGTGAAGCGCAAGTCGACCGCCCTGAGGACGCGCCGATCGTGGTCGGCGTCGACGGTTCCGCCGCCAGCGACGCGGCGCTGAAGTTCGCGTTCGAGACCGCCGCACTCCGGGGAGCACCCGTGCTCGTCGTGCGCGCCTGGCGCGACGCCCTGGTCGACGCGACACGGCTCACCGTGCTGATCGCCGCGAGCGTCGAAGCGATCGAGGCCGAGGAACGACGGCTGCTGACCGAGCAGGTGGCCACCTGCGCTCAGGCCTTTCCCGACGTGCCGGTGCGGCAGCTGCTCAGCCGCGACGGCCCGGCGCCCGCCCTGATCGGACAGTCCGCGTCGGCACAGCTGGTGGTCGTCGGCACGCGCGGCCGAGGAGGTTTCCGCGGCCTGCTGCTCGGATCCACCAGCCAGTCGCTGATCTACCACGCGGAGTGCCCCGTCGCCGTCATCCCGCCGGCGCACCAGTGACCGAGGAGGCATCAGATGACCGAGTCTTCGACCATCGTTCAGGCCCCGCCGCGTGGCACCTATCGACTGCGGCTCACTCCGGACGAGGTTCGCCGGCTGGGCAAGTACCTGTCGGTCATCGTCGCCAGGGTGCGCGCGGCGACGACCGGCGATGAACGAGATCGCCACCCGATCGAGAAACTCACGATAGATCTGGCCGGCGCTCCCACCGCCCCCGGTTCGCAACTGGTCATGCTCGTCAGGCTGCTGCGCCGCACCCTCGGGAATGGTGTTCACATCGAACTCTCCGGGGTGGGGCCGATGATCCGCACGTCGCTGACCGCGTTCGGCATCCCCCGCGACGTCACCGTCACCGACTTGCGGGGCCGGTCGTGGATCAGCTGAACTTCGGGCCATGCGGAAACTGGTCTACGGCATGAACGTGACCCTGGACGGCTACGTCGCCGCGGCCGGCGACGACATCGGCTGGGGGGGACCGCCGAGCGACGAGCTGTTTCAGTGGTGGCTCGACCAGGAGCTGGCCGCCGGCACGTCGCTGTACGGGCGCAAGCTGTGGGAGATCATGAGCTCCTACTGGCCGACCGGCGACGAGCAGCCCGACGCGACCCCGGCGCAGATCGAGTTCGCACGCAACTGGCGGGACACGCCGAAGGTGGTGTTCTCCTCGACGCTCGGCGAGGTCGGCTGGAACGCCCGCCTGGTCACCGGGGACGCGGTCGCCGAGATCGAGCGGCTGAAGGCCGGGGACGGCGGCCCGATGAAGATCGGGGGTGCGACGCTCGCCGGGGCGGTGATGCGGGCCGGGTTGATCGACGAGTACCTGGTGGTCACCCATCCACACCTGGTCGGCGGCGGCACGCCGTTCTTCGCCGCGCTGGACAGCTGGGTGAGCCTGAACCTGGTGGAGACGCGGACGTTTCCCGGCGGCGTGGTGCTGACCAGGTACGAGACGAGGCGCTGAGCAGCACCTCGCCGCGTGACTCCATTGTGGACGAACGAGGGTTCAGGCAGGGGCGAAGGTGACGGCGGCTCGCGCGCGCAGCTCGACGCGGCGGACCTTGCCGGTGGCGTTGCGCGGCAACGTGTCCACGAAGACCACGTGCTTGGGTACTTTGTAGCGGGCGAGGTTCGCTTCGAGGTGCTCTCGCAGCGCGGTCTCGCCGAGTTCGGCGCGGGTGACGACGTAGGCGACGCCGGCCTCGCCCCAGCGCTCGTCGGGCACACCGACCACCGCGCACGACTCGACCTCGTCCACCTGCGCGATGACGGCCTCGATCTCGGCGGGGTAGACGTTCTCGCCGCCGGAGATGATCAGGTCCTTGACCCGGTCCACGACGTGGGCCCAGCCATCGTCGTCGACCCTGACCACGTCGCCGGTGCGGAACCACTCGCCGGCGACGAAGGCGTCACGGCTCTCCTGCGGACGGTTCCAGTAGCCGCTGAACACGTTCGGGCCGCGGACGAGCAGCTCGGCTGGCTGCGCTCCGAGCGTGACGACGTCGTCCTGGCCGAGTGCGGCGATGTCGGTGAAGAAGTGCGCCACCCCAGCCGAGACGGGGTGGCCCAGCGTGCCGTCGTGGGTGGCCATCGACACGCCGGGGGAGGCCTCGGTCATGCCGTATCCCTGCAACAGCCGGACGCCGCGGTCGAGCCACGCCCGCGCGACGCGTTCCTGCACCGGTGATCCGCCGTAGAGCACGCAGGTCAGCGAGCTGAGGTCGGTCGTGTCCCAGGCCGGGTCCTGGCACATCATCTGCAACATCGTCGGCACCGCGGAGAACCCGGTGATCCGCGCCTGCTCGATCCGGGCGAGGACGACCCCCGGATCGAACCTGGCGACCGGCTCGACACTGCCGCCCTTGAACAACGTCGGCAGCGTGATCTGGCCGAGGCCGACGCAGTGGAACAACGGTGCGATGCACAGCGCCCGATCGGTGCTCAGGACGTCGAAGTGGGCGAGCTGGTTGATCGTGTTCCAGGTCAGGTTGGCGTGCGTGAGCACCGCGGCCTTCGGTTTCCCGGTCGTGCCGGAGGTGTACAGCAGCAGACACGGGTCGTCGAGCAGAACTTCGGCCGTGGGACGTTCACCGGCGAGCTGTACGTCGAAGTCCGCGGTCCGCAACACCGGAGGCAGCGGTCCGGCCGACGCGACGAGCTCGTCGGCGTCGGCGCTGTGCACGAGCAGGGACGCGCCGCTGTCGGCGAGCATGTACCCGATCTCCGTGCCGGACAGCCGGTAGTTCAGCGGCACGAAGATCGCCCCGCACAGCGCGGTCGCGAACAGGGTCTCGAACACGTTGATGTCGTTGACCCCGAGGTAGGCGACCCGGTCACCGCGGCGCACGCCCAGTCCGGCCAGCACCGCCGCCAGCCGGTCGACGCGGTGTGCGAGCTCGGAGTAAGTCAGCGTCCGGCCTGCCTGCACGAGTGCGGTGCGGTCAGGGGAGATGCGCGCGCGCCGGGCCGGCCAGCTGCCGACACCGGGGTTGGCCGGTCCGATCATCGTCGTCTCACCCCAGCCGCAGCACGGGTTTGATCGTCACGCCCGCCAGCGCGTCGTCGACCGCCTGCTGGATCTGCCCGAACTCGTAGTGGGTGATCAGCCGGTCGATCGGCATCCTGCCCGCGGCGACGAGCTCCACGAGCACCGGGATCAGCGCCTGCGTCTCGGCGTCACCCATGGTGAGCCCGGCGACGTTGCGGCCGGACAGCATGAAGTTCACGTTGACCGGCACGTGGGTGCCGAACGCGGGCGCGCCGACGATCACCGCGGTGCCGCGGGGCGCGAGCGAGGAGATCGCGACGCCGAGCACGTCGGCGTTGCCGGTGGTCTCCACGACGCCGTCGACACCGCGGTCCGACGTGAACTTCGCGATCGCCTCGCCGAGGTCGGTCTGGGTGGTGTCGATGGTGTGGGTGGCGCCGAGCTCGGTCGCGAGTGCCAGCCGCGACGGCACGCGGTCGGCCACGATGATCCGGGTGGCCGGGGTGAGCCGGGCCGCCATGACCGACGAGAGGCCGACCGCGCCCGCGCCGGTGACGAGGAGGGTGGCGCCGGGTCGCGGGGCGAGGACGTGCCAGACCGCGCCGGCGCCGGTCATGACCCCGCAGCCGAGCGGGGCGAGCAGGTCGAGCGGTGCGTCGGCGGGGGCCTTCACCACGCTGCGTTCGTCGACGACGGCGTGGTGGGCGAAGCTCGACTGCCCGAAGAAGTGGCCGCCGAGCGGGACGCCGTCGCGGGAGATCGGCGACGTCCCGTCGGCTCGTTCGCCGCCGAGGAGGTTCGACGGCAGCCAGGTGTCGCAGTAGGCGGGGTGGCCGTCGCGGCAGTTCGGGCAGCGGCCGCAGGAGGTGTAGCTCAGCAGCACCTGGTCGCCCGCGGCCACCTTGGTGACCGCGGAGCCGACCTCCTCGACGATTCCGGCGCCCTCGTGGCCGAGCACGCCGGGCAGCGGGAACGGCAGGTGCCCGCCCGCCACGCCGAGGTCGGTGTGGCAGATGCCGGCGGCGACGACCCGCACGCGGACCTCGTCGGGGCGGAGGTCGTCCAGCGTGACCTCGGTGAGCGCGAACCCGGAACCGGCGGACTCGACCACGGCCGCCGTCGTTGTCGTGGACATGGTTTCTCCTGGGAGGTCAGGCGAGGGAGATGACGACGGACTTGGTGCGCGTGTAGGCGGCGAGCGCCTCGGGGCCGTACTCCCGGCCGTACCCGGAGTCCTTGATCCCGCCGAACGGGATCGCGGGGTCGAGCATCGCCCAGTCGTTGACCCAGACGATGCCCGCCTGCAGCCGGGCCGCCACCCGGTGCGCGCGAGCGAGGTTCTCGGTCTGCAACCCTGCCGCGAGGCCGTAGGACGTGCCGTTGGCCAGGGCGACCGCCTCGTCCTCGGTGTCGAACCGCTGCACGGTCAGCACCGGGCCGAAGATCTCCTCCTGCACGACCGCGGAGGTGTCCGGAAGGCCGGCGATCACCGTGGGCTCGAAGAAGAAACCGTCCCGTTCGGCCCGCCGCCCGCCCGTCACGATCCGGCCACCGTCCGCAATCGCCTGGGCGACATAGCCTTCCACTTTGGACAGATGCCGCTCGCCGGCCATCGGGCCGATCACGGTCGCCGGGTCGAAGGGATCGCCGAGCGGGACGTGCGGCACGGCGTCGGCGAGCGCGCCGACGACGGCGTCGTACGACGGTGCCGCGACGAGCAACCTGGGACCGCCCATGCAGAACTGGCCGGTGTTGAACACGAAGGCCTTGATGGCCGCGCCGATCGCCTTCCCGAGGTCGGCGTCGTCGAAGATGATGTGCGCCGCGTTACCGCCCAGCTCCATCGTCATCGGCTTGAGCTGCTCGCCCGCCACGCTCGCCGCGTGCCTGCCGACGGCCGTCGACCCGGTGAAGGCCACCTTGTCCACGCCGGGGTGGCGCAGCAGGTGTTCGCCTGCCTCGGCGCCGTACCCGGTCACCACGTTGACCACGCCCGCGGGCACTCCCGCCTCGGTGAGGATCTCGGCCATCAGCAACGCGCTGAGCGGTGTGTCCTCCGCGGGCTTGTGCACCACCGTGTTGCCGGCCGCGAGCGCTGGTGCGATCTTCGAGCTCGACAGGATCAGCGGGAAGTTGAACGGCGTGATCGCCGCGACCACCCCGACCGGCTCACGGCGGGTGTAGGCGTGGGCGGCCAGGGGGATCTGCCGCGTCGCCCCGTCGATGCCCTGCGCCAGCGCCGCGCAGTACTCGTACTGCTCGGCGGTCGTCTCCACGTCGACCGGACGGCACAACGCGACCGGCTTGCCGACGTCGAGGCTCTCCACCCCGACCAGCTCGTCCGCTCTGGCGCGCACGACGTCCGCGACGCGGTGCAGGATCCGAGCGCGGTGTCTGCCCGGTGTGGCCGCCCACCCGTCGAACGCGGCGCGCGCCGCGTCGACCGCGTCGTTCACGTCCGCCGTCCCGGCCCTGGCGACGGACGTCACGACCGACCCCGTGGACGGGTCGACGACATCAATTCGGCCGCCTTCCGCGGCGTCCTGCCACCGTCCCCCGATGAACAACCTGCCAGGCGTGACGTCGGGGCGGCGCAGCGTTGCGGTCGGCCGGTCGTCGACTGTGGTCATGTGGATTTGCCTTCCTGTGACAGGCTTCGGAGGAACGGGAAGATCGATGGGGAAGGTGGGGCACTTGCGACCGTCGCTGATGTACGAGGTCAAGCAGGTGGAACTCGCGGTGCGCGCACTCATGGACGAGGTGCTGCGGCCGGCCGGTGTGACGACCCTGCAGTACACGGCGCTGACGGTGCTCGCCGGCCGCGACGGCCTCACGTCAGCGGAACTGGCCCGGCACTCGTTCGTGACCGCGCAGACGATGACCGACATGGTCGCCGCGCTCGAGCGACGTGAGCTGATCGTCCGCGAGCAGGACCCCGCGCACGGCAGAAGGTTGCTGATCAGCCTCACGGACAAGGGCAGGGCGTTCCTGGACGAGCACGCCGCCGAGCTCGCGGCGATCGAGGAACGCATGGTGAGCAGGCTCAGCAAGGGCGAGCGCACCGCGCTGCACGACCTGCTCAACCGGTGCCGCGCCGCTCTCGCCGGGTCCTAAGTGGCCACGCATGGTCAGCTCCTCGTCGAGCGTCGGTATCAGGATCACTAATATAAGGATTCCTGATATTGAAAGCATGAGACTGCCTTGTTGAACTGTCAAGTGTTTCTCAGAGGTCGAGCACGAGGCGGGGAGAGCGCGACCGGGACACGCAGATCATCATCACGTCGCCGGCCTCCTGTTCCTCCGCGGTGAGCACGGAGTCGCGATGATCGGGGGTGCCGCCGAGCACGGTCGTCTCGCAGGTGCCGCAGGTGCCTTCCTGACAGGACGACAGCACGGGCACACCCGCTCGTTCGACGACTTCGAGCACGGACTCGCCGGCCGGCACCCGCAGCACCGTGCGCGTCTGTGCCAGCTCGACCTCGAACTCGTGCCGAGGCCCTTGTGCCGCATCGGTTCTCGGTGCGAACCGTTCCACGTGGAGGGTGCCGGCCGGCCACGCCGCACAGTGCTTCTCGACGGCGGTGAGCAGACCTTCCGGGCCGCAGCTGTACACGGCGGTCCCTTCCTCCGGCTCGCCGAGCAGCGCCTCCAGGTCCAGCAGGCCGTACTCGTCCTGAGGGCGGATCTCGACGTGGGCCAGGCGCTCCAGTTCCTCGCGGAACGCCAGGGAGGACCGCGTTCTGCCGCCGTAGACCAGCCGCCAGTCGTGCCCGGCCGCCTCGACCTGGGCGATCATCGGCAGGATCGGGGTGATGCCGATGCCGCCCGCGATGAACAGGTAGCGCTTCGCCTCGACGAGCTCGAAGTGGTTGCGCGGCCCGCGCACCTCGAGCAACTGCCCCTCGGCGAGCACGTCGTGCACGTGCCGCGAGCCGCCTCGCCCGTCGGGTTCGCGCAGGACGGCGACCTTCAGGACCGACGTGTCGGACGGGTCGCCGCACAGCGAGTACTGGCGGACCAGGTCGTCGGCGAGCACCAGGTCCACGTGGGCGCCGGGCGTCCAGGCCGGCAGCGGGTCGCCGTCCGGATGCCGCAACGTCAGCAGCACCACACCGTCGGCGATCGGGACCTTGTTCTCCAGCAACAGTTTCATGGCGTGTGTCCCACCGGATGAGCGAGCAGCCACTCCCACAGTTCGACCGGGTCCTCGAACTCGCGTTCGGCCGAGCAGTGGCACACCGCGCGGAGCCGGTCGGTGCCCAGCACCCAGTGGATGCGGAACACGCGGTCGCCGGTCAGCGCGTTCACGACTTCTCGCACAGCCGGTTGAGCATCCGCCGTGCCGCGAGCCCGCCGGTGTCGATGTTGACCGACAGTTCCTGGTAGCCCTCGGGTTCGCCAGCGACGACCTTCTCCAGCACGTTCAGCGCCACGACGTCCTGCATGACGACGGTGCGGTTGTTCTCGGCGAGGAACGCGGAGACCTCCTCGTCGCCGAGCGCGAAGTCCCTTGCCACGCACCAGAAGTCGTGCGTCGAGGTCTCGGTCTCCGGCGTGATCGCGTACACGACCTCGACGTGGAACGCGTCCGGGTCGGTCCCGTCCGCGTTGGGCACGGACCCGACCGGCGCGATGCGGCTGTGCAGTTTGTACAGGCACGGTGGCGTGTACTCGATGTCCTGCCAGCGCGCGATCCTGCCCTGGAGGCCGGTCGACTTCGAGTAGAACGGCGGACATTCCGCGTCGTCCATGTGCCGTGAGACGTAGACGATGCCCGCGTCCTCGTCGACCTCGGTCGTGATCGGGGTGGAGGCGACCTCCGGCGTGCCGATGTAACCGCCGTGCAGGTACGTCTCGTGCGAGAGGTCCAGCAGGTTGTCGACGAGCAGGGAGTACCTGGCCTGCAACGGTTCCATGCCGTACACCGTCGTGTAGTCCGGTGAGGTGAGCCACGGCGCCCGCGGGATCAGCGACGCGTCGGCGTTGGCCGGCTCGCCGATGAAGACCCACACGAACGAGTCCTGCTCCACGACCGGGTACGGCAGAAGCCTTGCGGTGCGCGGGATGCGGGCCTGGCCGGGGACGGCGACGCACTTGCCGCCGGCGTCGTAGGTGAAGCCGTGGTAACCGCACACCACCTGGTCGTCGACGAGCCGGGAAGGTGGCTGGGACAAGGGGAACCGCCGGTGCACGCACCGGTCCGGCATGGCCGTCACCGCTCCGTCGCGGGTGCGCCAGAACAGGATCGGCTCGCCGCAGACCGTGCGGGTGAACAGGTCGTGCTCGATCTCGGACCCGTAGGCTGCGACGTACCACTGGTCGCGCGGGAACCCGGTCATCGATGCTCCTTCTCCGTGGTGGGGAGCCACAGAGTGACGCGGGCCACGACGCGGGCCATAGCGTGCTTTCCGGAAAATGGAAGCCCTGATGGCGTCCTTACGCCGAGTGGGCGCGGGAGATCGCCTGGGCGCTGGTGCGCACCAGCCTCGCCAGCGCGTGCGGCGCGGTGCTGCCGTGCCGCACGACCAGTGACACGGCGGCGACGACCTCGCCGTGCCGGTCGTGGATCGGCGCGCCGACCGAGAGGGCGTCCATCGTGACCTGGCGGTCGCTGATCGAGAAACCGTTCGACCTGACGGCGGCGAGCATCCGCCGCAGCGGGCCGGGATCGGTGACGGTCTTGGCGGTGTACCGGTCGATCGGGCCGCCCAGCACCTCCTCCTGCACCTCGGCGGGAGCGTGCGCGAGCAGGACCAGGCCGACCCCGGTGGCGGTGAGCGCGAACCGGCCGCCGACGCGGGTGAGCACGGGCACCGCGCCGGATCCCGCGATCCGCTCGACGAAGACGACCTCCGCGCCCTCCCTGACGGCGAGCTGCACGTTCTCCCCGGTGACCCGGGAGAGGTCCTCCATGAACGGCAAGGCGGTCTCGCGCAGGCCGGGACCACGCGGCGCAAGTGAGCCGATCTCCCACAGACGCAGGCCGACCCGGTACAGCCCGTCGTCGCCTCGCTCGACGGCGCCGAACGCGCAAAGCTCCTGCATGAGCCGGTGCGCGGTCGACAACGGCATCTTCGCGCGCCGGGCGAGCCCGCTCAGCGTCAGTTCGCGGTGCTCGGCGTCGAACGCGTCGAGGAGCTGGAGAGCACGGCCTATCACCGGCCCGGTCGGGCCGGCGGGTCTGCCTCGTCTCGGCATGCTCACCCCGCCATCTTGCACCTTTTCGGCCGAACGAACCGTGGTCAGGTGGAATTGCGTGCCGTCAGTTGGCTACCAGGCGCCAGCGGTTGTCCGCGCTGCCGTTGTCGGAGTCCTGCACGGCCTGCGCTCCCTGCGCGGTGGAGCCGTTGAGGATGCCGAGCAGCTTGCCGCTGTGGACGTTGCGGATCTTGTGGGTGCCGTCGCCGTTGGGGACGAGGGTCCACCTGTGGTCGGCGGTGCCGTTGTCGGCCCACTGCAGCACGCGGGCGTTGTCGGCGGTGGACATGTTCTCCACGCCGAGCACCTTGCCGCTGTTGACGTTGCGCAGCCGCACGTCCGTCCCGTCGGTGATCAGCTGCCAGTTGTGGTCGGCCGTCCCCGTGTCACCCCACTGCAGTGCCAGTCCGCCGTCGGCCGTCGACATGTTCTGGATGCCCAGCACCAGGCCGGTGCCGGCGTTGACCAGCCGATAGCTCGTCGTGCCGCCGCCGCCGGTGTTCCAGTAGACGGTGTAGTTGAAGCCGTGCGCGTCGTGGAACGGCCCGAGGTTGACCTGTGTTCCGTTCGCCTTCGCGGTGAACGCCAGTGACGACGTGCTGGTGCGGGTGACGGAGTTGACGTCCAGCGAGGGCGGCGCGGTCAGGGTGGTGTTGCCGTAGTTGCCCGCGAGTACGGCCGGGCCGTAGGTGAGCGCGACGACGTTGCTGTTGTCGTTGGCGGGTTGGACGGTCACGCGCATCGGCAGTCGCAGCGTCACCTCGTCGCCTGGGGTCCACGAACGCGTGAGGGAGGCATAGGTGCCGGGCGTGGTGGTGATGTTCTGCGTGACGCCGTTGACGCTGATGGTCGCGCCGGTGGTCCAGGCGGGGATGCGCAACCGCATCGTCCAGGATCCGGCCGCGTTGCCGGTGACGGTCAGGGTGGTGGTGTCGCTCGCCGGGTAGGTCGTGGTCTGGGTGACGGTGATGCCGCGCGACGACCACGTCAGCACCGAGGGTGCGTAGAGGTTGACGGTGAGGGTGGTGCCGTTGAAGAAGTAGATGGAGTCGGCGAGTTTGGTGTTGGTCTCGAGCGCGGTGCCCTGGCAGCACCAGAAGGTGCCGTAGTCGGTGCTCCAGTTGCCGCCGCCCCACGCCGGGCCGGTGTTGCCGCGCCGGTGGCCGGGGTTGAGGCCGGTGAAGTAGCAGATGTGGCCGTGGGGATCGGCGGTGTTCTGCTGGCCGATGAGGTGGTTGAGCAGCGCGCGTTCGTAGTAGTCGAAGTAGGTGGCCCGGTTCGGGTCGGTGAGCCACAGTTCTCGGGTGAGCTTGAGCATGTTGTAGGTGTTGCACGCCTCGCACGTGTCGGTGTTGAGGTAGGCGGCGATGGCGTTGGGCGCGCGGAAGTGCTCGGCCTGGCTGTTGCCGCCGATGACGTAGGTGTGCGCGCCGACGGTGATGTTCCAGGCATTGCTGGCGATGTCGCGGTAGCGGGTGGTGCCGGTGGCCTTGTACTCGCGGGCCGCGCCGATCCACTTCGGCACCTGGGTGTTCGCGTGCAGACCGCTGAGCCGGTCCTGGTTGGCGGCCAGCGGGTCGAACACCGCGGCGTGGTCGAACCGCTGGGCGGCCGTCAGCCAGCGCGACTCGCCCGTCTGCTGGTACAGGTCGGCCAGCACCGCGTTCATACCGCCGAACTCGGTGCCGAGGATGTTCTGCATCTGGCTGTAGGACAGCCGTGCCGTGCGCCAGTCCACCCACCCGGCCATGCGCAGCAACACGTCCCGTGCCTGGGTGTTGCCGATGTAGCGCCACGCGTCCAGCAGCCCGGCGAGGGTCTTGTGCAGGGAGTAGTACGACACGGACTTGGGCGAACCGGCCTCCATCGCGTCGAAGTCCGACTCCGGGAATCCGGACAGGTATCCGGTGTTGAACCCGGCCGCCGAGTTGTTCGCCTGGCACTTGGCCAGTTCGGCGACCATGTAGTTGGCCCTGTCGCGGCACGTCGTGTCACCCAGGACCGCCCACGCCTGTGCCCACGCCGTGAGGAAGTGCCCCTGGCTGTGCGTGCGGAACGGGAAGTTCGGGGCTTCCCACCCGCCCAGCGCCGCGGCACCGCCGGTGGACAGGCGGTGGTTGGCGCGGAAGTTGTAGAGCAGCCGGTCGACGTCGACGAACCGCAGGTAGGACAGCGTCCGGTTCTGGTTGTCCAGCCACCGGCCCGGCGTCAACCGGACCTCGGACAGGTCGAAGGGGGAGGCCGACACGCCCGCGTCGCCGCGGACAGGTGGCACCGTGGCCGCCTGTGCCGAACCGGTGACCAGCGACGGCGCGGTCGTCGCGATGGCGGCAACACCTGCGGCTTGCAAGAGCCTGCGTCGACTCAACGATGAGGACATGGCGATGCTCCCGGTTGCTCGGCGACGTTGCCCGCACTGTCTGGGCGCGTCTCCGCGGAGACGCGGTGTGGCACGGAATCTAGCCACGAGCGGAATGCGCGGTCAACGGCAGATGTGAGCGCTCACCTTCACGCAGTAGCGTCGAATGACGTTCGACTCTCCTTTGCGCAGAGGCATTAGCGCATGTGGTGATCCAGTGTGAGGCTAGCTGGCTGTTAGCGTTAACAGCTCCGCCTGCTGACGCCAGGCCTCGTTTCGGTATTCTCGGGCCGCCTGACGGAAGGACACGGGTGGACGACTCGTCGAAGGTCGGTAGGCATGCTCGCGCGGTGCTGGCCGCCGCGAAGGCGTTCCGCGCCGAGGCAGCAGGGGTGCGCGCGGAACCGGATCGGTTGCTCGCGCTCGCCGCCGCCCAGTACCAGGCCGTGCGGGACTCGCAGGTGGCCGACCAGCTTCGCGCCATGCCGGTGGACAAGCTCCGGGACACGAAGGCGAACCTGCGCCTGAGCAAGCTGAAGGCCGCCGGGTTCCGGACTGTCGCCGATGTCGCCGAGGCACGCCCGGACCAGCTGGATGGCGTGCCTGGAGTCGGCAGGCAGTCCGCCGAGCAGATCGTGCGGGTCGCCCGCGCCGTCGTTGACGGTGTTGCGCGCGACACGACTGTCCGGCTGAACCCCGACCGCGCTGACCGCGCCCAGACCGAGCTGTTGCAGCTGATGTCCAAGCTGCGCAGGGCGAACCAGCTCGTCGGCCCGCTGCGGGAGCCGCTCGCGGACGTGCTGGGCAGGGTCGACGCCGACGTGCGCGCCGCCGCCCGTGCCTGGAGCCGGCTGCGGATGTTCTTCTCGTCGCGCAAGAAGCGACAGGCCGCCCTCGACTCGCTCGGCCGGCTCGAGGCGCTGCTGGCCAGTCGCGACGTGGCGGCGTTGCGGGCGGTGGACAAGCAGCTGCGCGTGCCGGACCTGGATCACCGTTCGCTGTGGCGCGACTACGAGCTCGACGCGGCCGCCTACAACACGCTCCTCGCCGACCTCGGTGGCGCGGAGGCGATGCCGGATCGCAGTGCCGCCAAGGGTTTCGTCCCGGCCGACATCGAGCACGAGGTCGACGCGACCACGCTGGACACCAGCCTGCTGAAGGTGTCGCTGCGCGGCTACCAGGTGTTCGGAGCCAAGTTCGCGCTGGCCCGCAAACGCGTCATCATCGGTGACGAGATGGGCCTGGGCAAGACGATCGAGGCCATCGCGGTGATGGCCAGCCTCGCCGCCGGTGGTCGGCGCGGGTTCCTGGTGATCTGCCCGGCGAGCGTCGTCGTCAACTGGGTCAACGAGATCGCGAGGCACAGCGACCTCGAGCCGCACCGGATGCACGGCGCGGGCCGCGACGGCGCGGTCGGCAAGTGGCTGGCACAGGGCGGTGTCGGCGTCACGACGTTCGGCACGTTGCCGAAACTGGTGCTGCCGAAGAGGTTCCGCCCGGCGCTGGTCGTCGTCGACGAGGCGCACTACGTGAAGAACCCGGACACGCAGCGCTCCCAGGCGGTCAACACGATCGTGCAGCGCGCGGAGCGGGCGGTGCTCCTCACCGGCACGCCGATGGAGAACCGCGTCGAGGAGTTCCGCAACCTGGTCGCCTATCTCCAGCCGAGCGTCGCGGCCCGCACGGGCGCCACCGACGCCGTGGTGGGAGCGAAGGCGTTCCGCCGTGTCGTCGCACCGGTGTACCTGCGGCGCAACCAGGAGGACGTGCTGGGGGAGCTGCCGGAACTTCTGGAGATGGAGGACTGGGTCGAGTTCGGCAAGCAGGACCGGGGCGCGTACCTCGACGCGGTGCGCGCGGGGAACCTGATGGCGATGCGCCGCGCCGCCTTCGCGCCGGGCACGCCCCGAGGCTCGGCGAAGCTGGAGCGGCTGCTGGAGATCATCGAGGAGTCGAGGGACAACGGCTGGAAGGTCGTGGTGTTCTCGTACTTCCACGACGTCCTGGACGCGGTCGCGCAACACGTCGAGGTCTTCGGTCCCCTGACCGGCGCGACGTCGGCGCAGGGTCGTCAGCAAATGGTGGACGCGTTCACGGCGTGCGACGACCACGCGGTGCTGGTCGCCCAGATCGAGGCGGGCGGCGTGGGCCTCAACATCCAGGCCGCGTCCGTGGTGATCATCGCCGAGCCGCAGTGGAAGCCCAGCACGGAGGACCAGGCGATCGCGCGGTGTCACCGGATGGGCCAGGTCCGCAAGGTCCACGTGCACCGGTTGCTGGTCAAGGACAGCGTGGACGCGCGGGTGCAGGAGATCCGCGACCACAAGACTCTGCTGTTCGACCACTACGCGCGTGAAAGCGACACGAAGCACTCGCACGCGAGCGCGCTGGATTCGGCGATGTCGGTGGAGCAGCGAGTGGTGCAGGCCGAACAGCAGCGCCTCGGTCTCTGAGTCACAAGCTCCCGAAGAACCCCAGCAGCGCGGCGTTCACCTCGTCGGGACGTTCCAGCTGAACCCAGTGACCCGCACCGGCGACGTCGACGACACCTCGCAGGTCTGCCGCTGCCTTGGCCATGGCGGTGCTGTCGGTGAACGCGCGGGTGAGATCGTTTTCGCCGCAGAGGTAGTACGCCGGGGGAGTGATCCGCGCGTCGTGCCAGGGTGCGAGCAACTCCCAGTTGCGGTCGATGTTGCGGTACCAGTTCAGGCCGCCGGTGAAGCCTGAGCGTTCGAACGACTCGACGGCGACGTCGATGTCCTCGTCCTCCAGCCAGTCGGGCATCTGCTCGGGAGTGGTGAATCGGTCGAGGAAGCCCTCACCGTCCTGGACGACGGGCGCCTGCGCGGAGCCACCGAGCAGGGTCCGGAACGTGGCCCGGATGTCCGCGCCGAACTCGGCTTCGGCGACGCCCGGTCGCTGGAAGTAGATCTGGTAGAAGCCCTCGCCGAAATGCGCGCGCAGCAGGCTCAGCGGTGGCGCCGGCGCGCGCGGTGCGGGCGGCACGCTGATCCCGGCGACGCCCCGAACCAGGTCCGGGCGCAGCAGGGCGGTGTGCCAGGCGACCGGCGCGCCCCAGTCGTGCCCGACCACGATCGCCGGCTCCTCGCCCAGCGCTTCGATCAGCCCCACGACGTCACCGACCAGGTGCAGCATCGTGTACTGCTCCACACCGGCAGGTCGATCCGTACGGCCGAAACCGCGTTGATCCGGCGCCACGACGCGATATCCCGCGTCGGCCAGCGGCCCGATCTGGTGCCTCCACGAGTGTGATGTCTCGGGCCAGCCGTGCAGCAACAGCACGAGCGGGCCCTCGCCCTGCTCCGCGACGACCATGTTGATGCCGTTGACGGCGACGGTCCGGTGGACGACCACGACTACTTTTCCTCTTCTGCGGTGGAAGGTGAATCGACGAGCTGGAGAATCCAGGCGCTCCAGGCCGTGTCGGCGCGGCGGCCGGACAGGTCGAGCGCGGTGGAGACCGTCTGGATCAGACCTGTGGCGAAGAACGTGCGCACCTGCGAGGAATCCGCGCCGGTCAGCCTGGCGATCGTCTTCATGAGACCCAGATGACGACGCCGTACCGCTTCTCGCACGTCCTCGTCGGCCGCCGCCGCGAAGCCCTGCAACATCACCAGACCGATGGTGCGTTCCCGTCGCAGGAGTTTCCGGTAGGCGTCGCCCAGCGCGATCAACGTCGGTTCCGCGCGCTCGAACGCGCCCTCGATCCGGTCGAAGGCGAGATCGACGACTTCGAGGAACAACTTCTTCTTGGTGCCGAACATCTGCACGACGCGCGGGTGCGAGATGCCGGCCCGCTCGGCGATGGCGTCCAGGCGCCCACCCGCCAGTCCGTTGCTGGCGAACTCGACCCCGGCCGCTTCGAGGATGCCCGCCCGGCGCGCCGCGGCGGGCAGGCGAACAGGAGGGCCGGCGTTCACCCGGCGACCGTCTGACCGCGGACCTGGCGCTCGACGAACTTGTTGTCGTACAGGCACCGGTAGGCGTGGATCAGGCCGTCCTCGCCCAGTTCCAGCCGGTCGTCACCGTGGAACTCGACGCGCCGGTCGGTTCCGGCGACAGTGCCGGTGAAACGCCAGGCCACGACGATCGCGCGCCGAGTCGTCTCGGCGTAGAAACCCACGCGTTCGAACGAGTAGTCCGGAAAAGTGCGGGCCATCTGCGCCACGAAGTCGCGGATGGAGTCCGGGCCGTGCGCCGTCGCACCCAGCGCGGGTTCGTCGTAGACGAGATCCTCCGCGCACATGGCCGCCACCGCGCCGGCGTCGTGCTCGTTCCAGGCCTTCGCCCATCGGCCGCAGAACTCCTCGACCGCGGCGATGTCACTCGCTGCCACATCTGCCATGTTCGCCGTCATGCCGCTAACTTACAGGTCAGTAAGAAGTTTGCCAAACGAGTCGGCGGGACCCGGCCACGCGAATGTCGGAGGCCATCCGGCTGAAGTCCGCGGCGGGCGGCTAACCGAGTCGGGTACGGCGATGTGTGGGGGAGTGGTTGGAGCCTGCGGGCTCGTCGGGCTGGGGCGTCATCGTCGTCGGGCTGGTGCTCGTCGCCCAGGTGATCGGATGGATCTACGTCTTCGGGCCGCTGGCGTGAACGGAATCAGGTGATCAGTGGCTCCCGATGAGCACCCGGCTGGGCAGGCTCTCGATCGCGAACTGCAGGTCCTCGTGCGCGGGTACGGTTCGGCGGGGGATCCGTACTGGAGTCTTCTGTCGTGAAAGCCCTGCCGGAGGAATTCGCGAAGTGCCCACGAAGGCTGACGACGCCGAGGTGAGACTGGGCAGTCGCTTCCACAGGCTCTTCGGCGCCACGCTCGTGTCGTCCATCGGCACCGGCATGCACGCCGCCGCGTTGCCCCTGCTGGCCCTGCAGAGCACCAGCAGTCCGATGGCGTTGAGCTTCGTCGTCATGGCTGCCGAGATTCCCTGGGTGATGCTCTCGCTGCACGCCGGTGTCGTGGTGGACCGGCTGGACCGGCGGCAGGTGATGGTGTGCGCCGACCTGGCCCGGTTCGCCGTCCTGGTCGTTCTCGCGGTGCTGATCCTGACCCGGCGGACGAACCTGGTGTGGCTGGTGGTCGCGGCGTTCCTGCTGGGCATCGGCCAGGTCTTCTTCGACATCGCCGCCCAGTCGGCCATCCCGGACTTCGTGTCGCGGGATCCGCGGAAGCTGGCGACGGCGAACGGGCGGATCGTCGCGGCGGAGAGCAACGGTGAGGACTTCGTGGGGCCTCCGCTCGGCTCCGCCCTCTTCGGCGTGTGGAACTTCCTGCCGTTCGCCGGCAACGCTCTCTCGTTCGCCGCCAGCGGTCTGTTGATCTTCTCGACGCGGACGGACGCCAAGCTGAAGGAGACGTCCGACGCTCCGCGCCAGAGCGTGCGGAGCGACATCGTCGAAGGCGTTCGATGGTTGTTCGGGAACCGGACGCTACGGGCGCTGGCCGCGGTTTCCTGCCTCGGCAACGTCGCCGCCACCGCTCAATTCGCGATGCTCGCGCTGCTGGCCAAGGAGGTCCTCGACCTTCCGGACTTCGGGTTCGGCCTGCTGCTGACGGCCACCGCGGCCGGCGCGACGGCCGGGGGACTGGCCGCCGCGGCCGTCAGCAGGCGATTCGGCTCCGGCACGGTGATGCTCGTGGGCAAAGCCGGTGTGGGCGCCGCCATTCTGGTTCTGGGACTTGTCGCCGATCCCTGGGTCGCGGCCGCGATGATGATGGTGACCGGTGCGTTGATGACCGCGGAGAAGGTTGTTGTCAGCACGTTGCGTCAGCAGATCGTGCCCGACGAGCTCCTGGGACGGGTGCTCTCGTCGAGCCGGCTGGTGGTCATGGCCGGAGGACCGGTCGGAGCGGCGCTCGGCGGCATTCTCGCGAGCGTGTTCGCCGTCCGGGTTTCGTATGTCGTCGCTGGTGTCTTCCTCATCCTGGTGGCGTTGGTCTTCTCTCCCGTGCTGAACAACCGCGCCCTGGCGAGCGCCACGGACGAATCCCGCCCTTCCTGACCGCCACTACTCGAACACCCCGTATCCCGCGACCGCGTGTGCCCGGACCCCGTCCATGTCGAGCTCCACGCCGATGCCGGGAGTGTCGGGAAGCGTGATGTAGCCGTCCTTGACGATCGAACCGCTCCCGTCGGGGGCGTGGACGTAGCTGTCCCACACCGCGCGCTCCTCCAGGGCGTGCCATTCCTGCACGAAGAAGTTCGGGATCGCACCGCACTGATGCGACGTGGCCATCGTGCCCAGCGGCGTCGACACCAGGTGCGGCGCGAAGGGGATGTAGTGCATCTCCGCGAGGTTGGCGATCTTCTTGGCCTCGGCGAGACCACCGCACTTCGGCACGTCCGGCTCGATGACGTCCACGGCGCCGCGTTCGAGCAGCTCGCGGAATCCCCACCGCAGGTAGAGGTTCTCGCCCGCGCAGATCGGTGTGCGGGTCTGCTGGCGGACCCGCACCAGTGCGTCGATGTTCTCGGCCGGCAGCGGTTCCTCCAGCCACATCAGGTGGAACGGCTCGAGCTCCCACGAGATCCGGCACGCGCTCGGCACGTCGTAGCGGGCGTGCAGGTCGATGGCCAGGTCGACGTCGGGTCCGATCGCTTCGCGGACGGCGGCGACGCGCTCGACCATCGAGCGCAGCTCGGCGGCGTTGATCGTGTGGTTGAAGGCGTCGAACTTGGCGGGGTGGTGCAGGTTGTCGACGTCGAACTTGATGGCGGTGAAGCCCTCGGCGACCATGCGCTGGGCCCGGTCGACGCAGCCGGCGACCGAACCCGCCGGGTCGTCGCCGTCGCCGCAGTCGGCGTAGAGGCGGATCCGGTCGCGGAACTTCCCGCCGAGCAACCGGTACACGGGCTGGCCCGCGGCCTTGCCCGCGAGATCCCACAGTGCGAGCTCGATCCCGGACAGGGCGATCACGAACACCCCGCCCTGAGGGCCCGCGAAGACCTTGTTGCGCCGCAGCTTCTCCCAGCACCGCTCGACGTTGCGCGGGTCTTCGCCGATCAGGAGGGGGGTCAGGAATTCGATCATTCCGACGACGGCGCCCGCGCCGGCGTCGGGATTGGCCTCGCCGAACCCGCTGAGGCCCTCGTCGGTATCGATCCGGATCAGGGTGGCCTCACCGTGGTAGGCCACCACTGCCGTCGTGACGTTCACAATCCGCATTTGCTCTCCCGCCGATGGGACGTGCACACGAGACGGACTGTCGCTATCTCCAACTTGTCCTATAAGCTGATGACATGCAAAGGGGACAAGAGTCTCCGGACGCTGTCAAGGTCCGGACTCTTCCGGTTCAGGTGGCGGCACACCTGACGCGGCGCATCGTGAGTGGCGACATCGAGGACGGCCGGGCGCCGTCGGAGCTCGAGATCTCGCGCGAGTTCGGGGTGTCGCGCGTGGTGGCGCGGGAGACGCTCAAGATCCTCGCCTCGCTCGACATCGTCGACGTCGCGCAGGGCCGCCGCGTCACCGTGCGTCCCCGCGCCGAGTGGGACTACCTGAGTCCGTTGCTGATCGAGTGGCTGCCCGCGGAGATCGTCGGCGAGCTGCTGCAGGAGCTGCACCAGATGCGCGTGCTGCTCGAACCCGAACTCGCCGCGATGGCCGCGGCCAGCGTCACCGACGCGACGCTGGACCGGCTCCGGGACGAGGTCGGCCGCATGGCGGCGCTCGAGGCGGACCCCAACGCCTACCTCGAGGTCGACCACGAGTTCCACATGGAGATCTGCCGGGCGGCCGACAACCGCATCCTCGACCGGATCATGTACTCCGCCCGCTGGCTCGGCACGGCCAGCCGGCGGATCACCAACGAGGATTCGGACGCGTTGCGCAAGGCCACCGCCGACCACACGGAGATCTACGAAGCGCTCGTGGCGCGCGACCCGGACCGTGCTCGCGCGGCGATGCGCAAGCACCTGGCCAACAACTCCACTCTCCTCGCGGAGAAGGAGAAGCAGACCAAGCGGGCCACCCGGCGTCGCTAGTCGCACGGCACGACCGAGATCCGTTCTTCACCACTTGCACGACCCGGCAGCGCGGCCATCGCCTCGTTGTCCCGCCGGTTGCACCGTCGCCCCGTCGGTACGCGTCCGCTCTGCCGGACGCGAGAGGAGTGGTCATGGAAGAGAAATCGGACTTATCGAGGCGCACGTTCCTCGGGATGAGCGCCCTGGGCGTGCTGACTCTCGCCGGGTGCGGGGGCAGCAGTCCCACCGCTCCGCAGGTCGACGTCCAGGTACCCCAGGCACTCCTCGACCAGGCGGCCTCGCTCCGCGGCGGGTCGGTCGGGATGCTCTCGCAGAAGCTGTACTCGGAGACCGCCAACAAGGCGCTGGACAAATCGTTGCAGGCCTTCGCGCAGGCCACCGGCACCACCGTCCACAACGACCTGGTCTCCGGCGACGCGGGCGACATGGTCGCGAAGATGGACGCCGAGGTGAAGGCGGGCACCAGCCGCGACTTCGCCTTCGTGAGCGATCGGCGGTTCGTCGGCCAGCTGCACAACCTCGGCGCTCTCACCGACGTCACCGACGTGGTCGAGGAGATGCGCAAGCTCTACGGGGACCCCGCGACCGAGGCGAACAACTACTGCGTGTTCGACGGGCGCTGGTTCGCGATCCCGTACCACTTCATCGCGTCCGCGATGTACCTGCGCAAGGACTGGTACACGGAGAAGGGCCTCGCGCTCAAGCCCCACTACACGTGGGAAGAGTTGCGCGACAACGCGTTGGAGGTCTCCGACCCGGCGAAGAAGCGCTTCGGCTGGGGTCTCACGGTGAACCGCTCCGGCGACGCCAACGGCTTCATCACGAACGTCATCAACACCTACGGCGGGGCGATCGCGGACAACACCGGCACGAAGGTGGTGTTCAACTCGCCGGAGACCGTCGCCGCCGTCACGTTCATCGGTGACATCTACACGAACCCGAAGTACACGCCGATGCTGCCACCGGGGATCGGCAGCTGGACCGACTCGAGCAACAACGAGAACTGGCTGGCCCAGATCCTCGGGCTCACGCTCAACCAGTTCAGCGTCTACGCCGACTCGAAGACCAAGAACAACCCGGTCTACGCCAACACCCACCCGTTCAACGGTGCCACCGGACCGGCGATCGACAAGCCGCTCGCGTTCGGCGAGTCCAACTCGTTCGTCGTGTTCAAGGGAGCGAAGAACCCCGACCTCGCCAAGCTCGTCGCGAAGTTCATGGTCGGCGGGAGCGCACTGCTCGGTGTCGCGAAGGGAGCACCCTGCCTGGTCAACCCCTCGTGGGACAAGGTGTGGGACTCCGACCCGTACTACACCAGCGGTGACCCCGCGTTCCCCGCTCTGCGGGAGCAGACCCGCACGCCGCTCCCGGTCGCCACCAAGACCGGCTTCAAGTTCCCGCAGGCGCCGAGCCCCGGCGAGCAGGCCGCCACCGCCGCCTACGTGCTGACCGACATGATGCAGTCGGTCATCCAGGGCACCAAGCCCGCCGACGCCGTCGCCTCGACCCACGCCCGGATCGTCCAGGTCTTCGAGCAGCAGGGCTACAAGCAGTGACCGACCTGCGCACGCGGCCGGCGCCGGTCCGTCCGGCGCCGAGCAGGTCGCCCTCGCTCAGCACGTCCCAGCGGATGCTCGGGCGCGACTGGCGCCTCGCGGCGGTGTTCATCGGGCCGACCCTGGTGCTGGTCGCCGGCCTGATCCTGTTCCCGATCATCGACTCGGTCCTCACCAGTGCCACGGAACGCCACGGCGCGGAGACGGTCTTCGTCGGGCTGGACAACTACACCGCTCTCATCGGCGACGCCCTGTTCCACAAGGGTGTGCTCAACTCGTTCGTCTTCACCGCGTACGCCGAGATCTTCAAGGTGGTCCTCGGTCTCATCGCGGCGTTGATGCTGCACCACATGCGCCGCGGCCGGGCCATCATCGCCGGGGTGATCCTGCTGCCGTGGGTGGTGCCGACGGTCGTCACGGCCTTCACCTGGCGGTCGTTGTTCGACCCGATCTTCGGCAGTGTCAACGTCCTGCTCACCGACTCGGGGATCGGGCCTTTTCTCGCCGCGATCGGGCTCGTCGACCGGTGGCCCGCGGAGTGGCTGTCGGATCCCGCGCTCGCGATGCCCGCGGTCATCCTCGTCAACGTCTGGAAGGGCATCCCGTTCTTCACGGTGACGTTCCTCGCCGGGCTCAAGGCCATCGACGGCGGTCTCTACGAGGCGGCCATTGTGGACGGTGCGTCGCCGTGGCAGCGCTTCGTGCACATCACGTTGCCCGGCCTGCGCAACATCATGATCGTGACGGTGCTGCTGTCGTCGATCTGGACGTTCAACAACTTCGACCTGATCTGGCTGATGACCCAGGGCGGACCGGGGGACGCCACCGCCCCGTACGTGATGGTGGCCTACTCGAAGGCCATCCAGCAGCTGCAGCTGGGCGCGGGCGCCGCGGTCACGCTGGTCATGCTGCCGATCATCGGCGTTCTCGTCGTGATCCTCGTGCGGATGATGCGGCGCAGCGACCAGCCGGGCGCGAGCGACCTGGGGCGCAGGAGGCTGACTCCTGCCCAACGCGCGGCGCTGCCGTGGGTGATCGTCGCGGGCTCGGTCCTCGTGCTGGTCTGGTCGTCGCCGCACATCGTGTGGAAGGCCGCGCTCGTGCTGGGCGTGTTCGTGGTGCTCGCTGCGGCCGTCGGACGAGTCGTCTCCGTGCTCGCCGCGCGGGGCAACCGGCTGGCGGCTCGTCTGGTGGCCGGTACCGGCAGCGGGATCGCGCTGGTGGGGCTGCTGGGTTTCGTGCTCGCGCCGCTCTATTGGATGACGGTCACGGCGTTCAAGTCCGACGACCAGATCGTCGCGCGCACCGACGACCTCTGGCCGACCCCGTGGACCACCGAGCAGTTCACCAACCTGTTCACGGGCAGGGCGTTCGGCACCTGGTACGTCAACACGATCCTGGTGTCGGTGGCGTCCACCGCGATCGCCCTGGTCTGCGCGGCGCTGGCGGGCTATGCGCTGGCACGGCTGAAGTTCCGGGGTTCGGAGAGCTTCACGGTGACGATCCTGCTCACCTACGTGATGCCCGGCGCGCTGCTTTTCATCCCGCTGTACCAGATGATGAGCGGGATCGGGCTCAACGACTCGTTGTGGTCGCTCGTGCTCGCCTACCCGACGTTCACACTGCCGTTCGCGACGTGGCTGCTCGTCGGCTACTTCAAGTCGATCCCTGCCGATCTCGAGGAAGCCGCGCTGGTCGACGGCTGCACCCGGTTCGGAGCGTTCGTCCGGATCGTGCTGCCGCTGGCCAAACCGGGGCTGCTCGCGGTCGCGCTGTTCACGCTCACCAACGCGTGGAACGAGTTCCTGTTCGCCTTCGTGTTCATCACCAAGGACGACTACAAGACGCTGCCCGTCGGCATGCAGTCGATGATCTTCGGTGACGTCGTGCCGCAGGGACAGCTGGCCGCGGCCTCGCTGCTGATCAGCATCCCGGTCGTGATCATGTACGGGTTCGGGCAGCGGTTCCTGACCGAGGGCCTCACCGCGGGCGCCGTGAAGGGATGACCGGGCCGATCACCGAGGAGCACGTCGCGACGGCGTCCCGGCCGAGCAGCCTGCGCATCACCGACCTGCGGGTGGCCACTGTGGACGGTGTGCCGTTCCGCTCGTCGATCATCAGGATCGACACCAACCAGGGGCTGACCGGCTACGGGGAGGTGCGCGACCAGGCCAGCGCCACCTACGCGCTCATGCTCAAGAGCCGGCTCGTCGGTGAGAACCCCTGCAACGTCGACAAGATCTTCCGCAAGATCAAGCAGTTCGGGTTCCACGGACGTCAGGGCGGCGGGGTCTCCGGCGTCGAGATGGCGCTGATGGACCTGGCCGGCAAGGCGTACGGGGTGCCCGCGTACGCGCTGATCGGGGGCCGGTTCCGCGACGAGATCCGCTGCTACGCGGACACGCCGTCGCTGCCGGACCCGCACGCGATGGGCGCCCGTCTGCTGGAACGCAGACAGCGGGGATTCACGATGCTGAAGATGGACGTGGGCGTCGACCTGCTGTGGGACGTACCAGGGGCGCTGATCGCGCCGCCGGGTGCCCGCGCGGACCTGACGACCATGCATCCGTTCACCGGCATCCAGGTCACGGCAAAGGGTGCCGGCCATCTGGCGTCCTATGTGGACACCGTCCGCTCTGTCGTGGGCTACGACATCGCGCTCGCCGCGGACCACTTCGGTCACATCGCCCTCGACTCCTGCATCCGGATCGGCCGCGAGCTGGAGGAGTTCACCCTCGCGTGGATCGAGGACCTGATCCCGTGGCAGCTGACCGACCAGTGGCGCCAGCTCACCGAGGCCGTCGCCGTCCCGACGTGCACGGGCGAGGACATCTACCTGCTCGACGGCTTCCGGCCGCTGCTCGACGCCGGCGCCATCCGCGTCGTGCACCCCGACCCGGCGACGGCGGGCGGGATCGCGGAGACCAAACGACTTGGTGACTACGCGCAGGAGCGTGGGATCCCGATGGCGTTGCACCTGGCGGCGTCGCCGATCGCGACGATGGCGTGCGTGCACCTGGCCGCCGCCACCGAGAACTTCCTCGCACTCGAACACCACGCGGCCGAGGTGGAGTTCTGGAGCGACCTCGTCACCGGCCTGCCCCGCCCGTTGATCCGCGACGGCCACATCGCGGTGCCGGACACGCCAGGACTGGGGTTCGGCGACATCGACGAGGAGGTGCTGCGCAGCCACCTCGACCCGCGCGATCCGGTGTTCTTCGCCGAGACGACGCACTGGGACGCCGAGTCGAGCCACGACCGACTGTGGAGCTGATCAGGTCTTGTCCTGCTCAGCGCGCCACCGCTCGTACTCGGGCCGGGCCTCGTCCGACAACGGGTAGTACAGCCGCAGGTCGCCACCCTCGGCCAGCCGGATCCGGGAGAACTCCTCCCATTCCGCGTGTTCCTGAGCAGCCGCCAGCAGAGCGGGCGCGAGCTTGACCGGCACCACGACCGCCCCGTCGTCGTCGGCGACGACGATGTCACCCGGCTCGACGAGCGTGCCACCGCACGCCACCGGCACGTTGACGGCGGCGGGGACGATGCCGGTCTGGGCGTGGAAGTTCGGTGTGGCACCACGGATCCACAGCCCGAGGCCGAGCTTCTTGGCCTCGCCGATGTCACGTAGACACCCGTCGATCACCACGCCGGCGCCGCCGCGGCCCTTGAAGTAGGTCAGCATCATCTCGCCGAACACGCCGCTGCTCATGTCCCCGCGCGCGTCGACGACGATCATGTCGCCGGGCCGGGTGTGGTACATGACGTGCCGGTGCAGCTGCTTCTCCGGCTCGGCGTACTCGTCGACGGGGTAGAGGTCCTCCCGCTTCGGCAGGAACTGCAGCGTCAGCGCCGGGCCGGCCACCCGCACGCCGGGGGTCACCGAGACCGGACCGCTGATGAACGCGCTGCGGATGCCCATGCGGCTGAGCTCGGCGCTGGCCGTCGCGCTGCCGATGGCCGCGAGGGCCGCGCTGAGTTCCGCCGGCGGGCGAACGATGTCGTGCGTCTCGACCACGTCGGTAGCTCCCTCATGTCCGCGTTGACCGCAACTGCCGGAGTGTCGATGAGACTGCCTCTGAGCGTAGTCCGGCGAACAGGCGGTAGCCCGGCGTTTGGAAGTGGTAGACAGAGGTTGGACGCTGGCCCGGGTCGTACTGCCTGGGCCGCCGTGCAGACGGGGGGCTGCGGACATGCGTGCACAACTGGGAGAATCCATTGCGGCACTGAGCGAACGGGAAACCGAGGTGCTCGTGCTGATCGCGGGGGACAGGACGGACCGGGAAATCGCTCGAGAGCTCGGCATCGGTGAGCGGACGGTCCGGGCCCACGTCAGCCGCATCCTGCTCAAGCTGGGTGTCGCGTCGCGGGTCGGCGCGGCGGTCGTCGCCACCAGGGCGGATCTCACCCGCGGCGCCGACGGCCGGGATCGCCACGGGGGATGAGCACGGCCTTCTCACGCCACTGAGAAACTCCTGTCACCGAACATGTTCTGTGGCAACGGTTTCGGCCTGATGGTGGTCGGCGGAATCGCCACGGCGGCGACGCCAATGTCGCAAACTTCCTTGCACGGCAAGACTCTCTCCTACGGCCGGCGACTGGTCCGGCCGGACTGGGAGGTTTGCACAATGGCTGTCACTCGCGCGATTCGTTGCGCCGCCATCGGTTCCACCGTCGCGGCGGCGGGCGCCCTGCTCGTCGCCATGGCACCGGCCGCGTCGGCCGCACCCACGACGTCGAACGGCCCCATCACCACGATGGGCACCTGCGGACAGACGTTCTCCCCCAGCACCTCCGGGGCGAAGGCGTACTGGGAGGTGCAGTGCTCCGGTGGACGGGTGCGGATCAGCGGCTGGGTGGAGGACACGGACGCGGACGGGCAGTGCGCGAAGGTGAAAGCGATCTGGCCGAACGGCAACACCTACTTCAGCCCGGCGGCCTGCCCGAAGGGCAACCGGAAGTCGTTCACATCGCAGTACAACAGCGGCAACAGCGTGAGCGCCTACCTGTACGAGTACGACGTGTGACCGCAAGAGGCTGAAGACTTCGTCCGGCCCGACCGCTCTCGCGATCGGGCCGGATGACCGGATTCGCCTGAGTTCAGTGGAACGTGGTGAACAGGTCGCGGACCGCAGCGTCACGGGTGCCGAGCGGCGCGAGGTGGAAGCGGTGCTCGATCGTGGCCATGATCGACGTCGTGTCGTGCGGGGTGTGGTCCACGGAGAACCGTTGCGGCAACAGGGGAGAGATCACCAGCGCCGGGATGCGGGTGCCCGGCCCCCATCGGTCGCTGACGCCGCGGCGCGAGGGTGGCGGGACGTGGTCCCACTGGCCGCCGAACTCGTCGTAGGTCACCACGACGAGCGTGCGGTCCGCGTCCGGGCCTTCCTCGACGGCTTTGAGCAGGTCCACGAGGTGACGGCTGCCGGTGTCCTCGCTCGCGTAACCGGGGTGTTCGTTCTCCTCGCCGACCGGCTTGATCAGACTGACCGGCTTGAGGTGACCGGACTTGGCCGCGGCGATGAACTCGACCTCGTCACGCAGGTGCGCGGCGCGTGCGGCGGTGCCGGGGGCGTAGTTCGCGTAGTAGTTGAACGGCTGGTGGTGGTACTGGAACGTCGCATCAGGACAGTTCGGGTACACCGCGCCGGCTGCGGTGCGCGGGCTGGTGCAGGTGCCCGGTGTGGTGCCGTTCGTCCAGCCGGGACCGCCGACGTTGCCGTTCGCGTTGTCCCAGCCACCGGAGTACCAGGCCCAGTCGACCCGCGCCGACGACAGCCGATCGCCGATGGTCGGCGTCGTCTGCGGCGGCAGCTGCCGTGACGCCGCGGTGCCCGGAGCGAACGGCTGGTACGGCGGCTGGATCGTGTTGACCGCGTAGTCACCGCACGTCGTGCTCTTCGGCGGCGCGGTCACCCCGGCCGGGACGGCGCACGTGCCGTCGGAGTTCGCGGCCTGGGTGAGGGCACGGTCCGCGGTACCCGGTGTGGCGGGGTGCAGCGGTGAGGAGCCGGGGTAGCCGTCCGGCCCCACGACCGAGTGCAGGTCGTTCGCCGAACCGTCGCGTACGGCACCTGGCCAGGTCGGCGTGTTCGGCGTGATCAACCACTGGTGGTTGAGGAACGAGCCGCCGAACGCACCCTGGAAGAACCGGTCCGCGATCGCGTAGTTCGGGGCGTGCCTGCCGTGCAGGTACTCGTAGACCGGTAGGCCACGCGTGTCGTAGGTGCCCATGGTCAGGCCGACCGCGTCGCTGCCCGCCACGTAACGGTCCATCCTGCCGCCGTCGATCTGGTACTGCTCCTGGTAGTACCGGTGCACCAGGTCCCGGGTGCAGCCGCCGGGCAGACCCTGGCCCTTGGGCACGCCGTTGGGCAGGAACTGGCCGGGCGCGGGACAGGTCTTGTCCTCCGGCGCGATGTAGTCGTCGATCTGGAACGGCTTGTTCGCGAACGCCGAGCTGATCGTCGCCCCGGTGCAGGTCACGGGCAGCGGGGGCGAGGTGAGGTTGACGTCGTTCTGCGGCAGGCAGGGCAGTGGCGTGCCGTCCGGCGCGACCTGGCGCTTCGGATGGGCGGCGCGCAGCCCGTCCACCCGTTCCCAGCCGCCGAACAGGTTGTCGAAGCTGTGGTTCTCCTCGTAGATCACCACGATGTGGTCGATCCGATGGCTGTGGCTCGTCGCACTGGCGCCGAGCGTGCCGGCGAGCAGCACGGGCACCGCCATCCCGAGCACGACCGTTCGCGAGACCATGCCGCACCTCCTGCACCGTTGACCGGTGCAGCTTCACCCCGCTGTCTGACAGTGGCAACCCGACCTGTCCGAAATGGGAAGCCTTGGGTGCCGGGCGGGTTTGTCCGGACCTACTTCGCGGATTCGGCGGCTGGCGGTGGTTGGTCGCCGTCGTCACGCGGGTCGAGATCGTCGAGTTGCCGCTGCACCTGTGCGGCTTCGTCGTGGCGTCCCTGGTTCTGGTACAGGCGCAGGGCTTCCAGCCACACCGCGCGTGCCTGCTCGGTGTGGCCGAGGGCGAGGTGCGGATGGCCGAGGTTGTTGAGGGTGATGGCGACTTGGTAGTTGTTGCCGATGTCGCGGAACATGCCGAGGGCCTGCCGGTAGTGGTCGATGGCCTGGGCGTGATGGCCGGTGTGGTGCTCGATCCAGCCCAGGCTGTCCAGGGTGGCCGCCTCGAAGTCGGAGTTGTGGTGGCGCCTGTGGAAGATGAGCGCGGCCTGGCAGTGGGCGCGGGCGGTGCCGTAGTCGCCGAGGCGGGCGGCGTGCCAACTGGCCGCGCTGAGCGCCTCGGCTTCCCACACCGGGGCACCGAGGTCGCGGTAGAGGTGCATGGCGCGGGTGGCGTGGGCCAGGGCCCGCTGGTCGTCTCCCCTCCGCCCCCAGGCCAACGCGAGCACCTGGTGGATGTGGGCTTGTTGGAGGAGGTCGTGCTGGGAGTCGGCCAGGGCGAGCGACTGGTCCAGGTGCCCGGTCGCCTCCTCGTGGTGATCCAGGTCGGCGTGGGCGAGGCCGAGGAGTCGATGGGCGCAGATGTGCACGGTGGGGTCGGGCAGATGGACGGCGGCGTCCAGTGCGGCACGCCAAGCGGCGAGCCGGTCGTGGACATGTCCCCGCCGGGCACGGAAGCTGTCGAGCGTCCATGCCAGCTGCCACGTGGTGGAGTGCCAGGCCTGGGTGATGGCGCTGTGCTGGGCGGCGAGCAACGTGGGGTACTCGGTGTCGAACCAGGCCAGCGCCGTCGCTGCGTCCGATGGCAGCTGGGGGTGGGTGCCGGGGGCGGGCGGGTCGAGCCGGATGGAATCGCGGTGGGGACGCAGGAGGCGGTCGGCGGCATGCGCGGTGTGGGTGTAGAAGTCGAGCACCCGCCGCAGCGCCGCCTCCCGCACCTGCTTGTCCAGCTCGTGGGCGACGGCGGTGGCGTAAGCGCGGACCAGGTCGTGCATCCGCCAGCGGCCGTGGCCGTCGTGGTCGAGCAGGGACGCCTCCTCCAACCCGCCCAGCACCCGCCGGGCCCGTGCCAGGGGCAGAGCCGTGAGAGAGGCGGCGGCGGAGAGGCCGATGTCAGGGCCGGGGGCGATGCCGAGCAGCCCGAACACCTCCCGCTGTTCGGGCGTCAGCGCGCGCACCGACCAGGACAGGACTGCGGGCAGGCTCGCGGCCGGGTCGTCGTTGTCGAACACGTCCAGCCGGGTGGCCTCGTCGCGCAGTTCAGCCGCCAGGGCGGCCAGCGGCATGCGCGGTGCGCTGCAGGCGCGTCCAGCGACGATGGCCAGGGCCAGCGGGAACTTTCCGCAGTAGGCGAGCAGGTCGCTGACTGCGTCGGGTTCGGCGGCGACCCGGCCGTGGCCGATTCGGGTGGTGAGCAGGTCGCGGGCCTCGACGTCGGCGAGGACGTCGAGGCGCAGGCTGTGGGCGCCGTGGTTGGCGATCAGGCTGGTGAGGCGTCGGCGGCTGGTGACCAGCACCATGCAGGACGGGTCGCCGGGTAGCAGCGGGGTGATCTGGTCGGCGGCGGCGGCGTTGTCCAGCACGATCAGCATTCGCCTGCCCGCGACCAGACTGCGGTAGAGCGCGGCCTGGGCGTGCAGGTCGGTCGGGATGCGGGTGGGGTCGATGTCGAGGCCGTCGAGGAAGCCGCGCACCGCCGCGGGTGTCTCCATCGGCTGTCCCGCAGGGGAGAAACCGCGCAGGTCGACGAAGAGTTGCCCGTCGGGGAACCGGTCGAGATGGGCGTGAGCCCAGTGCAGGACCAGCCAGGTCTTGCCGATGCCCCCTGTCCCGGCCAGCGCCGAGATCACTACCGTCCCACTCGCGTCCGGTGAGCGGTTCAGGGCGGCGGTGAGCTCGGCCAACTCGGCCTCGCGGCCGACGAAGGCGGCGGGCGCGGCGGGCAACTGCCGCGGCACCGGCCGCTGTGGTGCGGCGGAGTGATGGTGGACGCCGCCGGTGATCGTGTGGGCCTGCACCGCCACACCCGACACCACTCCGGTCACGGTGTTCCGCACCGCGATGCCGTCGGCCTCGACCGGTCTGCCCGTCTCGTCCGCACTGCCCGTGCCGTCTCGCTGGTCATGGCCCGTCATCGCCGCCCCTGGCAACTCCTGCCCCGGAAGCCTTCAACGCTGACAGCCTGGCGCCGTCCTGCCTCGGGTGTCGACCCGCAACCACTCGCATGGACGAAGATCCGAGCGTGCCATCGGACTTCTCCCTTCACGTGTTCCGGGAAGGGACTCGCCGCAGTGCTCTGCGGTCGGACGGACCGCGCCGCGATCAGGGTGGTGTGTCGCCGGGGCGCACCAAGCCGTTCTGGTAGGCGAACACCACGAGTTGGGCGCGGTCGCGGGCACCCAGCTTGGTCATGGCCCGGTTGACGTGGGTCTTCGCGGTCAGTGGGGACAGGACGAGGCGCTCCGCGATGTCGTCGTTGGACAGGCCGAACGCGACGAGGACGACGACCTCGCGTCCCCTCTCGGTGAGCTGGCCGAGAGCGGTCGGTTGCGGCGCGGGTTGCGGTTGGCCGAGGACGTGCTGGACGAGTCCTCGGGTGGCTTTCGGGGACAGCAGGGCGTCCCCCGCGGCGATGACCCGGACCGCGTCGACGAGCTCGTCCGGCCCGGCGTTCTTGCCGAGGAACCCGCTGGCGCCCGCCCGCACCGCGTGCAGGACGTTCTCGTCGTTCTCGAACGTGGTCAGCACGAGGACGCGGACGCCTGCGAGGTCGTCGTCGGCGGCGATGCGCCGGGTGGCCTCGATGCCGTCGACCTCGGGCATGCGGATGTCCATGAGAACGACGTCGGCGCGGGTCGTGCGGGCGAGGAAGACGGCGTCGCGGCCGTTGACGGCTTCGCCGACGACCTCGAGGTCGGACTCGGCGTCGATGATCATCTTGTAGCCGGCGCGGATGAGGGCCTGGTCGTCGGCGAGCAGCACCCGGATCACGTCTGTTGTCCTGTCACGGTTTTCGGCGCTGGGGCGGGGAGTTCGGCGTGGACGGCGAACCACCCGTCCGGCCGGGGCTGTGCTTCGAGAGTGCCGCCCGCGGTGGCGGCTCGTTCCCTCATGCCGAGCATGCCGTACCCGGAGCGGGTGGGAACGCGTCCGGCGGCGATGGGGTTGACGACGTCGACGACGACGGCGTCCGCGGTGTAGGAGATGGTGAGGCGGGCGGTACCGGTGCCGTGCTTGTGGGCGTTGGTGAGCGACTCCTGCACGAGGCGGTAGGCGGCGAGGTCGACGACCGCGGGCAGTTCCCTGGCCTGGCCGAGCTGCGTGCGTTCGACGGTGAGGCCGGCGGCGGCGAGCGTGTCGACCATGTCGGTGACGCGGGCCAGCCCGCGGACGGGCTCGATCGCGTCACCGGACGGCCCCGGCCCGTTCGGCGGCGCCGGTCCGCTGTCGACGGTCCTGACCGGGTCGATGTTCGCCGTCCTCCTGATCGGGTGTGCTCGGCAGCCTGGCCGGCGCCCGCGAGTACAGCTCACGCATGATTACCGCCACGGTCGCGGCCGTGCCCCGCCGCTGGCAGGTCGTCGTGGCGAAGACCGCCGCGCTCGCCTTCGTGGTGGTCCCGACGGCGCTGGTCGCCGTCATGGGCTCGTACGCGGCGGGCACGGCCATCCTGTCAGCCAACGACGCCGCGACCGTGTCGCTGACCGACGACGGTGTCCTGACGTCGCTGCTCGGCATGGTCGGCTACATCACCGCGATCGCCCTGCTGGGCCTCGGGCTGGGCATCCTGCTGCGCAACGTCGCCGGCACGATCGGTGTCGTGGTGGGCGGCATCATGATCCTGCCGAACATCGCCGGCGCGCTGCTCCCCGACAGCTGGGACACCGTCCTGCGGTTCCTCCCCAGCTCCGCCGCGGCCGCGTTCACCGAGGTCGCCGCCGCGGGCAGCAGCACCCTCAGCGGAGGTGCCGGTACCGCGGTCCTCTCCGCGTGGGTCGTCGCCGCCCTTCTCGCCGCCATCGTCACGATGCACCGCCGCGACGTGTGAACCCCGGTGGGACGCTCACCAGCTCCGGCGCGCCGGAGCTGGTGAGCGTTCGTCAGCTCCAGGGAGAAGCGGTGAGCCAACTGGTGTCCTGGGCCCACGAAGTCGTGGAGTCCCAGGTGTTCGAGCCGCCGTTGCTGGCGATGTAGGCCGTGAAGTTGTAGTGGCGCAGGTACTTCGTCGGGAAGTTGACGGACTGGAAGGAGTTGCCGGCCCCGCTGTTGCCCGCCGTGCGGCAGAAGGTGGCGTCCTTCGCGAACGCGGCGCCGCCGTCGTCGGCGTTCAGGTTGAGCTGGTAGTTGAAGTGCCGCAGGAACTGACCGGGGCGGTCGGCGGACTCGAAGGACAGGCAGGAGGTGTTGGCCAGGCCCGCGCGCACGATCCAGGTGGCGTCGGCCTTGTCGGTGGCCGAACTGGAGGAGTTGACGGAGGAGATGACGACCTTGCTGTCGGCGTCGTTGTGGCGCAGGTAGTGCGAGGTGCAGCAGGGCGCCGTGGTGGCCTGCAAGGAGATCCGGGAACCCGGGGTCAGTGAGCCGGTGCTGGTGGAGCCGCTGGCGTACCCGGCGGCGGTGATGTTGGCCTGCACGGCGTTCTCGGTGGCGTCCGAGGGGTAGCCCGAGGTCATCACGCCTTCGTAGAAGGTGCCGCGACCGGAGACGCTGTTGTCGCCGCCGATGCCGAGGATGATCGCGCCCTGCTTTTTCATCGGGTTGTAGCCGGAGGCGTTGGGGCGCACGCCGTTGTAGAAGGTGGACAGGCTGCCCGACTGGGCGTTGCCGCCGCGGATGGCCCACTGGTTCGGGCCGCCCTTGACGATCGCGGTCAGGAACCGGTGGCCGATGCTCGGGTCGCCGGCGTTGAGCCCGCGGTTGACCCCGGAGAACAGGCCGTTCTCCAGGTCGGCCATGACCCACGGACCGTTGCCGCTGCCCCAGCCCCAGCCCTTGCTGTTGCCGAAGTAGATGGCCTCCATCGTGCCGTTGCCGTCGTCGTTGCCGGTCGTCTCGGCGTTGCCGTAGTCGAAGCAGCAGCCGCCGTTGAAGTGCGTGCCGTCGAAGATCGCGTACATGCCCTCCGGCTGGTCGCCGGTCGCGATGCCGTTGGTGTTGTTGTTCCGGTAGCCGGTGCCGGGAGCCACGTACACGCCGTACGCCTTGTGGCCGCCGACCGTGATGGGAGCCTCGAAGGCGTTGGCCATGTTGTCGTTGCCACCCTCGGCCGGCCCAGGGAAGTGGCCCCTGGGCGCCTGGTTGAGGTTGTTGCCCTTGGGGGACTGGTCGTAGATGACGGTGATGACGCAGCTCGTGTTGGCGCAGAAGGAATCCTGCACGGCGGCGTCGGCGACACCTCCGGCGCTCAACGGCCCGATGTTCCTGGTCGTGTTGTCGGAGGCGCGTTTCACTTGGTAGAGCGGGCCGTTGTACGCCCCGTACAGGGCACGGGTGGTGCTGTGCGCGGCCACGCAGGGGGTGTTGCCCGCGGCGTAGATGTCGCACGGACCTTGGGTGGCGGCCTGCGAGGTGGCGGCCGTGGAGGCGAGCAGTCCGGCGGCGAGTGCGGCGGTGGCACCCGCCGCGAGCAGCGCACGTTGGGTGCGGCGCGGCGGCTTGATCATGAACAACTCCTTCACTGTCGAGTCAGCTGGTCACGCGGAACGTGGCGTCGCCGCGGCCCGTGGCGGTGGTGATCGGGTCGAGCTTCAACTGGTAGGCGTAGTGCCGGATGTAGTGGTCGGGGTGGTTGTAGGACTGGAAAGAGCTCCACGACGACGACGCCAGGCCGGCGACTTGGCGGAACGTCGCGTCGGCCGCGAACTGCGCGGTGCCGTCATAGGGCGCGAGCACGAAGTCGTAGTTGATGTGCCGCAGGTAGTAGCCGGGGAAGTTCACGGACTGGATCGACACGGTCGTGGCGTCGGCCAGGCCGGGCACGATCCGGAACTGGGAGTCCTGCAGCGGGCTGACGTTCGGGTCGATGCGCACGTCGAAGCTGGCGTGGCGGACGAAGCGGTCCTGGAAGTTGAACGACTGCAGGCGGTTGACGGGCCTGCTGACGCCGTACTTGCCCAGCACGCGGCTCTCCTCGGCGGAGGTCAGGCTCATGATCCCGCCGTGGCGCTTGCGGTTGGTGCCGAGCGAGTAGTCCGTCACCGTGCGGAAGTTGTTGGTGCTGCCGAGGTTCGTCGACGTGATCGGCATGTACCCGCGGCCGGTGGCGAACTGGTCCAGCCACAGCATCCACTCGGTCTTGCCGTTGACCGGCATCCACATCGGACCCTCGACGACGTTGCCACCGGTGGCGCCGTTGGAGATGCCCATGTGGGACAGGTCGCCGATCCTGGTCCACGAGCCGAGGATCGAGTTGCTGCCCTCGACGGTGATCTGCCCGTCGGCGGAGGCGCGGTAGTAGCGGAACCCGCCGACGCTGGTGGGCGACTCGACGATCTGGGTGTCGATGACGCCCTGCCCGCCCGGCCGGTCGATGTAGACGGCTGGGGCGGTGACCGTGCGGAAGTCGCGGGTCCGCGTGTAGTAGACGCGGTGCTTCTTGACGCCGTTGAGGCTCGCGTTCGTCGCCCAGTAGATGACGTAGTCACCGGAGGCGGGGTCGAAGATCGCCTCAGGTGCCCACGCGTCGCCCGCGCCGGGGATGGCGCCCGCGACGTTGATCAGCCGCGGTGCGGACCAGTTCACCAGGTCCGCGGACTCCCAGACGACCAGCGACGTGCTGCCGTTGTTGGCCGCGTCGCTCCACGACGTGCCGCTCGCGATGCGCAGGTCGGTCGCGATGATCCAGTACCTGTCGCCGTTGGGGGAGCGGACGATCGCGGGGTCGCGCACACCCTTGGTGCCCACAGTGGACAGCAGGACCGGAGCGCCGTCGTTCAGGTCGTTCCAGTGCAGTCCGTCCGTGCTGTGCGCGAGGTAGATCTGCTCTCCGATCGCGGTCTCGCCCGTGAAGTGCGCCATCAGATAGCCGGTGAGCGGGTCGGCGGCCGAGGCCCGGTCCACCGCGACGAGGACCTGGGCGGTGAGCAGCAGCAGCGCCGCGACCAGGGCGGCACCCAGGCGTGACAGTGTTCGTTGCACGGCTTGTTCTCCTGCGGTCAGAGGGTGGGGACGATCGGGGCGATGGTGCCGTCGGCGTTGAACGTCATGCGGTCGACGGTGACCTCGCGGTTGGTGCCGTTGCCGCCGGGCACGGCGAAGCGGTGGTAGGCGATGTGCCAGGTGTCGGTGCCGGGCAACTGGACCACCGAGTGGTGGCCGGTGCCCTTGATGCCGCGGTCGAGGCGCTTCTGGAGCACGACACCGCGTGTGGTCCACGGGCCGAGCGGCGACGGGCCGGTCGCGTAGGCGACCTGGTAGTTCTCGTCACGGGTGTCGTTCTCGGACCACATGAAGTAGTAGGTGCCGTTGCGCTTGAACACGAACGACCCCTCGCGAAAGCCCGGTGTGGTGATCGTGCGCACCGCCGCCGGGTCGAACGAGACCATGTCGGCGTTCAGCGGCACGACCCGCGCGGCGCCGTTGCCCCAGTACAAATAGGACTGTCCGTTGTCGTCGGTGAACACCATCGGGTCGATGGCCTGACCGGAGTAGGTGCCCGCCCGGATCAGCGGCTTGCCCAGGGCGTCGCGGAACGGTCCGGTGGGGGAGTCGGACACGGCGACACCGAGGTGCTTGCCCGTGTCACCGGAAGCCGCGCCACCGCTGAAGTACAGGTAGTAGCGGCCGTTCTTGGCGACCACCGCCGGCGCCCACGCCGAGTTGTCCGCCCAGGACACGTCCGGCCCGTGGTCGAGGATCACGCCGTGGTCGGTCCAGTTGACCAGATCGGTCGACGAGAACGCCTTGTAGTAGGGGGCGGACCAGCCCGCGTAGCCGTCGGTCGTCGGGTACAGGTAGTACCGGCCGTTGAAGTAGGCGATGTGCGGATCGGCGAACAGACCGGGAATGACAGGCCCCTTGGTGCTCTTCGGCGTCCACGGGGCGGCCAGCCGGAAGGAGCTGTCGGCGCGGAACCGCTCGGTGTCCTGGAAGGGCTCGACCCACAGCTCGAAGTCGCGGTGCCGCAGCCGCCGGTCCGGGAAGTTGAACGACACCAACGACACCGAGCCCGCCACCGAGCCGTCGGCGGGACAGAACGTCGCGTCCCCGCGGAATTCCGGTGTGCCCGTGCTGGCCTCGAGGTGCACGCGCATGTCCCGGTGGCGCAGGAACATCCCGTTGGCGGCCTGGAACGAGTAGCACGAGGGTGATGCCAGGCCGTTGACGACGGTGAACGTGGCGTCGGACTTGGTCAGCGCCGAACTGCCGGAGGTCACGGGATCGAGCCGGCCCAGGTAGTCGGCGTGCCGCAGGAACCGGCCGGGATAGTTCACCGACTCCAGCGACCGCGCCCCGGTGGGCAGCGTGGCCGCGGACGCCGGCGCCGGGGGCAGGGTGAACGTCGAGGCGAGGACGAGGGACGACACCGCGAGCAGACGCGCCCGTCGGTCCATGAGGGAGCTCCGATCTTCGTTGAGCGGGGCGAAAGAGGTGGGCCGGCGCGTCAAAGCCCGGCCCCGCGGTCGCGTGCGGGCGACGGCGTGACTCGAGTGCGGGGGACCGCGGAATGGGGCCTAACGTCTGCTGGCGAGCCGAGGCCGATGCGGCTTCCGCGCGGTCTTGACGTGGAGAACTCGCTCGGTGCGGTCCACGGGCTCGGTTCCGGTGACAGTGCCACTCGCTGATGCCATGTCTGCGTACTCCCTGCGTCCTTGCAGTTGCAGCCTTGGTCGGTGGAGCGCCGCCGTGAATGTTAGCGCTAACATTCACTGCCTGAGCTAGATGAGAACATGACGGCAACTTTCACGTCAATGGTTCGTGCTCACGTGGACGGATTTGGTCGACCGTAGCGGGTAGACGTCTTCCGCGTGGGCGTGGATCGGAGCAGGCAAGATCGGGATGCCGGGCGGCGTGAGCTGTTAGCGCTAACAGCGTTCACGCTTTTTGGTGGGTTTGTTCCGGAATCGGATTGTTGACAGGGCGTCAACGCGGAGGTTACCTATACGCCACACCGCGATCGGCCGATGACCTGTCGAACAGGGCAGAATGTTAGCGCTAACATTTGTCCAACGGTGGCGTGAACTGGTGCGACTCGACGGAGAGGTTGTCGGCAATGCGATGCCCCCACCGCGCCGCACATCAATCCGGTTCTCGTGGCCATTGCCCTGGTGGAGCACAGGCGGTAGCCAGCCCAGTGTTGTGTCCGCACAGATGACCACCGCTTTGCCGCACTGATCGACACGGACGTCCGCGGTCGATCAGTTCATGTTGACGAGCCCAAAGGTGTGCCCGCGGCTGTTGGTGCAGCGCGGCAGTCGATCCAGGAGCAACATGTCATCCTCATCCCTGAACCGCCGCAGGCTGCTGCAGGCCGCGGGCGTCGCCGCCCTCGCGACCGCCGTGCCCGCCCTGGTCCCGTCGTTGACCCCGGTCGCCGGGGCGGCGTTGGTGCCGCCGGTGCGCGACGACATCGGCGCGTCGGCGTTCGCGTTCGACCTGGGCCAGGTCCGGCTGACGGCGAGCCGGTGGATGGACAACCAGGACCGCACGCTCTCGTACCTGCGGTTCATCGACGTGGATCGGTTGCTCTACAACTTCCGTGCCAACCACGGGCTGCCGACCAACGGCGCGGTGGCGTGCGGTGGCTGGGAGGCCCCGAACTTCGACTTCCGCACCCACAGCAACGGGCACTTCCTCAGCGCGTGGGCCAACGCCTGGGCGGTTCTGGGTGACACGACGTCGCGGGACAAGGCGAACCAGATGGTCGCGGAGTTGGCCAAGTGCCAGGCCAACAACGCCGCGGCCGGGTTCAACACCGGCTATCTGTCCGGGTTCCCGGAGTCGGACTTCGACCTGCTGGAGTCGGGCAGGCCCAAGGGTGTGCCGTACTACTGCCTGCACAAGACCTTGGCCGGTCTGCTGGACGTGTGGCGCTACATCGGCACCACCGAGGCGCGGGACGTGCTGCTGCGGTTCGCCGGCTGGGTGGACTGGCGCACCGCGCGGCTGACCACCGCTCAGATGCAGGCCGCGCTGCAGACGGAGTTCGGCGGCATGAACGCTGTTCTGACCGACCTCTACCAGCAGTCGGGCGACTCCCGGTGGCTGACGGTGGCACAACGGTTCGACCACGCCGCCGTGTTCGATCCCTTGGCCGCCAACCAGGACAAGCTCAACGGCCTGCACGCCAACACACAGGTGCCCAAGTGGGTGGGCGCGGCCCGTGAGTACAAGGCCACCGGCACCACCCGCTACCGGGACATCGCGCAAAACGCCTGGGACATCACAGTCGGCACGCACACCTACGTGATCGGCGGCAACAGCCAGGCCGAGCACTTCCGCGCCCCGAACGCCATCGCCGGCTACCTGGCCAAGGACGCCGCGGAGGCGTGCAACACCTACAACATGCTCAAGCTGACCAGGGAACTGTGGCTGCTGGACCCGAACCGGTCGTCGTACTTCGACTTCTACGAGCGGGCGTTGCTCAACCACCTGCTGGGCCAGCAGGATCCGGCCAGCGGCCACGGCCACGTCTGCTACTTCACGGCGCTCAACCCCGGAGGCCGCAGGGGAGTGCTGGGTCCCGCGGTGGGCGGCGGAAGCTTCAGCACCGACTACGGCACCTTCTGGTGCTGCCAGGGCACCGCGCTGGAGGTCAACACGCGCCTCGCCGACTCCATCTACTTCCACAACGGCACCACGCTGACCGTGAACCTCTACACGGCCTCGATGCTCGACTGGGCGGCGCGCGGGATCACCGTCACCCAGGCCACGAGCTTCCCGGTCAGCGACACCAGCACCCTGACCGTGACGGGCAACGCGAGCGGCTCGTGGACCATGCGCCTGCGCATCCCCGCGTGGACCAGCGGCGCGACCGTCAGCGTCAACGGCGTTGCCCAGAACATCGCCGCCACACCAGGCACTTACGTGAGCCTGACCCGTTCGTGGACGTCCGGTGACACCGTCACCGTGCGCCTGCCGATGCGGGTGGTCATGCAGCCCGCCAACGACAATCCCGAGGTAGCGGCGATCACCTACGGCCCCGTGGTGTTGTCCGGCAACTACGGCGACACGGCTTTCAGCACCCTGCCGTCCCTCAACCCCGCGTCCATCACCCGCACGAGCACGTCGGCGCTGACGTTCACCGCCACGGCCGACGGGGCGACGGTCGACCTCGGGCCGTTCTACAACGCCCACGGGTTCAACTACACCGTCTACTGGAACACGGGGAACAGCGCGGGCTACCGGCTGTTCAACGCCTCCAGCGGCATGGTGCTCGGCATCCGCACCATGTCCACCGCGGACGGCGCGGACGCCCTGCAATGGGGCGACAACGGCACCGCCGACCACATCTGGCAGCTGGTGCCCGACGGCACCGCGGTCCGGCTGCGCAACCTCAACAGCGGCAAGGTGCTCGGCGTGGACAAGATGTCCACAGCGGACAACGCACGGGTGCTGCAGTGGGCCGACAACGGCACCGCCGACCACCGCTGGACGATCATCGACAACGGCGACGGCACCCACGGGCTCCGCAACGTCAACAGCTCCAAGATGCTCGGCATCCTCGACGCTTCCACCGCACAGGGCGCGGTGGCCGTCCAGGATCCGGACAACGGCAGCGCGGACAACGGCTGGCGGTTCGTGCCCACCGGCGCCCGGCGCGTCCAGAACCTGGGCAGCGGCCTCCTGCTGGGCGTTCAGAACATGTCCACTTCGGATGGTGGCCTGGTGATCCAGTGGGACGACAACGGCACCGCCGACCACCTGTGGACTGCCGTGCTCGACCCCGACGGCTACTTCCGGCTGCGCAACAGCAACAGCGGCAAGGTCCTCGGCGTCGAAGGCGGCGCCACCGGCAACGGAGCCCGCGTCCAGCAGTGGGCCGACAACGGCGCTAGCGACCACAGGTGGCGCCTGCGCTACGGCTCCAACGGCTTTTTCCGCCTCCAGTGCGCCAACGGTGGCCGGGTCCTCGGTATCAGCGGTGCGTCCGCCGCACGGGGCGCGCAAGCGGTGATCTGGGATGACACCGGCACCAATGACCACCTCTGGCGCTTCATCTGATCCTTCGCGGGCCGGGCGCTCAGCGCGTTTCGCGCCGAACTCCGGCCCGCCACAGGGTTTCAGCGGCTCAGTGATCGCCCGCGCAGGTGGAGCTCGTCCCGCTGGGCCGTATGGGGCAACCCGAGGAGTGGCCGCGGTCGCCGGATTCCTCGCCACATCCGCGGCCGGGTATATCACCGCCGAAACCAGCGGAGTAGCGGTGATCGTCCGATCGTCCGCAGAGGATGATCCCACCTGTGCGGCCATAGCTGATCGGCATGACCGACTTGGGGAAAGCGACGGTTGGTTGTGGTACTCGTTGGGTACCGTCCAACAGCCGCTTCGGTTACGGTACGCGGCTTACGAAAGCGGTCGTCCAAACTTCCAACGGAGCGTCGTGACCGATCCTCCCGATCTCGATCGCGGTGTGCTGCGCACACTGCTCACCGACGTGGTCACCGGTGCGCTCGCGCGTGGGGGTCTGAACGGCTGCCTCGACGGGGCGATCGCCAGGGCCCGCCAGATCGGCGGTTGCTGCTCGGTCTTCGTGTTCGACGTCGACCACTTCAAGACCGTCAACGACGCGTACGGGCACGCGCGCGGTGACGTGGTGCTGAGGTCGATCGTCGAGCGGGCCCGGGGCGCGGTCCGCGACGCCGACGTGCTGGTGCGCTACGGCGGCGACGAGTTCGTGCTGGTGCTGCCGGAGACGGGCGCGGTGGAGGCGCTGCAGGTCGCGACGCGGCTGGTGGACGCCATCGGCACCAAGCCGTTTCCGGGGAATCCGCCGCTGTCGGTGTCGATCAGCCTCGGACTGGCCACCTTCCCGGACGATGCGGCGGACCGGCAGTCGCTGATCGAGCTCGCCGATCGCCGCAACTACCTGGCCAAACGCCGCGGACGGGGCCGTGCGGTCGGCGACGACCTGCAGGCGAGCGGGCGGCGGTCGTCCGAGAGGTTGCTGGAGCGCGACGCGGCGCTGGCGGTCGTGCGCGACTTCCTCGTCCGGCTGGACGCGTCCGGACGCGGCGCGCTGCGGGTGGCGGGCGAGCGCGGCGCCGGGCACAGCAGGTTCCTGGCCGAGGTCGGCAAACTGGCAGGGCTGCGCGGGTTCGAGGTGGTCGACGGGGTCACGGAACCGTCGGGGCACGACGAGCGGGTGCTGCTGCTCGTCGACACCGACGCCGACCTAGCGGACGTCGGGCGGCGGGTGCGGCGGCTGACCGGCTCCGACGGCGTGCGGGTCGTGGGGCTGATCCAGGCGATGCACGACCCCGCGGGGCCGGTACCGCAGGCGCTGCCGCTGCTGGACACCGTGGTGCTGGCGCCGTTGTCGGAGTCGGCGCTGCACGTGTGGCTGCGCACGACGCTGCACGGTGAGCCGACGCGCGAACTGGTGCATTGGCTCGCCCGGCGCAGTGGCGGTCTCATCGCCCAGGCCGAGCGCGGGCTGACGCAGCTCGCCGACCGCGGCGACCTGGAGCAGGGCGGCAACGGGGACTGGGGCGTGTCCGCGGAGGCGCTGGCCCGTGCCGACAACGCCCGGCGGCGGTTGCCCGCGGCGGTCAGCAGTCTGGTGGGCCGGGCGCGGGACGTCTCGCGGCTGGCCGACCTGCTCGCGGGGCGGCGGCTGGTCACGCTGACCGGCGCCGGTGGCATCGGCAAGACCCGGCTGGCGCTGGCCGTCGCGGGGGCCGTGGCCGACGAGTTCGCGGACGGGGCCGTGTTCGTGTCGCTCGCCGAGGCCACCACGACCGAGATGGTGGTCTCCGCGGTCGCCGCGGTGCTGGAGGTGCCGGAGGGCACGAACGAGCCGCTGACCGACGCGGTGATCCGGGCGCTGAGCGAGCTCGAGCTGTTGCTGGTGCTGGACAACTTCGAGCACGTGCTGAGCGCCGGCTCGTTCGTGGCCGCGCTGCTGGCGGCGGCGCCGGGAGTGCGGGTGCTGGCCACGAGCCGGCAGCGGCTGCGCCTGTCCGGCGAGCAGGTCTACCCCGTCCCGCCGCTGCCGGTGCCCGACCTGGACCGCCTGCCGTCGCGGCCGGAGGAGGCCGACGAGGCGCTGGCGTCCTGGCCCGCGCTGGCGTTGTTCGTGTCCAGGGCCACCGAGGCCGTGTACGGGCTGACATTCTCCGCGGACGACCTGCGTGCCGCGGCCGAGGTGTGCATCCGGCTGGACGGGCTGCCACTGGCCATCGAGCTCACCGCGGCGAACTGCGACGTCCTCTCGCCGACCCAGATCCTCGCCCAGTTGAACGAACGGTCCGAACTGCCCGCCGTCGGGCCCCAGGACCTGCCGGCGCGGCAACAGACCCTGCGCGCCACCATCGACTGGAGCTTCGCCCTGCTCGACGCCGACGACCAGGAGCTGCTGACCCGCCTGGCGGTGTTCGCCGGGGGCTGCACGGCGGACGCCGTCGCCGCGATCTGCCTGCCCGCGGCGATGAGCGACGAGACCATGGGCGGGCTCACGAAGCGGCTGGCCGGGCTGGTCGACCGCAACCTCCTCGGCGCGCGGCAGACCGAGGACGGGCTCAGGTACACGATGCTCGAGACCATCCGGGCCTACGCGGGCGAACGGCTGTCGGACGAGGACGTGACCGCGCGTCATACCGCCTACTTCGCCGATTTCGCCGAACGCGCGGACCGCGGACTGGGCGGCCACGACGGAGCGGCCTGGTACGCGCGGGTCAGCTCCGAGTACCTCAACCTGCGCGCGGCGCACACCCAGGCGATGGGCGTCGGCGATCCGCTCACCGCAGCCCGGATCGTCCTCGGCGTCAACCGGTTCTGGCAGAAGGGCTGGCACATCCGCGAGGGCCGGGAATGGCACCGCCGCCTGCTCACGGACGCGGCGGACCGGCTGCCGGAGGGCGTGCGCGGCAGGGTGATGGAGTCCGCGGCGTTCCTCGCGATCAAGCAGGACGACCAGGCGACCGCCCAGTCGCTGGGCGAGCAGAGCCTGCGGATCGGCCGCCGGCTGGGCGACCACGACCTGATGGCCCAGGCGCTCAACATCGTCGGCCTCGTCGCCCGGCAGAGCGGTGACATCGACCAGGCCCGCGCCTACTTCGGCGAGTGCGTCGAGATCGAGCAGGCGCACGGGAAACGCGGCAACGTCCTGGCCGCGGCCCGCGGCAACCTGTCGATCATCGCCCGCTTCGAGGGCGACCTGCACACCGCGCGCGACCTCATGCGGCACAACGTCGAGATGGACCGCACGGTGGGCAACCTCCGCACGCTGTCGCTGGACCTCGTCGGGCTCGGCGACGTCTGCGTGGACCTCGGCGATGCCGCCGCCGCGCGCCCGCTGCTCACCGAAGCCGTCAAGACCAGCAGGCAGATCGGCGACATGGGCGGCGAGGCGTACGCCTTCCACATCCTCGGCCGGCTCACCCGGCTGGAAGGCGATCCGGTCGAGGCGTACCGCCTCTACACCGCCGCCATCCGCATCCACCACGGGTTCGGCGACCGGTTCGCGGTCCTCTACACGCTCAGTTCGCTCATCGACCTGCTCAGCACCGTGGACGCCGCGTTGGCCGCGAGGATGCTCGGCGCCGTCGCGGTGATCCGCGAACAGGACGGCCTGCCGATGACCAAGCACCAGCTGACCGTCCGGGAGGGCACGCTGCGCCGCATCCGGGCCGTGCTGACCGACACCGAGGTGGACGCCGCGATGGCCGCGGGTGCCGCGATGGATCTCGACGCCCTGGTGGCCCACGCCTTCGAGGTGGAGCCGGCCGCGTTCGCCTAGGCCGCACTGGGCGTCCACTTTGGACCAGAGGATCGACCGCGATGACACCTGCCCGCTGATCACGGTCGCAGGTCGCGGTCCTCCATGTGGTCCAGAGCGGGTCGCGAGGCGTGGTTGGGCTGAACGTCCCAGCCGCGCCAGCGTGGTTTACGGGGAATTTACGCCGCGTCACCGGTCCGCGAAATACCGGAGCCAGACAGTCATACCTGTCGCTCGACAGATATTCCGTCCGGCTCCGGGAGGCCCCATGAGCACGTCCCTCAGTGACACCGGTTCCCCTGGATCCGGGTACACCCAGGAGCTGCGCAGGGGCGTGGGCTCGTTCTCGTCCTTCGCGGCGGGCTTCTCGTTCGTCTCGATCCTCACCACCGTCTTCCAGCTCTTCGGGCTGGGCTTCGGGCTCGGTGGCGCCTCGTTCTTCTGGGCGTGGCCGCTGGTCTTCGGCGGGCAGCTGCTCGTCGCGCTGTGCTTCGCGGAGCTCGCGGCGAGATGGCCGGTCTCGGGTGCGATCTTCCAGTGGTCCAGCCGTCTGGCGGGGACGACAGCAGGCTGGTTCGCCGGCTGGATCATGATCATCGGGCAGATCCTGACCGTCGCCGCGGCCGCCATCGCGATCCAGGTCGTCCTGCCGAGCATCTGGTCCGGTTTCCAGATCGTCGGAGGGTCCGGGGCGGACTCCTCGGTGGCCTCGGCGACCGGTGCGCAGAACGCGGTGCTGCTCGGCGTGATCCTCCTCGTGATCACGACCGCCGTGAACATCGCGGGCGTGCGCCACATGGCCTCGGCCACGAGCGTCGGTGTCACAGTCGAGATCGTCGCGGTGATCGTGCTCGTCCTGGCTCTGTTCGTCCTTCCCGAGCGTGGTCCTCAGGTCGTGTTGACCCACGAGGGCTGGACCGGGGAGGGGAGTTATCTCCCGGCGTTCCTCGCCTCGGCGCTGATGGCCGCGTACGTGATGGTGGGGTTCGACTCCGCGGGTGAACTGGCCGAGGAAACGCACGCGCCGAGACGCACGACGCCGCGGACCATCCTGCACGCGCTCATCGCGTCCGCGGTCGGCGGAGCGTTGCTCATCCTCGGCGCGCTGATGGCCGCACCGAGCCTCACCGACGGCAACCTGGCCACCGCGGGGCTCTCCTGGGTGCTCACCGAACGACTGGGCGGCGTGCTGGGCCGTCTGCTGCTGTGCTGCGTCGCCGTGGCCGTGTTCGCCTGCACGCTCGCCATCCAGACCGCGGGCGCGCGGATGATCTACTCGATGGCCAGGGACAAGGCCTTCCCGTTCCACCGGCAGCTCGCCAAGGTGTCCCCGCGCACCGGCACCCCGATCGGTGCCTCGATCGTCGTGGGCGTCGGCGCGGCCATCGCGCTGGTGGTCAACATCGGTCAGTCCGCACTTTTCACCGCGCTGTCGAGCCTGTGCATCGCGATGCTGTACCTGGCGTACCTCGGCGTGACGTTGCCGCTGCTGATCACCCGCATCCGGCACCGCAGGACCGACGGCTGGCCGACCGGCGTCGACGAGCACGGCAAGCCGCTGTTCAGCCTCGGCGCGTGGGGAATCCCGCTCAACGCGCTGGCGGTCGTCTACCAGATCGGCATGGCGGTCAACCTGTTGTGGCCGCGGCCGGAGATCTACGACCTCACCGGTGAGACCTGGTGGCTGCGCTGGAGCGCGCTGCTCGTGATCGCCCTCAGCCTCGCGACCGGCGCCGCGTACCTCTTCTTCAAACACCGGCTGCACGGCCGGATCGAGCTGCGCCACGTCCCGCACAGCGCACAGGAGGCCTAGGTGACCGACTCCGTTCTCAACGCCAGGGCGGACGCTCGCGCACGAGGTGGGCAGACGAGCGACTGGATGCCTTACCTTCCGGCCTCGTCGAGCCCGTACCGGCCGCCGGGGGTGGAAGCGCTCACCTGGGCGGAAACCGTTGCCCCTGGCGGATACACGCACAAGGTCCTCGCCAGGGGAACCCGGATCCGGTTCGACGACCCCACCGGTGACGCCTGTGCGCACGTGATCGTCTACAACGCGCTCGAACCGGTCGAGCGGCTCAACGTCGCCGACACCGTGAAGATCCCCTGGCAGGCCTACCTCGGTGCCGGGCACCCGTTGCTGTCGGGGGACGGCCGCGTGCTCGCGACGATCGTCGAAGACACGTCCGGGCACCACGACGCATTCTGCGGCACGACCACCGAGGCGTGGAACCAGCGCAAGCACGGTGACGCCAGGCCGGAAGGGCCGTTCCCCGCGGGCCGGTCGCTGTTCGTCAAGGCCGCGGCCAAACACGGACTCACGCCGCGCGACCTCCCGCCCAGTGTGTCCTTCTTCCAAGGAATCCGGGTCGACACCGACGGGGCCTTCGTGTGGCGGGGATCTGCGGGGGAGGGCACCTCGGTCGAACTGCTGGCCGAACTGCCGTTGCTGATCCTGGTGGCCAACGTGCCGCACCCGCTGGACCCCCGCGCCGAGTACGCGGCCGGACCTCTGCGCGTGCATGCCTGGCGCACCAAGGCGACAGGGCCGGGCGACGACCGCTTCGACGCCACGCCCGAGGCACACCGGGCCTACCTGAACACCATCGACTACGCGGAGGCGCGAGGCCTGTGACGAGTTCCGTCCCCGTCGGGGCCACGTTCGCCCCCGGCTCACCCCTCGACTGGTCGGAACCGCTGGTGCCGGGCGAGGTCGTGCTCGACGAACGGGTCGCCCCCAACGCCTCCTGGTCCGCCGTGGTGCGGGCGGGCGACGTTCTGACCATTGTGGACGTCGGCGGCAACCAGTCGGGCGACTGCCTGATCTACAACGCCGCGGACACCGAGGAGCGCTACAGCGTCCCGGACACGTTGGCGTGGCAGGGAAACGCCTACGTCCGCACGGGCACGGTGCTGCGCAGCAACCTCGGCAACCCGCTGATGACCGTCGTCGACAACGAGATCGACCGGCAGGACACCATCGGTGGCGCGTGCTCCAAGGAGTCCAACACATTGCGGTACGGCCACCACGTGATGTTCCACCACGGGTGCCGGGAGAACTTCCTTTCCGAGGGCCAGAAGCACGGGCTCGGCCTGCGTGATCTGGTGTCCAACCTCAACTGGTTCATGAACGTCCCGGTCGAGGCGGACGGCGCGCTCGGCATCGTCGACGGGATGTCCGCGCCGGGCAAGCGGGTCGCGGTGCGCGCCGACACCGACGTCCTCGTGCTCGTCTCGAACTGCCCCCAGATGAACAACCCCTGCAACGACTTCAACCCGACGCCCCTGCGCATGATCGTGGTGAGGCCATGACGTCCTTCGACGTCGTCCTGGTCGCGAACCGGGGTGAGATCGCGCGCCGGATCATCCGCAGCGCACACGCACTGGGCATGAAGACGGTCGCCGTCTACTCCGACGCCGACCGTGCCGCACCGCACGTCCGGGAGGCCTGCACCGCCGTCCGGCTCGGTCCCGCTCCCGCCCGCGACTCCTACCTGCGTGCCGACGCGATCATCGAGGCGGCACTCGACAGCGGCGCCGGGCTCATCCACCCCGGCTACGGGTTCCTGTCCGAGAGCGTCGCGTTCGCCCGTGCTGTCGAAGCAGCGGGCCTGCGGTTCGTCGGCCCGGACGCCGAGCAGATCGCTGCCTTCGGGGAGAAGCACACCGCCCGCGAGATCGCGCGCCGCGCGGGCGTGCCGATGCTCGCCGGGACCGGGCTGCTGTCGTCGGCCGCCGAGGCCGCCGCCGAGGCCGAACGGATCGGGTTGCCCGTGATGGTCAAGGCGACCGGTGGCGGAGGTGGCATCGGCATGCGGGCCTGTGCCACGACCGGCGAGGTGCACGAGGCGTTCGAACGCGTGGAGTCGTTGGCACGGCAGAACTTCGGCGCCGGGGGAGTGTTCCTCGAACGGCTGGTGCGTCCGGCCCGCCACGTGGAGGTGCAACTCTTCGGCGACGGCCGCGGCCGCGTTGCGGTGATCGGCGACCGCGACTGCTCGCTGCAGCGCCGCAACCAGAAGGTCGTCGAGGAGGCGCCCGCTCCCGCGCTGCCCACCCACGTTCGCGAGCTGCTGCACACCTCGGCGCGCGACCTGGCCGCGTCGGTGCGGTACCGCAGCGCTGGCACCGTCGAGTTCATTTACGACCCGGTGCGCCAGGAGGTCTCGTTTCTGGAGGTCAACACGCGCCTGCAGGTCGAGCATCCCGTGACGGAGATGGTCTTCGGCGCCGATCTGGTCGAGCTGATGCTGCGACTGGCCCGTGACGGTGCGGACGGCCTGCCCGATCGCGTCTTCGACTCCCCGTGGGTGCCGGACGGCCACGCGTTCGAAGCCCGCGTCTACGCCGAGGATCCCGCCAAGGAGTCGCTGCCGTCGTCGGGTCTGGTGACGCGGGCGGTGTTCCCGGCCGGCCTCGACGGTGTCCGGGTCGACGGCTGGATCGAGACCGGGCTGGAGGTCTCGCCGCATTACGACCCCATGCTGGTCAAGGTGATCGTCGCGGGACCCAACCGGGACGCCGCGCTCGACCTGCTCGGCGAGGCGCTCGACGGCTCCCGGGTGGACGGCATCGTCACGAACCTGGGGCTGTTGCGCGAGCTCACCGGCTCCGACGACGTGCGGGCCGCGGTGCACTCGACCTCCAGTCTCGACGTCACCGCCGATCCCGATCCCCGCGTCGACGTCCTCGTGCCGGGGACGATGACGACGGTGCAGGACCTGCCCGGCCGCATCGGGTACTGGCAGGTCGGTGTGCCGCCGAGTGGTCCGTTCGACCCGATCTCGCTGACCGAGGCGAACCTCGCCGTCGGCAACCCCGCCACCGCACCTGGACTGGAGATCACCGCGGCGGGTCCGGTCCTGCGGTTCTCGGTTCCGTCGGTCATCTGCCTCACCGGCGCGCCCGTGGAGTCCGATGTGGACGGTGAACCGGTGCCGCAGTGGGAGCCGGTCGACGTCCCCGCCGGCGGCACCCTGCGGATCGGCACCGCGGTGGGCCCCGGACTGCGCACCTACCTCGCCGTCCGGGGCGGCATCGACGTGCCCGCCTACCTCGGTAGCGCGGCGACGTTCACGCTGGGCGGGTTCGGCGGCCACGCCGGTCGTGCGCTGCTGGCCGGCGACGTGCTGCGCCTGTGCTCACCGGACGCGGCGGAGAACCCGGGACTGACCACGATCGGCGGCCCGACCCCGGCGCACCGCCGTCCCGCGATCACCGGCAGCTGGCAGATCGCGGTCACCGAAGGGCCGCACGGCGCACCCGAGTTCTTCACCCGCGCCGACCTGGATTCCTTTTACGCCAACGACTTCAAGGTCCACCACAATTCCGCGCGCACCGGTGTCCGGCTGATCGGTCCCAAACCGGAGTGGGCCCGTCCCGACGGTGGGGAAGCCGGACTGCACCCGTCGAACATCCACGACACGCCGTACGCCATCGGTGCCATCGACTTCACCGGTGACACTCCCGTCGTCCTCGGTCCCGACGGCCCGTCGCTGGGCGGGTTCGTCTGCCCGGCCGTGGTCGCCAGCGGTGATCTGTGGAAGCTCGGGCAGTTGCGTCCCGGCGACACCGTGCGGTTCGTGCGGGTGCGTGAGGCCGATGCCGCGGCCGACCGGCGGGCTGTTGTGCACGTGGCCACCTCAGGTGGCGACGATGACGACGGCATTCTGGGCAGGCTGGACGAGACCGATGACCGGCCGTCCGTCACCTATCGCCGTGACGGCGACAGCAACGTGCTCGTCGAGTACGGGCCCATGACCCTCGACCTCGCCCTGCGCATGCGGGTGCACGCACTCCAGGAAACCCTTGCGGCACATGGTCCGGACGGCATCCTCGACGTCACACCGGGCATTCGCTCGTTGCAGGTCCACACCGATCCCGACCGGTTGAAGGCCGCCGACGTCGCACGGCTGCTCCAGGAGCTCGAAGCCGAAGTGCCTGCCACGCAAGACCTCGTGGTGCCCTCCCGCACCGTGCGGTTGCCGCTCAGCTGGGACGACCCCGCCACGAGACTGGCGATCGAGCGGTACATGGCCGGAGTGCGCTCCGACGCGCCGTGGACACCCTGGAACATCGAGTTCATCCGCCGCATCAACGGTTTGGAGTCGGTGGACGACGTCTACCGGACGGTGTTCGACGCGTCCTACCTGGTGCTGGGCCTCGGCGACGTGTACCTCGGCGCCCCGGTGGCGACACCGCTCGACCCCCGGCACCGGCTCGTGACGACGAAGTACAACCCCGCGCGGACGTGGACCGCCGAGAACTCCGTGGGCATCGGAGGCGCGTATCTCTGCGTCTACGGCATGGAAGGGCCTGGCGGGTACCAGTTCGTCGGCCGGACCGTGCAGGTCTGGAACCGCTACCGCCGCGGCGGGCTGTTCGCCGAGCACCCGTGGGCGCTGCGCTTCTTCGACCGGATCGAGTGGTACCCGGTCTCGGCGGAGGAGTTGCTCGAGTTGCGTGCCGAGACCGACGCCGGACGCGGTGACTTCGAGACGGTCGACGGCACGTTCTCGATCGCCGAGCACCTCCGTTTCCTGCAGGACAACGCGGACGACATCGCGGCCTTCCGAACCCGCCAGACGGCGGCCTTCGAGGAAGAAAAGGCCCGCTGGCGGCTCGCCGGTGAGTTCGACCGGCACGACGAACCGGAAGTGATCACCGCACCCGAGGTGACGCTGCCCGCCGGCGCGGTCGCCGTGACCGCGCCGTTCACCGCGACCGTCTGGCGACTCGCATTACAACCAGGTTCTCAGGTGGCCGAAGGGGATGCGGTCCTCTCGGTCGAGGCGATGAAGATGGAGGCCGACGTGACCGCACCCGTCACGGGCAAACTGGTCGAGCTCTACGTGAGTCCCGGCGACCAGGTCGACCCCGGGCAGATCCTCGCGGCGGTGCTGCCATGACACCGGACCCCCTCGCCGCCGTCAACGCGGCCTACGACCGGATCGAGGCAGCCGGCCGCCACGAGATCTGGGTGACCCTGCGCTTCCGCGAGGACGCGCTGTCCGAGGCGAAGGTCGTCGCCGAACGGTTGGCCGCGGGCGAGGATCTCCCTCTCGCCGGCCGGGTGATCGCGGTCAAGGACAACATCGACGTGGCCGGGCTGCCGACCACCGCGGGCGCGCCGTCCTACCTCTACCGGCCGGACTCGGACGCCACGGCGGTCGCGCGGCTGCGGGCCGCGGGCGCCGTGGTGATCGGGAAGACCAACCTCGACCAGTTCGCGACCGGCCTGGTGGGGACCAGAAGCCCGTACGGCGCGGTCCGCAACGCCTGGGACCCGGCCAGGATCTCCGGGGGTTCGTCCGCGGGCTCCGCCGTCGCCGTCGCGCTGGGCATCGTCGACGCAGCACTAGGCACGGACACCGCGGGTTCCGGGCGTGTCCCCGCGGCGCTCAACGGTGTCGTGGGGGTGAAGCCGACGAAGGGGCTCGTCCCCGTCACCGGAGTCGTGCCCGCCTGCTACTCCCTGGACTGTGTCACGGTTTTCGCCCGCGACCTCACCTTCGCCCGGTTGGTCGCCGAGCTCATGTCCGGGCCCGACGCCGCGGATCCGTTGTCCCGCGAAGCTCGCCCGGACGTGGTCCTCCCGTCGCGGCCGCGGGTCGCCGTGCCCGTGGCCGAGCACCTGGCGGAGATGGCACCCGGCTGGCGCGAGGCCTTCGCCGCGGCGGTGGCGAGCCTGGCCGCCACCGGTGTGGAGATCGTCGAGGTCGACATCGCGCCGCTGCTGGAGGCCGCGAAGATGTTGTACGGCGGCGCTTTCGTCGCCGAACGCTACGCCGCCGTCGGCGCCCACATCGAAGCCCACCACGACCAGATCGGCGCCTGCCTCGACCCCACCGTGGCCGCGATCGTCCTCGCGGGAGCGTCGCCGACGGCCGCGCAGTGGGCCGCCGACACCGCCACGCTCGCCCGCCTCGGTGCACAAGGACGTGCCCTGCTCGACGGCTGTGACGCGCTGCTGACCCCGACCACCACCTGCCATCCCACCCTCGAGGAGGTAGCCGCTGACCCGGTCGGCGTGAACAGCAAGTTGGGCCGCTTCACCAACTTCGCCAACCTGCTCGACCTCGCCTCACTCGCGGTGCCGGCCGGGTCCGCCGGCGGTCTGCCGTTCGGCGTGATGTTCACCGGTCCGGCGTTCAGCGACCGCGCCCTGGCCGATCTCGCTCGCCGCCTGCTCGCGCCGTCGATCGACCTCTTCGTCGTCGGCGCGCACCTGCACGGTCAGCCGCTCAACAAGGAACTGGTGCAGGCGGGTGGCAGCTTGGTCCGGCCGGCGAAGACCGCTGCGGCCTACCGGTTGCGCGCACTGGCCACGACTCCGGCCAAGCCCGGCCTGATGCGGGTGCCGGAAGGCGGCGCGTGCGTCGAGGGCGAGGTCTGGCGGCTGCCGGCGGCGGGGTTCGGCACGTTCGTCGCCGCCGTGCCGCCACCGATGGTCATCGGCACGGTCGAGCTCTCCGACGGCGCCGCGGTCCCGGGCTTCCTCGCTGAACCGTGGGCTCTCGAGGGCGCCGACGACATCACCGAGTACGGCGGATGGCGCGGCTACCTCGCGGCGCACCGGCCACAGGGGACACTGACGCGGTGACTCGCCCCCGCCCCGGCCGCCCGCGTCATGCGCCCGACGAGGGCGGCACCCGGTCGCCACGGGAACAGATCCTGGAAGCGGCCGCCGCGCTGTTCGTCGACCAGGGGTTCTCCGCGACCTCGACCCGCGCCATCGCCGACCGGGTCGGGATCAGGCAGGCCTCCCTCTACTACCACTTCGCCGGCAAGGACGACATCCTGCTCGAACTGCTCCGCACCTCGGTGCGGCCCAGCCTGGAGACCGCCCGCGCACTGGAGGACGCCGCCCTGCGACCAGCACCGGAGGCGGCGCTCTACGCGCTCGCCATGGCCGACGCGCACACACTCGCGACGGCACCGCACAACATCGGCATGCTCTACCTGCTGCCCGAGGTGCAGCTGGAGCGGTACGACCTGTTCCGCGAGGACCGCGTGGAGCTCCAGGAGACCTACGCCCGTCTCGGAGCCCAGGTCGTCGGCGACGCCCCCACGTCGGCCGCGGGCGCGCGCCGAGGCGAAATGCTGATCCAGCTCGTCGAGGTCGTGATCCACCAAAGGCGGACCCGCGTGCCGGGCGAGTCCGACTGCCACGCCATCGCCGAGGCGTGCCTGCGGGTGTGCGGTGCCGACGAGCCGGCGATCGCCGCCGCCCGCGCCAGTTACTCGGCCTTGCGAGTTACCTGCGACAGCTGATGTGGTCCACACTGGGCATGTGGACACGCAGGCGGTTCACGACGACCTCGAGCGTGCGAGGACAACGTTTCGCACGGTGCTCTCCGCTGCCACGAGCGACGAGCTGCGACGCCCCTCGAACGGAACGCGGTGGACCAACCGGCAGCTGCTGTTCCACATGCTGCTCGGCTTCCTGATCATGCGAGCACTGGTGGCTCTGACGAAGCTCGTCTCCTTGCTGCCGGCGTGGTTCGGCCGCGGATGGGCGCGGCTGCTCAACGCCGCCACGATGCCTTTCGACGCGGTCAACTTCCTCGGCTCCTGGCTCGGCGGCAGCGTGATGCCCCGCCGCGCGATGGTCGTCCTGTGCGACCGCACCGTCGCGTCGCTGCACCGGCGCCTCGACCGGGAGAACTCCGCCACCCTGGCGAAAGGGATGCCGTACCCGACTCGGTGGGATCCGTTCTTCCGCGAGTTCATGACGGTGGCGGACCTCTACCGGTTCCCGGTGCGGCACTTCGACTTCCACCGTCGGCAACTGTCGCTGAGCTGACCCGGTCAGGCCCTTTGTGCGGGCGGCACGTACTCGAACGTCGGGCCCGCCGTCGACTTCCCGTCCTCCAGCGGCATCGTCATGAGCGCCTGGGCCTGAGCTTTCACCTGGTACATCGCGCCAACGGTGGCCCCGAGGCGCGCGGGATCGCCGTTGAACGCCTCCTCCAGTTGCTGCAGCAGCAGGCAGTACGTGGCGTTGAACCGCTCCTGAGCCACGCGGATGGGACTGCCCTCTGGGTGGTCGGTCGTGCGGGGATTCGGCCGCATGGGCATGACCGCGTCCCAGTCGACCTCGATCGGCTCACCCGTCGGACCGGACTGCGGCGTGTCCCCGGTCTGGTAGCGGCGCCCGTGCTTGAGCTCCTGGAACCGGTAGAAGTGCGCCACCTCGTCCCGTTCGGGGTGGAAGACGTCGCGGTCGCCGTCCCAGACGTCAGTGCGCGCGGCCCCCTCGCCCTGCTCGGTGATCTCGGTCAGCGTCGCCAAAGCCGACTTCAGGTCGTGCACCGGGATGACCGCGCCACCACCGCCGCGCAGGTGGAACTCGCCCACCTGCCTCGCCGGATCACCGCTGAAGACGGCGTCCTCGCCCAGTTCGTCGCACAGCCTGCGGATCCCCGCCTCGATGGCGGCGTAGAACTGCCCGATCGTCTCGTACGCGTCCGCTTCGGCCGGCGCCCCAGCCTCGGCCGGCTGCTCGATCCGCAGGAACAGCTCCAGCGCCTCCGGTCCGAACGGGACGAGCTGGACCTGAAGGGACCGATCGCCGTGCGGCAACGGGTGCGGGTACGGCGGCAGCAGTTCAGGGGTGTCGAGCCGGGGCTCGCCGCCGACCGCGTTGAGCAGGTTCGCCGCCAGCGCCAGGTGCAGCATCTCCTCCGCGAGCACGCTGCCCACCACCTGCACGGCCTCGGCGTTGCGACTCGGGTCCAGCGAGTACAGCGCACACAGGTAGGGAGGGATGGTCGCGTGCTCCAGCTCGATCGCCCACTGCAGGTGGCGGCGAAGGTCCTCAACGGTCTCGATCGCATTGCCCGAGGGCCTCAGTTCGACCACTACGCGGTAGGAGGCGGGCTCCGAGGTGATGTGCAGGCCGGGGTCGTCGAACATGCGTTGCAGGGAGGCCCGCCACTCCGGGTTGACGACGGCCTTGTCCAGATCAGTTCCCGAGCTCCACTCCGCGACGTGGACGAACCGCGCGTCCGGTCCGTCGGCGAGCGGCCGGTGCAGGCGGGAGCGCACGAAGCCGGGCTGAGCCGACATGATCCGCGCGTTCTCCCGGTACACGTCGACGAAGCGCTCGGCCTCGGCGGCCGGCACGGTGTAGTTCTTGATCACGACGACCGGCTCGGTGGTGCCGGTGCTCGATTCCAGGGATTGGCTCACGTTGAGGAAGACCGGACAGCCCCCGAACTTGTGACAGCCCCTCACTGCCCTGTGGCCTCCAAGGGCAGAACGACCTGGAACCGCGTGTCTCCCGGCACCGACTCCACCCGGATGTCGCCGTGGTGCTTGTTGACCACGATCCGCCACGAGATCTCCAGCCCGAGCCCGGTGCCCTCACCGACCGGCTTGGTGGTGAAGAACGGTTCGAAGATCCGCCGCTTCACCTCCGCCGGGATGCCGGGCCCGGTGTCGCTGATCTCCACGACGAGGTTCCTGTCCTGCCGGAACGTCCGCACGGTCAACGTGCCGGACCCGCCCATCGCACCCAGAGCATTGTCGATCATGTTCGTCCACACCTGGTTGAGCTCGCCCGCGTACGCCGCGATAGGGGGAAGTGCCCGGTCGTACTCCTTGACGACCTCAACGTCCCCGAGCTTCCCGCCGAACATGACCAAAGTGGAGTCGAGCAACTCGTGCACGTCGACCACCTGGAACGGCGCGCGGTCCATCTGGGAGTACTGCTTGGCGGCACCGACCAAAGTGGACACTCGGGTGGTGGCGTCCTCGATCTCGTTCATCAGCATCTCGGTCTCGACGGTGTACCTGAGCCAGTGCACGGCCGATCCGGTGACAGCGGTGGGGCACGGCACGAGTGAGCTCTCCAGCCACTCGACGTCCAGCCCGCCCGCGACCAGGACGGGCGCGAGGTCCCAGCCGTTGCTGATGCCGTGGTCGTCGAGCCAGTCGGAGACCTCGTCCTCGGCGTCGCTGGTCTCCAACGGGCTGAGCTTCGGTGCCTTGGCGACTCGTTCGACCGCCTTCTCCTGAAGTTTCACCAGCGCCGGCAGCACGGTCGGGTCGAGCGCGCCCTGTGCCAGCAGGGCGAGCTTGTGCCGCATTCCCGCGACCCGCTCGCGCAGCGCCGCGGTCGCCCGCACAGCGGCAGCGGCCGGGTTGTTGAGCTCGTGGGTGAGGCCCGCGGACAGGGCGCCGAGCGCGGTGAGCCGTTCGTGCTGGCCGACCGTCGCCTGGGTGTTCCGCATGCCCCAGAACAGGCCCTCCAGCAGGTGCATGGCCATCGGGAACCACGTGCGGATCATCGGCCCGAACTCGTCGGCGTCGAACTGCAGCATCGTCGTGGCGGTGATCGACTCGACGGTCATCTGGTAGGTCGGCTGGTCGAGCTCCAGGTAGGCCTGGGTGGCGCCGAAGTACGAGCCGCGCAAGCTGCTGCGGCTCACCTCGATGCGTTGGCCGCCGATGGTGCGGCACAGGGCGACTGTTCCTTCGAGCAGCACGAAGAAGCACGTCGCGAGCTCGCCTTCGGTGAGCACGGGCGTGCCCGCCTCGCGGGTCTCGATGTGGCCGTGTGCGGCGAGCCAGTTCAGCTGGTCGTCGTCGAGCTTCTCGAACAGGAACAGTTCGCGCAGCTCGTTTGCGGTGAGCCTGTCCATCACGACCTCTCCAGATAGCGGTGGACCAGGGTGACCGCCATGGCGCCCTCGCCGACCGCGGACGCGACTCGCTTCACCGAGTCCGCTCGGACGTCGCCCGCGACGAACACACCGGGCACGTTCGTCTCCAGGTGGTACGGCGCCCGCTCGAGGTCCCAGCCAGGGGGCGAGCCGCCGAGGTCGGGCCCGGCGAGCAGGAAGCCGCGCTCGTCCCTCTCCAGCGTGCCGTTCAGCCAGTCCGTGCGCGGGGCGGCGCCGATGAACGCGAACAACCAGCTCGCCTCGACGGTCGTCGTTTCGCCGGTCTTGTTGTGCAGCAACGTCAGCGTCTCGAGGTGATCTTCACCGGTGCCGCCGCAGATCTCGGTGTGCGTGCGCACCTCCACGTTCGGGATCGCCTCGAGCTGGTCGATCAGGTACCGCGACATCGACTGCTCCAGCGAGTCGCCCCTCACCAGGATCACCACCTTGCGCGCGTGCCCGGAGAAGTAGACGGCCGCCTGGCCCGCGGAGTTCGCGCCACCGACCAGGTAGACGTCCTGGCCGGCGCAGTTCGGGCCTTCGGTGGTCGAGGCGCCGTAGTACACGCCGCGCCCGGTCAGCTCGCCCAGTCCGGGCGCGTCGAGCAACCGGTAGGACACACCGGTGGCGAGGATGACGGTGTGGGCGGCGAGTTCGGTGCCGTCGCCGAACCTCACGATGCGCGCGGCTCCCCGGCGCTCGAGGGCGACGACGTCGCGGGTGGTGAGCAGCTCGACCCCGAACTTGATCGCCTGCCTGCGGGCCCGCTCGGTCAGCTGCCCGCCGGACACCCCGTCGGGGAAGCCGAGGTAGTTCTCGATGCGGCTGCTCGTGCCCGCCTGGCCACCTGTCGCGATCCGTTCGACCAGAACGGTTCTCAGCCCCTCGGACCCTCCGTACACCGCGGCACCGAGCCCCGCGGGCCCGCCACCCACGACGATCAGGTCGTAGAACTCGGCCGACGGCTGCGTGCTCAGACCCACCTCGGCGGCGAGCTCCGCGTCGGACGGGTCGACCAGCGCTCTGCCCGCGGCCGTGACCACGACAGGCAGAGTCGTCCCGTCCTGGTGCGCCGCGGTGAGCAGACAGCGCGCTTCCGGCTCGTCGAGCGCATGCCAGCGGAAGGGAACGTTGTTGCGTGCCAAGAAGTCACGTACCGCATAGGAACGCGGCGACCAGCGATGCCCGATCACCCGCACCCGCTGCGGTGGCTGCCGATCGCTCACGGCCCAGGCTCGCAGCTGCTCGTCGAGCACAGGGTAGAGGTTCTGCTCCGGCGGGTCCCACGGCTTGAGCAGGTAATGGTCGAGGTCCACGACGTTGATCGCCTGGATCGCGGCCTCGGTGTCCGCGTACGCGGTGAGCAGCACCCGGCGTGCCTGGGGGAACACGTCCATGGCCTGTTCGAGGAACTCGATGCCGCTCATCTGCGGCATCCGGTAGTCGGCGAGCAACGCCGCGACCTCCTCGCCGCGCAGCTTGATCTCGTGCAGGGCCTCGAGCGCCTGGGCGCCGGACTCCGCCCGCACGACGCGGTAGTGCTCGCCGTACATCCGCCGCAGGTCGCGCGCCACTGCCCGAGACACGGCCGGGTCGTCGTCCACCGTGAGAATCGAAGGCCGCGCGACGCGACCGGCAGTCGTCATGCGTTCAGTCAAACACCAGAACTTGTCGATGGCTGCGATCGAGGTACCTTCGTGCCGTGGCCACTACTTGCGAACACGTCGCCGAGCTGGGTCCAGAGCCCACTCCCACCACGCCGAACGGGTGCGAGGACTGCCTGGCCGTCGGCGGCAGGTGGGTCCATCTGCGCCTGTGCCTGAGCTGCGGCAAGGTCGCCTGCTGCGACTCGTCGCCCGCCAAGCACGCCTCGAAGCACTTCGCCGACGAGGGGCACCCGGTCATCCGCTCGTTCGAGCCGGGGGAGACCTGGCGCTGGTGCTTCGTGGACGACACGCTGGTGTGACCTTCGAGCTTTGAATCCCGTGTGACACCCCCTTGCGGTCCCGCGGCGTCCTCCCTCGCCGCGGGACCGGTTCCCGCTACGGCCGGGGCAGTTCCGCAGTGCTCGACCGCACGGTGTGACTCGTGTGCACATCGGCGTGCCAGGTGGCCAGCGCGAGGTTGACCGACGACTGCACGTTCTCCAACTGCAATTGCATGAGGGTCATCGTCGGGGCGATCCGGGCGGTCATTTCCTGTCGAACGTAACGGACGCAGGCCACCACTCCGATGAGCAGTCCGAGCAATGCGCCGACAAAAAAGATCAACACGAACATTGCGACCACCGTCCCGACTTCGGTCAAGCCGCCCAATTCTGAATGTCAGTATGAGGCAGCGCGCCCACCAGTCAAGATGTCCTTTCTGGGCGCCTTTTCGGGCGTTAAGCTGTACTTAACTCGTCCTGCACCCGGTCGGGGGAAGTGTGGCTGCGGCCGGAGGTGAGGGTGAAGTGACGGCTCGGGAAATCAAGCTGGGCGAGGTGCTCACGCACCTGATCGCGCGGAGCGAGTACAGCAGAAATCGACGCCCGATCCACGACGCCGTCGGCATCAGCGCGGCCGCGTTGTCGCAGTACACCCGCAACCAGACGAGGCCGACCCTGCAGAAGCTGGTGGCGCTCGCCGACTTCTTCGGCGTCAGCCTGGATTACCTCGTCCACGGTGAGCCTACCGGGGCCACGGTGGACCACGGTCCGCTCGCGAGATACGTCGACCACGCACTGAGCGAGGTCAGGGCCAAGGCCAGCAGGCAGTCCGCCCTGGTCGCCAGGCTGGGGAGGCTTCTCGCCGAGCGCATCGAAACCACCGCTCAGGAGCTCGGAACCGCGGTGGGAGAGGGGCTGATCCTCGACGACGAGGCGCTGCGGCTGGAGGGGTACTGCATCGCGGCGGACATCATGCCTCTCAACCTGGGCTTCAACGTGATCAGCATGGAAGGCGGTGTCGCCGCGCCAGGACAGTTCCTGCACACGGTGGCGCAGAACTTGCAAAAGGGTTGCAAATACCGATTTCTGCTCACGGGGAATCCTGATGCGCAGGACGACCTGGTATCCAGGTTCCGCGCGTTGCTCAGGAGCCACGCCGGTTCGGATCACGTGTACCAGAACTGCACGTTCCGGCGTACCGAGCAGCCGGTGATGGCATATGCCGTGTTCTATCAGCTGGACGTCGAATCGTTGATCCACGCTGAACCCCTGCTTTACGAGCAGTTCGCCGGGTACGTGGACGACGACGGGCAGCTCGGTTATGTCGTCCGTCCGAACAACGAGTCCAACCTGGACATGCTGATGGGTAGTGATCGCGTGGGGTCGGCCCGGCAAGCGTTTGAGGCCTTATGGGCGGGCGCCGCACACCTTTGAACCGGTCGTGGCGAGCCTCCGTTTCCCCCTCTGTGGTCTACGTTAGGCTCGCGCGCCGTGACTGACGGAGTCGTGGTGGCACAGGTCATTGAGGTGCGGTGCCATCCGAATGCTGACCGTGTTTGGGTGGCCTGGGTCGACTTCGGCCAGCGTGAACCGTCCAAGGTCGTCTTCGGCGGCCCTCCCATGCTGGTATCGGGGGACAAGGTGCCTTACGCACCACCCGGCGCGCGGCTGCCTGGGCGCAAGAAGATGCGAAGGCGCCGTTATCGCGGTGTCGACTCGTGGGGAATGTTCTGCAGTCTGGCAGAGCTCGGCTGGGATCCCTCGGGGCCGGACGAAGTCGCGCTCCTGCGGTCAGAACTCGAGCCCGGCAAGCCGCTCGACTGCGTGGACTGGCGAACGGTGGTGCGCGAACCCTGCGAACGCGCTCAAAACGTGCGGCTGCACCATGCGGTCCTGCAGGTTGGTGATCGTCGCCTGGTCCTCCCGTTGTCGGGCCGTCACCAGCCCTCGATGAGGCCCCGCCAGGACGAGTTCTCGCTGATCGCGCCTGCCTGACGGCACCAGGTTCAGTCCGTCGCCAACCGGTAGATGCCGCGGCCCACGCGTTCCAAGTCGTCGTAGGTGATTGAGGCATGGTCGGGGGCGTTGCGACAGAGGAGCGAGGTGACCATCGTGCGGATGGTGCTGTCGGCATAGCCCGTGTTCCGGCGAGACATCTCGGTGACGATCTCGGCCAGCGTGAACGTCGAGGCGCCAGACCTGGTCAGCACTGCTCGAACCGCATCGAGAATCTCACGTCGTGCACCCTCCCTGATGGCGCGCGTCGCAGGGGCGATGCCGCTGGCCGTCCCGGCCGCTTCCACCAACGGCGTCGGTCGCTTCGGCTCGGGACTGCCTTCGGTCCGCTCGTTGGTGTGCGGGGCGACCTCGTAGATGGTCAGGCGCAGGGTGTCGTCGATGGGGATGGCCGCGAGACGAGTCGCTGTGACGTGATGTCCGGCCAGATAGGTACCGATGCTTCCCAGGGCCGTTGGAGGTAGGGCCGCGACGACGGCGGGTATGAGTTCGACCGCGTCGGTGTCGAGGTCGACGCCGTAGCGTTGTGCTGCGCCGGCCATGTAACTGCGCAGGCGGTTGCTCTCGACGTAGACGAAAATCCGATCAACGTCGCCGGGATAGGTGGCCAGTCGGTAGAAGTCTTTCAGGACCTCACCCAGAGCCATCGTCCACGGCGCATTCATCTGGTGCGGTTCCCGAGGGAACTTGAACTCGATCAACGCCTTCGGTCGAGGCCGTCCCACCGCCAGATCGACGCGAAGGCCCTTCAACGCCGGGTGCGGAGCCTCGACCCACAACGTTGCTGCCTCGACACCGCCTGCTACCAAGGATCTGGCGGTGGCGAACCGCAGCACGTCCTCGGTGAGCAGCCCGCGAAACCCGCGCTGCAGATGACTGCGGAGTTCAGCGGCCACCGAAGCCCACACCGCATCGGACCGCCACGAGGATGCCTGTGCCACGCGGTCTATGTCGCGCGTATCGGACAGATCATTAGCCGGCTCCTCGATCGCCGGGGTCGTCGTTACGTTCGGTTTCGTCGACGATCACCTGGTGAGGTGGGCTATCCCGGACAGTTCCAGAATCCGGGCCGGGCCCCCACGCGAAGCAGCCACCACGGTCATCAGCCGTCCATGTCCCTTTGCGACCTCGGCGGCTTCCAACAACAACGCGATGCCTGAACTGGAGAGGTACTCGAGCCCAGACAGATCGACCTCCACCGGCCGACTGTCAGACGCGCCGATCCGAGCCAGCAGAGGATTCCGCACATCCTGCACCGTCGCGGAATCGAGGTCACCGGTCAGCAGGATCAGCTGAACCCGATCATCCACCCCATCCGCAAGCCCGCTCACCGCAGCGTGCTCCACAGGATGCACAAAGGTGCGCGTGTCCGGCACGGCAGGCACGTGGAAACGGATCGTCGTCCCACCCACGTCCGTAACCAGTTCGACGTGCTCACCGATCTTGCGGATGAGCGGCAGGCCTCGCCCCCGCGTTCCGGGATCCGCGGGTGCCGGACGCCAGCGCCCCCTGTCGGCCACGGTCACCCGGACGCCCCGCCCCGTGCACTCGAGCGAGACGTCGAACGTCCCGCCGCCGTCCGGATAGGCGTGGTCGACCACGTTGGCCGCGGCCTCTCCCAGGGTCAGTTCCAGGTCGTACGTCGAGTCTTCGGACAGGCCGGCCACCTGGGCCCAGGCCGTGGCGGCGCGACGAAGGCCGGTCAGTTCGTGAGACGACGCCGGCACGTGGCGGAGCAGCGGTGCGGGTAGGTGCCGTGCCACCACCAGCGCCACGTCGTCGGACTGGCCGTCCGTCAGCATCGTGGTGACGATTCGCGATACCAGCGCCTCGGGGGCGAGGTCTGCCGCGTCGTCCACGAGTTCCACCAGCCTGCGCAGGCCCTGGTCCAGGACCTCGCCGCGGCGTTCGACCAGGCCGTCGGTGTACAGCACGACCGAGGCGCCTTGGGGGAGCGCGGTTTGCTGGTGGTGTACCAGTGCCGGGCCGCCCGCGCCGAGCACCGGGCCGGGCGACGACGCGAGCAGGCGCGCGCCGGACGGCTCCAGCACCAGGGGTGGTGGGTGTCCGGCTGCTGCCCAGCACAGTTCGCCGGTGCTCCAGTCGAAGATCAGGCAGCTGCACGTGCTGCCGGCCGCGCCGTTCACGCGGGCGGCGAACGCGTCGAGGCGCCGTAGGGACTCGGCGGGGGAGTGGCCGTCTAGCAGGTAGCCGGTGAGAGCGCTGCGCAGCTGGCCCATGACGGCCGCGGCCGCGGGGCCCTTGCCGACCACGTCGCCGACGGTCAGGCCTACGCGGGTGGCTCCGATCGGGACCACCTCGTACCAGTCGCCGCCGATCTGGGAGTGCTGGGCGGCCGGTAGGTAGCGGGCGGCGGCCGCTAGGCGGGGTAGCGCGGGAAGTTCGCGTGGCAGCAGGCTTTCCTGCAGTGCGGCCGCGATCTCGTGTTCACGTTGCAGCAGCAGTTCGCGCTCTGCCTCGGCGCGTTGCCGCTCGGTCACGTCCCGGCCGATCGCCTGCAGACCGGTCGGGGTGCGCTGGACGCTGAGTTCCAGCGCGATCGACGTGCCGTCCGCGCAGCGCGTGGTCACGACGTGTGGGGTGGACTCCTCAGCGGGAAGGCCGCCCTCCACGACGTCCGCGACCGGGGTGCCGAGCAGCTGTTCGGGCGCGTAGCCGAGCAGGTCGGTCGTCGCCGGGTTCACGGCGACGAACCGCGTGTCGTGGTCGAGCAGCCAGATCGCGTCGGTGGCTCGCTCGACGAGCTGCCGGTGGCGCAGTTCGCTGTCGCGCAACGCGTTGTCCGCGTGGGCGCGTTGCATGGACTCCCAGCACCGGTTCACCACGACCGAGACCAGATCGATCTCGTCCGGTGTCCAGTGGCGCACCGTTGCCTGGTGCACGGCCATCGCGGCCGCGAACCGCCCACGGCGCAGCAACGGCAGGCAGATCACCGCGCGGATGCCCGTCAGCCGGTACGCCGCCAGGTCTTCCGCGTCCAGCCGCGGATCGCTGAGCGAGTCGGCGACCACCCACGGTTCGCCCGCGCGCATCGCGGCCAGGCAGCCGTTGCCGAACTCGCGCATCGCGAACCGTCCGGGCAGCGGCGGCAGGCCGGTCGCGTGATCACCGCTCATGACGAAGTGGTTCTCGTCGGCCTCGGCACGGGCGTACGCACACCGGTCCACGCCCATGTGCTCGCCGAGCAGCCTCGTCGCGAGCGCCATCAGCTCTTCGGCGTCGTCCAGCCGCTGCGACTCGCGGTCGAGCAGGTCGAGGAACCGCTCCCGCTGGGCGGCGGCCTGCCGTGCGGTCACGTCGATCAGCACGCCACTGCGGCGTGAGCCGTGCACGCGTGCCTTTTCCAGCAACCACACCAGATCTCCCGACCCGGTGGTGACGCGGTAGACCAGCTCGTAGTCGGCGTCCCCGAGCCAGCGCAGGCGTTCGCACTCCTCCCGGTCGTCGGGATGCGTGACGGAGGCCCAGAAACCGGGAGTGCCGAGCCAGTGCGCGGGGGGATGGCCGAGCAGGTGCTCGACGGAACCGGAGACGAAGGTGAGCAGGCGGGTGCCCGAGTCGGCCTCCCACACGACGACCGGCAGGTCGTCGACCAGTGAGGAGAGTTGTGGATCACTCATCCCGGTGCCTCCGCCACGGTCAAGGTAGCTGCACCCCCACGATGCAGGTGTCGTCATCGGTGTTCGACTCGCTGGTGTCGAGCAGGTGGTCGAGCAGGTCCTCCAGCGCCGGCGGGGGACCGGTGACCGCGGCGCACAGCCGTTCGAGGCACTCGTCCAGCGGCACGTCCCGGCGCTCGATCAGGCCGTCGGTGTAGAGCAGGAGCGTGTCTCCCGGTTCCAGGAGCACCTCACCCTCCACATAGGACGCCTCCGCGACCGCTCCGAGCAGCAGGCCCGGCAGCATCGGCAGCAGCTCGCCGCGGCCGTCGCGGATCAGGACCGGAGGCAGGTGGCCGGCGCGAGCCCAGCGCAGCACGCGGGTGTGCGGGTCGTACAGGCCGCAGATCGCGGTGGCGATGATGTTGTCGGTCAGGTGGTGTGCGACCAGGTTCAGCCAGGTGAGCACCTGCGCGGGTCCGGCGCCGGTCGCGGCGAGCCCGCGCAATGCGTTGCGCAGCACCACCATTCCGGTCGCGCCCTTGATGCCGTGGCCGGTGATGTCGCCGACCGCTACCAGCACCTGCTTGGTCGGCAGCACGACCGCGTCGTACCAGTCGCCACCGACCAGCTCCTCCTGCGCGGCAGGCCGGTAGCGCACGGCGATCTGCAGCCCGAACGCGTCGATCGTCGGGTGGGTCGGCGGCATGATCACCTGTTGCAGCTGCAGCGTGAGCTTGTTGCGCTCAGCGGCTTCCTGCGCGGTGATGGCCAGCTGGTCCTGGGTCGCCGACAGCGCCACCTCGGTCCAGTGCTGGGCCGACACGTCCTGGTACGCGCCGTGGATCGCGACGAGCGTGCCCTGCGAGTCGAGGACGGGTTCGGCGACCACGCGGACGTGCCGGGTCATGCCGTCGGTGCGCTGCAACCTGAACGCCGCCGACGCGGGCCTGTGGTCGTGCAGGACGCTGCGGAGGAACCCGTTGAGCGCGGGCACGTCGTCGCTGTGCGCATGGGCCGTGATGGCCGACAGCGGGACGGGATCCGTGCCGGGCTGCAGGCCGTAGAGGGCGTACAGCTGGCTGTTCCAGATCACGGTGCCGGTGCGGGGTTCCTCCTCGAACCCTCCGATGCGGCCGAGACGCTGGGCGTGCTGCAGGAGGTTCGCCAGGCGTGCCGCCTCGTTCTGCACTCGCCACACGACCAGCACCAGCGCGCCGTGGCGGGTGATGCTCACGCTCGCGGTGACCGTCAGCGGCACTTCGTCGACGAGCGCGGCCAGCCGGATGCGTTCCGCGCGGAACGGTTCGCCGGTCGCGTGGACGTGCTCGATCTTGTCGAACAGGTCGCCTTCGGCCGCGGCCAGCGGATAAGCCTCGAGCAGTAACTTGCCGGCCACGGCGACACGCGGCCTGCCCGCGATGTCCACGAACCGGTCGTTCACGTGGTGCACGCGGAAGTCGGCGAGCGTGCCGTCGGGGGAGATCTCCGGACCGAGCACTAGTGCCGGGTCGAGCAGCCCGTCGGCGAGGTCCGCGAGTTCGGACGGCGCTGACGCGAGGGGTTCGGGCACCGTCACGTCGAGCGTGCTGGCGCACAGCTCGGCCATCGCCTCCACCTGCTTGTGCACGCTCAGCGGTTGTGGCTCGAGCGCGGCGGGCCAGCAGATCTCCAGAACGCCGGTGATCCGGCCGCCGGTGCCCGCGGGGACGGCGACGCGGCCGGGCAGGTCGCTCCCGACGGACGGCAGTCCTGACCGGGTGAGGTCGTCGATCCACACAGTCTCGCGTTCGGCCAGCGCCCGGCGGGCCGGCGTCGGGACACCGGGCGGGACGTAGCGCCAGCGTTGCGCTTCGCCCGTGCTGAACCCGGCGTGTCCGACGAGGGTGAGCGAGGAGTCCGCTCCCGCCGACCAGATCGCCACCGCCACGGCACCCAGCGGGCTGAGCGCGTGCGTGAACAGCGACTGCGCCACGGACTGCGTGTCGCCCGCGTGCAGTGCGCCGCTCTGTGCGGTGCGCAGGCGGACCGCGGCACTGGCGTCGTGCTCGCCGGCCGCCACCGGCGCGACGAGCCCGTCGCCGGACACCTCGTTGATGATCTCGACGGCGAGCTCGAGCTGCGTGATGCCGGCGCGGGTGGCGAGCCGGGCCAGCTGTTCCGCGGCGTCGGCGGGCCCGCAGCGCAGCCGCTCCACGAGCACGCCCTTCGCGAGCTCGACCAGCGCCCTGCCGTCCGCGGCGGCCTGGCTCTCGTCCAGTTCCCGCCGCAGGCGATCGACTGTGGTGGCGAGCCGGTCGACGCCGGCGTGGTCTGTGATCACCGGGAGTGCATCCACCTTCGCACGCACGAGACCAGGTCGTCGGCGTCGACGGGCTTGGTGACGTAATCGTTGGCACCGGAGGCGATGCTCTTCTCCCGGTCACCCGGCATGGCCTTCGCGGTCACGGCGATGATCGGCAGCTGCGCGTGGTCCGGCATGGCGCGGATGGCCGTCGTGGCGGCGTACCCGTCCATCTCCGGCATCATCACGTCCATCAGGATCAGGTCGATCTCCGGATGCCCGACCAGCGTGTCGATGCCCTCCCTGCCGTTCTCCGCGTGCAGGACGCGCACACCGTGCAACTCCAGGATGCTGCTGAGCGCGAACAGGTTGCGGGTGTCGTCGTCGACGATCAGCACGGTCTTGTCCGCGAGCGTGCCGTTGCCCCGGTGGGCCGGCTCCTGGTGCCGCTGCTGCTCCGGACGCACCAGGGGCAGCACGTCGCCCGGTCCCTCGGCGTTGAGGTGCAAGGCGATCCGCTCCCGCAGTTCGTCCAAACTGGACAGCAACTCCAGCGGCCTGGTGCCGCTGCGCGCCTGCAGCTGCCGCTCGTGCTCGGGGGACAGCCGCCGGTTGTTGTGCGCCAGCACGGGAATGGACCGCGCCGCGGTGTCGCCGTCGAGCGCTTCCAGGAAACGCAGTGCCGCGCCATCCGGCATGTCGAGCTCCAGCACGACGCAGTGGCACGGTTCGGTGGCCAGTGCCACCGCAGCCTCTTCCCGGCCGACCGCGGTGATCACCTCGACCGGGCCGCGCGGGTCGTTGCTCGTGGACAGGTCGGTCACGGCGCTCTGGGCGACCAGCGAGAGCAGGCCCTGCGGCCGTTCCTCGATCACGAGCAGCCTGCGCTTGTGCCCGTTGACGTTCGGGGGAGCGGATTCGGCAGGCGCGGCGAGCACCTTCTGCTCGTCCTGCTCCCGCGCGATTTCCGGGAAGTCCGTGCGGTGCACCGGCAGGTACAGGGTGAACGTGCTGCCCTTGCCGAGGGTGCTCTCCGCGGTGATCGAGCCGCCGAGCAGGTAGGCGATCTCACGGCTGATCGACAGGCCGAGTCCGGTGCCACCGTACTTGCGGCTGGTGGTGCCGTCGGCCTGCTGGAACGCTCCGAAGATCGACTCCAGCTGGTGCTCGGCGATGCCGATGCCGGTGTCGCTGACCCGGAACATGATCGCCGGGCCGTGCTCGCGCACCGCGGTCGGCAGCTGATCCGCTTCGGCGAGTTCGATGCACAGCTCCACGCCGCCGGTCTCGGTGAACTTCACCGCGTTGGAGACCAGGTTGCGCAGCACCTGCTGCAGGCGGGTGTCGTCGGTGACGAGTTCCGCCGGCGTGCCGGGTGCGGTGGCGAGCTCCAGGCTCAGTCCCTTCTGGGAGGTGAGCGGGCGGAACGTGACCTCGACGTAGTCCAGCAACTGCCGCACCGAGACGCGCTCGGGCGTGATGTCCATCTTGCCCGCCTCGATCTTGGACAGGTCGAGGATGTCGTTGATCAGCTGCAGCAGGTCCGAACCGGCGGAGTGGATGATGCCCGCGTACTCCACCTGCTTGGGCGTGAGGTTGCGGCTGGGGTTCTGGGCGAGGAGCTGGGCGAGGATCAGCAGGCTGTTGAGCGGGGTGCGCAGCTCGTGGCTCATGTTCGCCAGGAACTCGGACTTGTACTTCGACGCGAGCGCGAGTTCCCGCGCGCGGGTCTCCAGCTCCTGGCGTGCCTGTTCGATCTGCAGGTTCTTCGCCTCGATGTCGCGGTTCTGGGTGGCGAGCAGTGCCGCCTTCTCCTCCAGTTCCGCGTTCGAACGCTGCAGTTCCTCCTGCCGCACCTGGAGTTCACCCGACCGCGACTGGAGCTCGCTGGCCAGTCGCTGCGACTCGGCGAGCAGCTCGTCGGTGCGGGCGTTGGCGATGATGGTGTTGACGTTGACGCCGATGGTCTCCATCAGCTGCTCGAGGAAGTCTCGGTGGATGTCGGTGAACCGGTGCACCGACGCCAGCTCGATCACGCCGAGCACCTGGTCCTCCACCACGATCGGCAGCACGACGAGGTTCACCGGCGCCGTGCGGCCGAGCCCCGAGGTGATGGCCACGTAGTCGGCGGGCATCTCGTCCACCGCGATCGTGCGGCGGCTGCGAGCAGCCTGCCCCACCAGCGACTGACCGAACCGGAACCGCGTCACCCGCGGCCCGTCGGCGGGATGACCGTAGGAGCTGATCAGCCGCAGCTCCTGGTGGTCGTCCGCGTCGTCGGCCAGGTAGAACGCGCCGAACTGGGCCGACACCAGCGGCGTCAGCTCGTCCATGATCAGCTCGGCGACCACGGCCAGGTCCCGGCGGCCCTGCATGAGCCCGGAGATGCGCGCCAGGTTCGACTTCAGCCAGTCCTGGTCCTCGTTGGCCTTCGTGGAGTCGCGCAACGACTCCACCATCGAGTTGATGTTGTCCTTCAGCTCGGCCACCTCACCGGAGGCCTCGACCTTGATCGACCGGGTCAGGTCGCCCTCGGCGACCGCGCTGGTCACCTCGGCGATCGCGCGCACCTGCCTGGTCAGGTTCCCGGCGAGCTCGTTGACGTTCTCGGTCAGCCGCTTCCACGTGCCCGAGACGCCCTCGACCTCCGCCTGGCCGCCCAGGCGGCCCTCGCTGCCGACCTCGCGGGCCACGCGGGTCACCTCGGCGGCGAAGCTGGAGAGCTGGTCGACCATCGTGTTGATCGTCGTCTTGAGCTCGAGGATCTCGCCGCGGGCGTCGACGTCGATCTTCTTCGTCAGGTCGCCCTGCGCGACGGCGGTGGTGACCTGGGCGATGTTGCGGACCTGGTTGGTCAAGTTGTTCGCCATGAAGTTGACGTTGTCTGTGAGGTCCTTCCACGTGCCGGCCACGTTCGGCACCCTGGCCTGGCCGCCGAGCATTCCCTCGGTGCCGACCTCGCGCGCCACGCGGGTGACCTCGTCGGCGAAGGCGGACAGCGTGTCGACCATCGTGTTGATCACGCCGGCCAGCGCGGCGACCTCGCCCTTGGCCTCCACGGTGATCTTCTGGGACAGGTCGCCGCGCGCGACCGCCGTGGCGACCTGCGCGATCGACCGCACCTGGTTGGTCAGGTTGGAGGCCATGACGTTCACGTTGTCCGTCAGGTGCTTCCACGTGCCGGAGACACCGCGCACGGTCGCCTGGCCGCCCAGGTTGCCCTCGGTGCCGACCTCGCGGGAGACGCGGGTGACCTCGTCGGCGAAGCCGGACAGCTGGTCGACCATCGTGTTGATGGTCTCCTTGAGCTCCAGGATCTCGCCGCGTGCGTCGACCCGGATCTTCTGGGACAGATCGCCTCGCGCCACCGCCGTGGTGACCTGGGCGATGGACCGCACCTGCGCGGTCAGGTTGTCCGCCATGACGTTGACGGACTCGGTGAGGTCCTTCCAGGTGCCCGAGACACCCTTCACGTCCGCCTGACCGCCGAGACGGCCGTCGGTGCCGACCTCGCGCGAGACGCGCGTGACCTCGTCGGCGAACGACGACAGCTGGTCGACCATCGTGTTGATGGTGTTCTTGAGCTCCAGGATCTCGCCGCGTGCGGTGACGGTGATCTTCTGACTCAGGTCACCTCGCGCGACCGCGGTGGCCACCTGAGCGATGGACCGCACCTGCGCGGTGAGGTTGCCCGCCATGAAGTTCACCGAGTCGGTGAGGTCGCGCCACGTGCCGGACACGCCCTTCACGTCCGCCTGGCCGCCCAGCGCGCCCTCGGTGCCGACCTCGCGGGAGACGCGGGTGACCTCGTCGGCGAAGGAGGAGAGCTGGTCGACCATCGTGTTGATGGTGTTCGCGAGCTCCAGGATCTCGCCGCGCGCGGTGACGGTGATCTTCTGGCTGAGATCACCGCGCGCGACCGCCGTGGTCACCTGAGCGATGTTGCGGACCTGGTCGGTGAGGTTGCCCGCCATGAAGTTCACGGAGTTCGTGAGGTCGAGCCACACCCCGCCGACGCCGGGCACCTCCGCCTGCCCGCCCAGCCGGCCTTCGCTGCCCACCTCGCGCGCCACGCGGGTGACCTCGTCCGCGAAGCTGGACAGCTGGTCCACCATCGTGTTCACGGTGTTCTTGAGCTCGAGGATCTCGCCGCGGGCGTCGACGTCGATCTTCTGGCTCAGGTCGCCCCTGGCGACCGCGGTGGCGACCTGGGCGATGTCGCGGACCTGGCTGGTCAGGTTGCCCGCCATCGCGTTCACCGAGTCGGTGAGGTCCTTCCAGGTGCCGGAGACGCCTTTGACGTCCGCCTGGCCGCCCAGGTTGCCCTCGGTGCCGACCTCCCGGGAGACGCGGGTGACTTCGGACGTGAACTGCGACAGCTGATCGACCATGCCGTTGAACACGGTGGCGATCTCGCCGAGCAGACCGTCGGAGTCGTCCGGCAGCCGGATGCCGAAGTCCCCGTCGCGGACCGCGGTGAGGCCGGCGAGCAACTGCCGGAGCTCCGGGAGGTCGACGGCTCTCGGCGTGGTGGTGACGGTCATTTCCTGGTGCCTCCACGGCATGGCGGGAAACCACGGGGTGAGGTGACCTGTTCGTTCAAGCGCGCCTCAGGAACCCGGCTGACATTACTGGACCAAACGAGATGTTCAGGAGTGCCGAACCGACTCGAGCAGGTTCTGGGCCACGTCGCGAAGCTTGACGTTCTGGTGCTGCGACTGTTCGACGAGCCTGGCGAACGCTTCGTCGGCGGTGCAGGCGTGCACGGCCATCAGCACACCCTTCGCCTGCTCGATCGACGCACGTGACTCGAGGGCGCGCTCCAGGTGCTGGACCCTGTCCTGAGCGTCCTGCCACCGCTGGGCGTTGGCGATGGTCGCCGACGCGGCCGTCGTGAACAGCAGCATGAGGCTTTCGTCGAACGGGTCGAACGCAGCCGCCGTGCGGCTGTACATGTTGAGCGTTCCCACGAGACGCGCTTCCGAGGTGTCCGAAGCCGGCAGGACGACGGGAACTGAGAGGTACGCGCAGATTCCCAGCTCGAAGGCGACCGCCTCGAACTCAGGCCACGTGTCACGGTGCTGACCCACTACCGCGCGCACGGGTCTCAACGTCCGCGCGGACTCGAGACAGGGCCCGCGATTGGCGCTGTACTGCTTCTCGTCGACGCTGACCAGCCGCGAGTCGGTGGCGCCCGCGGTGCGCGGCCGATCCGGCGCCATGACGGACACGGTCACGGCGTCCGCGTCGGCGATCGCCCTGGCCGCGGTTTCCGCAAGCCTCTGCAACGCGTTGTCGAGCGGTTCCTCGCCGGTGAACGCGTCCCGCAGAACCGCCAGCGCCTCAGTGGTCTCGTCCAGACGTGCGAGCAGATCAGGCCGATCGTCCGCTGGGGAGCGGACGGGTTCCGGCATCAAGTAGTCGTCCATGCCGCGGTGCTCCTTCGTCAACCAAGGTGGAGTCCACGGCGCCAGCTGCTTGACGCACGCTCGACGCATCGTACGGCTACCGATGATTCGCAGCCGGATCGCAATCGGGTGCCATGTCGCGAAACCGGATCGGCACGGGGCGCTGGAGTGTTCAACGCCCCGTGCCGGTCCAGGCCGGACCACCCGGAGGTGGGCCTTCCGTGACGAACGCGCGCGCACGGCGTCTTCTCAATACCCAATCGATTCCGAGCCCAAGCTCGTTCGCCTCAGCGGTAGCCGGCACACGCGTCAGCTACCCATCACCGCCCGGATGGCCTTCGTCTTCTCCTCGGTGAACACGCCGGTGCCCAGCAGGGACAGGATCGACAGGACGTCCCCGCTCGAGCCCCAGCTGCCCTCGTCGATGACGCGGAAGTTGACCCACCAGGAAGGGGAGGGCTTCTGGAGCCCACAGGAATCGGCCATCGCGGCGAGAACGCGCCGGATGACCTCGGCGCGAACTTCCTCGCGCCAGTTCGCGTCCATGACCGCCACGTCGATCAGCACGCGGTCGGCGTCGGTCGGGTCCTTGAACATTCAGTCGTGCAGGCAGCCAGCGCCGTCCCCGAACGGGTTCTGGCGGCTGGCGTTCGGGCCGGTGACGTAGCCATGGAGCGAGATCGACATGTCGCAGATGACCAGTCCCATGGTTCGTGTCCCTTCCAGATCCAACGTGCTACCACGGCGGGACTCGTCAGATGGCGAACGTCTGAACGTGGTCGATGGCTGCCCCCAAGGCGTCTTTCAGAGGGGCGATGTCTCGCGTGACCTGGGCGAGGAGCATGCCGCCCTGAAATGCGGAGAGCAGGAGATGAGCCAGCCGGGTGGGGTCCGCCTCGGCGCTGATTCGGCCGAGGCGGTGCATCCGCTCGAGTCCGTCCCGGAAGATGTCTCGCCACTGCTCGAACGCGTTCGCGAGTTTCGCGCGCATGTCGAGGTCTGTCTTGATGATCTCGCTGGCGAGTGAGCCGAGGCTGCACCCTTCCTGGTAGGAGCGCTCGTAGGCGATGTAGTAGCCGGCCCAGTCCCGAAGCGACTCGAGGTTGTCGAAGTGGGTGAACCGCTCACTTCGGTGGAACGTGAGGACGCGTTCTGCCTGCCACTCGATGACCGCGAGGACGAGGCTTTCCTTGGTCGGGAAGTAATGGTTGAGCTGTGACCCGCTGATGCCTGCCGCGCGACGGAGCTGCTCGTTGTTCGTCGCGTGCACTCCGTGGGTGTAGATGAGCTCCGCGGCGTGCTCGAGGATGCGGGCTCGAGTCGCCTGCCCCTTGCTCGTGAGCTTCTGCGGCACCCGAGCTTCCGTCGTGGCGTCCATGACGCTCACGATAGCTCAGATTGGGCTTGACAGCCCATAAGCAAAGCGTGTCTACTGTCGATAGTGGGCTGGCTAGCCCAAAAAATTAGGCGGAGGTACTGATGAAGGCAATCGTTGCGACAGATCAGGCCGCGCAAGCAGCCGGGATCACGCTCGTGGAGCGTCCTGAGCCGACGCCGGCGATCAACGACGTCGTCGTCGAAGTTCGTGCGTCAGGCTTCGTCCCAGCGGAATGGGAGTGGCCCTCGACGTGGACCGATCGCTCTGGTGGCGCTCGCACGCAGGCGATCATCGGCCACGAGTTCGCCGGGGTGGTCTCCTCTCTCGGCTACGGCACGACGGGACTCTCGTTGGGGCAGCGGGTTTTCGGGATCACGGACTGGCATCGCGACGGGACCCTGGCCGAGTACGTGGCTGTCGAGGCGCGCAACCTCGCACCGCTGCCGGGCGACGTCGACTTCACGGTGGGGGCGAGCCTGCCGATCTCCGGCCTGACCGCGTGGCAGGGCTTGTTCCAGCACGGTCGTCTTCGAGCGGGGCAGAGCGTCCTCGCGCACGGCGCGGCCGGCGCGGTCGGGTCTGTGGTCACGCAACTCGCCCGCGAGTTCGGTGCCTACGTCATCGGTACCGGGCGGGCAGCGGACCGTCAGGCGGCACTCGACTTCGGTGCGAACGAGTTCATCGACCTCGGCAACGAGGATCTCGCCGACATCGGTGGAGTCGATCTGGTCTTCGACGTCATCGGCGGTGACGTCCAAAGGCGGTCGGCGGCGATCATCCGGCCTGGCGGGACGCTGGTGTCGGTGGTCGGACCTGCGCAGGCTCGCCCCGTCGACGGCCTCGCGGTCGACTTCGTCGTCGAGTCCGTCCCGAGTCAGTTGACGGAGATCGTCGACCGGGTGCGAGACGGGCGCCTTCGCACCCACATCGGCACCGTCGCGACCCTGGACGACGCCATCCCCGTGCTCAACCCGGCCGAGAGGCGCAAGGGGAAGACCGTCATTCGCGTGCGTGACTGAGCGCCCGGCGACAACTGCTGCTGCACCTAGTGAAACGCCTCCTGGTGGGCGTGCACCCACGCGGCGAAGCTGGTCGCCGGACGGCCCAAGATCTTCGGCACCTCGTCGGTCAGGAACGCGTACCTGCCCTCGGCGAGGCCGGCCATCCCCGCGACCGACTCCTTCGCGGTCTCCGGGGCCGTCCCGTCGCGGAGCATCATGTGATGCGCGGCATCCAACGCCACGTGCTGAGTCCTGATCTCCTTGCCCAGCACCTCGTTCAGGACGGCGATCTGCTGGTCGAACGTGAGCAGCTGCGGCCCGGTCAGCACGTATTCCTGTCCTGTGTGGTCAGCCGAGGTGAGCACTTCCGTTGCCACGGCGGCGACATCGCGCGGATCGATCACGCCGATGGCGCCTGCCGAGGTCCAGTTCGGCACCGGGTCGCCGTTCTTGATCATCGGCGCGTAGTGGAGCAGGTTGGAGGCGAAGGAGCCTGGCCGCAGAACGGTCCAGCCGAGCCCGCTGTCCCGAGTGGGCTGTTCGCTGCGGTGGTGCCAGCTGCCCGGCTCGGAGGCGCTGATCGCGGACAGTTTCACCAGCCGCCGGACACCTGCCGCCCGTGCGGCCAGCACGGCCGCCTCGTCGTGGTCGATGACCGGCTTCTGCGGCGCGGTCACCAGGAACACCCTCCACACCGGACATCGCCTCGATCAGCGAAGGCGGGTTCTCGAAGTCGCCCTGGACTATCTCGGCGCCGGGAATCTCGATCTCCCGGCGGCTCATCGCGCGGACCTTCACCGCTCGCTCGGCCAGCTGCTTGACCACTTCGCTTCCGATGGTGCCCGTGGCACCCGTGACCAGGATCATGATCAGAATCCTCGCGGCGAGCGCTGCGCGGTTCTATGAAATTCCGGCACAGTGGAGAGGTGCTGGAAGAGCGTTCTGTCGAAGTGGCGCCGCGGTTGCGCCCGTGGATCGCGGGGATCACCACATCGTCGGCGAGCGCCGAGACGATCGTGCGCGATGAACCGGACACCGCCACAACGCTGGCCCTGCGCACAGCGCCCGGCGAGAAACCCGAGCTGATGGTCATCGGGCCACGCACGCGCGCGCTGTACTACCGGGGCACACCCGGCCCGTCGTGTGCGAAGGTCCGGCTGCAACCAGGCGCGGCGAAACTGTTGCTCGGTCGTTCCGTCCGTGATCTTGTCGACCGCGTCGTCCCGCTGCGCGACATCCGACGCGAAGAGCCGGTCGGCCAGCGGTCTGACCCGGCACAGTTCCTGGAGGCGCTGATCGAGGACATGTCCGTCGGCCTGAGCAGGAATGGCGACTCGGTGGGCAAAGCCGCAGACTTGCTGTCCACAAGCGACGTACAGGCCAGCGCACAACGGCTGCACGTCAGCGAACGCCACCTGCGCAACGTCTTCGTGGACAGCGTCGGCCTGTCGCCCAAGCGGTTCGCCCGGATCGAACGCGTCAGGTCCATCCTCGCGCACGGGCCCACCAGGCCGTGGTCCGAGCTGGCGATCGAGGCCGGCTACTACGACCACTCGCACATGACCGCGGAATTCCGCGTGATCATGGGCGTGCCACCGACGGTGTTCTTCAGCCGCGGCGTCACACCCACCGTCGAGTGCAAAGGGATCTACGAATCGGTCCAGCTGATTCAGCCGTCGTAGCGCGACGCGCCTCAGCCGGGAATGTTGCGGGGGTCGCTGCTCCGCGGGTAGGTGTTCTTCTCGCTGATCGTGCCGTCCATGTTGCGGATGATGTGCTCGACTCCGTGCGCGGCGGCCATCTCACGGCCCTTGGCGATGGCCTCGTCCTTGGTGTCGTGCGTGCTGGAGGCCTGCGAGTTGCCCTCGACCTTGTTCTTCCAGGTTCCGTTCTCGTGGTAGGTCTCCACATCGCCCTGCATCACTGCCTCCTCGCTCGTCTGGTCAGAAGAGGGATGCCCAGCACCAAGATCTTCGACACGCGAACCCGGCTAGCGGTCGCGGCGGTTCTCGACGAGCCACGTCGCGGCGTGGTGCAGTTTGACGTTGGTCGACTGGGAGGCTTCCACGAGCATCCGGAAGGCGGACGCGTCGTCGAGGTCGTGGCGCTCCATCAGGATGCCCTTGGCCGAGGAGATGATGTCGCGGTTCTCGATGGCCACGTCGAGCTGTGCCTCCCGCTGCGCGCCGACCAGGGCGATCGCGGCGTGGGTGGCGAAGAGCTGACCGTCCTCTTCGGTGTGCTGGTCGAAGGCGTTGAAACGGGACGAGTAGAGGTTGAGCGCGCCGAGGGTGCGGTCTGTCACGAACAGCCGGTAGGACTGCAACGAATGGATGCCGTTCTCGGCCGCGGCCGGACCGAACGCGGGCCAGCGGGGCTCGGCGGCGACGTTGCCGACGCGGTAGGTCCGGTGCTTGGCGATCGCGTCGATGCACGGACCTTCGTGAAGGTCGTACTGCAGCTGGTCGATGGTCTCGACGATGGTGCTCGTCGGTGCCACGGTGCGGATCTTGCCGCTTTCGACCAGCGAGATGCCGGCGTGTTCGGCGCCAGGGACGTAGTCGACGACTGCCTTGACGATCGCCCGCAGCGTCGTGTCCACGTCCGGTTCCGCTTGCAGCATCCGCGCAACACTGCTGAGGGTATCGGCCAGTGCTCTGAATCTCGCGTCGTCAGTCGCGCTCATGATGCCTCCATCACCGGGTCGGCGCACTGCAGCTTCTTACCCGGAACAAATAGTGGATCAAACACATGGGCAGCGCACGCAAAGGCCGCGAGGCAGAACGACTACCGCCGTGTGGAGCGGCCAGATTGCTCCAAAGTGAGGTTTAAAACGATCTTTCCGTCTCCGGATGCGCTGCGCGGGTAGCGTGCGGCCGGCACGTGCGAATCCGTGCATTCCCCAGGCGGAGGAGCCCGTGAAAACCGTCGACGAAGGCCCGGCGTCCGTGGTGCTCGACTTGGAGGTCGAGCCGGCCATCGCGTTGTCGGCGTTGCGCGGCCACGTCGCCGGCACCTTGCGCGATCTCGGCGAGGACCACCGCTACGACGTGCTGCTCATCGTCACCGAACTGGTCAGCAACGTCCTGGACCACACGCCTGGGACCGGCCGGCTCCGCATCCTGCAGCAGAACGCAGGATGCGAGGTCACGATCGAAGTTGACGACAGGTCACCGGCACAACCCGTGTACGGGCGATCACGACTGGGGTGCGACCGAGGTCGCGGCATCGTGGTCGTCGACAACCTCGCCCGCGCGTGGGGCACCCGGCCTCTGCCGGGCGGAGGCAAGACGGTGTTCGCGTCGGTGCGCTGCCCGGACGATCAGAACGCCGCCGGCTCTTGCAGGTCCGACGAACGCGACTAGCTGTCCCAGGTCTTGTCGTATCGGGTGGCCACGCCTCGAGCTTGTTGATCAGGCGTTCGACGCGGGCAGGATCAGTTGTGCGCAGTGGCCAGTGGGCCGGCGATGGCGGCGAGTTGGAGCTTGGTCTCGTCCTCGCTACCGGGCACGGCGGTCATGATGACGATCTTGAGCTCGGAGTCGCCGTCGGTCAGGACGTCGCAGTCCACCGTGATCGGGCCCACCGACGGGTGGTCGATCGTCTTGTGGTCCTCGCGGTGCGCGGCCACCTCTCCGGTGGTCCACAGCTCGGCGAACCTCCTGTTGCCCGCGCTCAGTTCGCGGATCAGCACGGCCAAGCGGGTGTGCTGGGGGAAGCGGCCGGTGGCGCGGCGCAGGTCGGAGACGACGGCGGCGTCGGTGGCGTCGCGGTCCTGCTCGGTCACCGGCCACAGTGCGAGGTGGACGGGGCCGCCGTCCACCGGGAACCTGTCGCGGGCGAAGTTGCGCAGCCGCGGCGGCGAGGCGGAGGGGTCTCCCAGCAGGCCGGCCCACCCGCGGTTCCACCACACCAGTTGCCAGTCCGCCGCGAACACGGCGACCGCCACGTCCCCGAGCCGGGCGAGCACCCGCTGCATGCCGGGAGGCAGGTGGTCGGAGATCGCGTCGTTCGCGGGCGGGACGAGCCGGGCCAGCCGGTACAGGTGGTCCCGCTCGGCGGTGGACAGCTGCAGTGCGCGCGCCAGGGATGCCACCACCGACGACGAGGGTGTGGTGGCCCGCCCCTGCTCCAGGCGCACGACGTAGTCGACCGACACCCCGGCCAGGTCGGCCAGTTCCTCGCGTCGCAGCCCGGCTGCCCGGCGCCCTCGGGCCACCGGCAGCGCGGCGGCCGACGGGGGCAGCCGGTCCCGCCACGTGCGGATCATCGCTCCCAGCCCGGTTCCGGGGATCGTCGACATGATCTCCATCTTCCTGCATCTCCGGTCGTGCGGGTGGGCGCGAGGGTGGTACAGGTCTTCCTACCGTCGAAGCGTCCCTGGACCGCGTCTCTCATCGGGGTGATCGTCGAACGCATGACGATCACCTTCATCACCGGAGCCAACAAGGGGCTCGGTCGCGAGACCGCCCGCCGTCTGATCGAGTGCGGCCACACCGTGCTGCTCGGGGCCCGCGACCGCGAGCGGGGCGAGGAGGCCGCCGCCGCGCTCGGCGCACGCCACGTCCCCATCGACGTGACCGACGACGCTTCCGTCGCCGCCGCTGCCGCGAACGTCGCCGAACGCGAGGGCAGGATCGACGTCCTGATCAACAACGCCGGTGTCCACGGCCCCGTAGGCGACCCCGGCGACCTCACCGCCGCCGACGCCCGCGCAGTCCTCGACGTCAACGTCATCGGGGTCGTCCGCACCATCACCGCATTCCTGCCGCTGCTGCGCCGCTCGGACGACCCGGTGATCGTCAACGTCAGCAGCGGCATGGGCTCCCTCGCCCTCACCCACGACCCCTCCCGGCCCGAGTCGCACGTCGTCGCACCGCTGTACACCTCCTCGAAGGCGGCGCTGACGATGCTGACCACGCAGTACGCCAAGGGGCTCCAGGGCATCCGCGTCAACGCCGCTGACCCCGGCTACACCGCGACCGACCTCAACGGTCACAGCGGCCCCCAAACGGTCACCGAAGGCACGGACGCGATCGTCGCCCTCGCCACCGAGGGACCCGGCGCCGGCACCGGACGCTTCCTCTCCCGCCATGGCGAGATCGCCTGGTCCTGAAGCCGCGCCCCAGCCGACCGGCGATCACCCCGGCAGCGTGTCCGAGGGCAGGCAGCCGAACTTGCGCCGGTAGGCGGCGGCGAACCGGCCGTGGTGGAAGAAGCCCCAGCGTGCGGCGACGCCGGTGACGGTGCCGCCCGCGCGCAGGTCGGTGTGCACCCGCTCGAGCCGCAGTTCCCGCAGGTACGCCGTGGGGGAGAGGTCGAACGACCGCCTGAAGCCGTGCTGCAGCGTCCGCACGCTGACGGACACCTCGGCTGCCAGCGTGCCCGGTGTCCACGGACGTTCCGGCGCGTCGGAGATCAGCTCGACCGCCTTCCGGATCGCCGCGGGGACGTGGCGTTCCGGCGCGTCCAGCTGCTCGCGGTAGTTGTGCGGCTGGGTGAGCAGCAGGCCCGCGATCACCATGTTCTGCAGGTGCGTTGCGAGGAACGGGTGGTGCGTCTCCGGCCGTTCCAGCAGCTCCAGCACCTCGAGCCACGTCCGCGCGGCGAGCGTGGTGAGGTCCATCGCCGGCACGAACTCGATCGCGGCGCCGAGCGGCCGGTCGAGCTGGCGTTCCAGTTCCCGTTCCACCTCGATGCGGTCGATCATCAGGCAGAGCTGGCCGCAGCCCGGTTCCCAGCGCAGGTCGGCGGGGCGGCCCGGGGTGAAGACGGCCGCTCGCTCCAGGTCGCACTCCACCGGCGCGGCTGATCCGCATCGCTGCGAGCACCGTCCGGTGAGCGGGATGTTGACGTGGAAGTTGGTGGCGTCCACCGTCGTCAGCCGGACCGGCGCGCCGTAGCGGAGGTATCCGGCGGTGACGGCACCGACCTTGACCGCGTTGAGCCGCATGTCGAGCTGTGCCGACGGATCCTGCACGGTGAGCCGGTGCGGCAGGTAGGCGCGTTCGATGGCGATACGGGCCTCGTCGGCGTCGGTCGCTCGGGCGACGGGGAAGGCCGACAACGTGATCACTCCATCGACGATAGATCTTGCGCATTCCGGCCGGAACTCTGCGTCCTCCGGCTGGGCTAAGCATTCCCGGCGTCGTTGACTGGGGCGCGGGCACTCGGCGCGTGAGGGAGCCGTTCGTGGAACAGTACGACGTGATCGTGCTCCCGCTGGACGACATCCGGCCGGGCGCCAGGCTCGTGCGGATCTGCGGCGGCTCACCCGATCGCGCCATCATCGGGCTCATGGCCCTGGTCGGCAGGCAGATCGCCGGCGGGGCGGACCTGATCGTGCTCGAGCTGGCCGGGCGCTACGACGTGCATCCCATCACGGTGGAACTGCTCGGCAAGCTCACGGAAAGGCTGAGATCTCGGCAGGTCGGGCTCTGCCTGGTGCAGCGGCACGAGAACGTGGGTGTGGCACTGGAACAGGCGAGCGCGGAGGGCCTTCTGGTGTTGCACGAGACCGTGGAGGACGCGTTGCGGCTCTCTTGTCCTTCGAGGTGTCGGAGGTGAGTGGAACGGGCAAACCACGGCGGTGAGCGAAAGGAGCTGTCCCATGGAAGCTCGTGAGTTCTTCCACACCGTCGCGGAGCGCGCCGGGTTGTCCCGCGAGGAAGCCGCGGATCTGACCAGGTCCACGCTGAGCACGCTCGCCGAGCGCCTGAGCGCGGGCGAGACGCGGCACCTGGCCGGTCTGCTGCCGCCCTCCCTGAACGAGATGCCCGCCGGCCGTGCGGAGACGTTCGGTTTCGACGAGTTCGTCCGCAGGGTCAGCGAGCACACCGGTCTGACCGTCCGCGAGACCACCGACGGCGTCCGCGCCGTGTTCACCACGGTGCACGACGAGATCGGTGACGAGCAGTTCGAGCACGTGACGGCCCAGCTGCCGCGGGAGTTTCAGCCGGCGTCGTAGAACGTCGCCAGCGTGGTCGTCCCGTCCGGCTCGAGGACCCGCAGCACCGGGCCGTCGGCCACGTCGATCTCGTCAGGCCGCCACACCATGTGCCGCAGCACGACGGGATACCGCGCGGTCCCGCCGACGGCGATGATCGTGACGTCGTCCTTGGGGTCGTAGGTGGCGTAGACGAACGGCAGTCGTTCCACCTCGTGCTGGTCCCCGAACTCGCGATCGAGCACCTCGATCGTGACCACCTTGCCCTTGGCCTGCGCGGTCAGTTCGTCCAGCGCGTCCTTCCAGTCCTCACCCGACATGATCACCTGCTCCTTTCGGCTGATCTCGTACTGCGGCACTTCCCGGGGCCGGCCTGGTCACAGCAGGAGGTCGAACAGGCGGAACGCCGTCTCCCAGTGCCGGGTCTGCGGGTTCTTCAGGTCCGGTTCGATGATCTTGAACGTGCGGGCGAGGCCGATGCTCACGCCACCCGCGACCCGCGGCACCCAGGCCTCGGCCTCGTCGGACAACACGACGTCCGGCGGCCGGGACGTCATCTTGTCCAGCACGTCCTCGAGATCGGGGAAGAGCCCCTCGAACTCGCGGATGCGCTCCTGCAGGCCCTTGGTGATCGGGAAGTCGTAGGGTTGCAGCACGTCACGGGCGTTCGTCTTCGCGGTGACCTGGGCCATCAGGTACAGGTCGTGCAGCTTCCGGTCGACGAACTCGTTGTAGCGCTTGAGATCGTCCTTGTCGACGTCGAGACCCGCCGCGGTGCGGAAGAAGTGTTCGAACCTGGTCACGTTCATGACTGGCATCGGTGGCTCCTCGGTACTCTGGGGTCATGGCAGTGGACATGCGCAAGCGCACGTGCCCTTGGTGCACGGTGACGCACGTGTGGGCGGTGACAGAGGAGCGGCTGACGATCGCGCTCAGTGACCACCTCAAGGAGTGTCAGGGCGACGGTTCGCAGCCCCGCGACATCGAGTAGGCGCGCCTAAGGCATCACGCCCGCGAGATCCTTGGGCATGGACGCCTTGACGTCCTCCCACTCACCCTCGGTGATGTGCGCGCGCAGGACCTTCAGCACCGTCCGCACCACCTCGTCGACATCGGCGTCGTACACGAAGTCGTGACGGACCCGGCCGACGAACTCGTCGTGGTGCATCTTGATCGGCACGTCCGCGGGGCGCCAGCCCTCGTAGTACACCCCGCGGACGAGCATCGGCAGCTGAGCTCCGAGCTGCGCGGCCTCGTGGACGGTCAAGCGGTCCCTCAGCGCGTGCAGGACGCCGCGCAGTGCCGCGTAGGACTGGTTGCGGCGTTCGCGTGGCCAGCCGAACGCCTCCTCGATCTCGTGCAGCATCCGGTTCGTCTTGTCGATGGTGGCGGTGAACGGAGCGAAGCCGGTGCCGCTCATCGGACATCTCCCCTCTGCCTGGGCTGTGTCATGGCGTACGTGCCGATGCGGATGTGATGGGAGGACGCCGGTGGGCGCACCTCGCGGCGCGACCGGCGGACGAGCGACCACAGCCACAGCAGGCCGATGACCGAGATCAGTGCCAGGCCCAGCCAGTCCGTGACCGTGTAGACCGTCACCTGGGACGGGGTCGGCTCGGGCAGGGCGCCGCGCAGCAGCAGCTGGTACTGCCACGGTTCGCCGGTCAGCGCCAGGGTCACCAGCACCGCGATCATGGACATCGAGTCCCAGAGCGCGTGCAGCAGGGACACCCCGAGAAAGGCGAGCAGCAGCGGCCAGGTCAGCACGAAGTGGCGCCGGGTGCTCCACGCGAAGAGCGTGCCTCCGAGGATCGCCGTCCACAGCCCGTGCCCGACCGGTGCCAGCAGACCGCGCAGCAGCTCGGTCGTCACGAGATTGCTCAGCGACAGGCCGGACGCGGTGAACAGCGACGTCAGCGCGTACCCGGCGGACTCGAAGGCGGCGAACCCGAAGCCGACCGATGCGCCGAGGATCATCCCGTCGCGCATGGACTTCACCGCGAGGTGCCGGGTCAGCAGCGCCAGCGCCGCCAGCTTGACGGCCTCCTCGATCAGCCCCACGCCGACGTACATCCACGGCGACGGGTTGAGCAGGTAGGCCTCCAGCACGGACGCGCCCAGCACCCCGAGCACACCGCCGACCACGAACGTGCCGAACACCAGCTCCGCCGTGATCTCACCGGTGTCGCGGCGCCCGAAGGCCCACGTCACGAACGTCACCGGAACGAGAAAACTGCCCAGCAGCACCACGGTCGGGATCAGGATCGCGTTGCCGGTCAGGTACGTCACCCCGACCGCCAGCAGCCACAGCACGAGACCTGCCAGGAACATCCGCCGCCACGTCATGTCGTCGCTCCGAACGAGAGGTGTTCGTGGACGAGCCGGACCACCATCGCGCCCTCTCCGATCGCCGATCCGGCCCGTTTGATGGATCCGCTGCGCACGTCCCCGATCGCGAACACACCGGGTAGGTTCGTCTCCAGCGGGAACGGTCTTCTGCCCTTGTGCCACCAGGTGTCGCCGGTTGCGACGTGCTCGCCGGTCAGCACGAACCCGTCCTCGTCGAGCGCGACCACCTGGGAAAGCCATGCGGTGCACGGTTTGGCGCCGATGAACACGAAAAGCGCGCGGACCGGCAGCGTGTGCCGGTCGCCGTTCCGGTTGTCCTCGACGATGACGCCCTCGATGTTCTTGTCGCCCCGCAGCTCCACGACCTCGTGCCGCAGCAGCACTTCGATCCGCGGGTGCCGCGTGACCCGGTCGACCAGGTAGCGCGACATGTCCTTGTTGAGGTCGCCGGAACGCACGACGAGGTGCACCAGGGGGACGCGCTCGGCGAGGAACACCGCTGCCTGACCGGCCGAGTTGCCACCGCCCACGACCGCCACCGGGTTGCCCTGGCACGCGCGGGCCTCGTGGATCGTCGCCGCGTAGTGCACGTCGGTCGCCTCGAAGTCGGCCAGCCGCGGCACGTTGAGCCTGCGGTAGTGCGCCCCGGTCGCGATGACCACCGTCCTCGCCGGCACCTGGGAGGAGTCGTCGAAACTCACGACGTAATGCCCGTCGCGCGGGGAGAAGGTGATCGCTTCGACCGCGACGTTCACCTGCACGCCGAACTTGCGGGCCTGCAACACCGCGCGTTCGGCCAGTTCCGGGCCGGAGACGCCCGAGGGGAAGCCCAGGTAGTTCTCGATCCGCGACGTCGTGCCCGCCTGGCCGCCGACCGCCACGGAGTCGACGGCCACGACGCCCAGCCCGTCCGACGCGCCGTACACGACGGCCGCGAGTCCACCGGGGCCGGCGCCGACCACGAGCAGGTCCGTCACGTCGCCTGGCGGAGAGGCGGCGTGCAGGCCGAGTGTCCGTGCCAGTTCCCGGTTGCTGGGGTTGCGCAGCGTCTCGCCGCCGGGCACCACCACGACGGGCGTTTCCGCGGTGGTCACACCGAACCGGCGCAGCAGGACCTCGGCCTGGTCGTCCTTGTCCGTGTCGACCAGCCGGTGCGGAATCCGGTTGCGCGCGGCGAACTCCAGCAGCCGCTTGGTGTCGGGGGAGAAGCACGATCCGACGATCTGCAGTCCGCTGCCGCGGCCGATGAGCACCGCGCGCCGCATCAGGTACGCGCGCAGGATCACGTCTCCCAGCACGGGATCGTCCTGCACCACCGCGCGCAGTTGGTCCGCCGTCAGTCCGACCACTTCGCCCGGCTCGGCGACCACGGCCGTGGCGAACGACGGTTGTCGTTGCAGCAGACCGAGTTCGCCGAGGAACCTGCCGGGCCCGTGCACCCGCACGACCTGACCGTTCTCCAGCACGTGCGCCACTCCGCTGACGATCACGAAGATGTCGTGACCGGTGTCGCCCTCGGCGTACAGCACCTCGCCTTCTCGCACCGGGCGACGGGTTCCGTACCGCGCGAGCTGGTCGATCTGCTCGGAGTCGAGGCGGGGGAACGCCCCGTGCTCGTCCGGTGTCTCCAGCAGCTCAGACGTAGTTTTCGTGGACATAGCACCACCGCCAGTTCTCGCCGGGCTCGAAGGAACGCACGATCGGATGGCCTCCCGCGAACGCGTGGCGGCGTGCGTGCTTCATCGGCGACGAGTCGCAGCAGCCGACGTGGCCGCACGTCAGGCACAGTCGCAAGTGGACCCACGGCGTCCGGGCGATGAGGCACTCCCGGCAACCCTGCGGTGTCTGCGGTACGACCTCGCGCACCAGGGCGAGGTGTTCGTCCACAATGGCGGTCATCGGTCCTCCCGGGTCGCGTCGTCGAGCACCAGCGACAGGCCGATGCCCAGCAGCCAGACGTCCTTCGCGAGTGAGATGCCTTCCTCCGTCGGGCGCAGGCTCCCTTGCTTGCGCATTCCCGGCGTCTTCAGGTAGAGCCCGAGCAATCCGGCGGCGAACCCGGTGAGCGCGGCACCGGCGACCGCCGCCGGTACGAACGGCACCAGCAGCACCACGCCGGTCGTGATCTCTCCGAGTGCCAGCAGCCTCGCGAACTGCTGGGGATCGAGCTTGCCCAGCACCGGATAGGTGCTCGCGGCCCAGCCCTGCATCGACTCCGCGGCCTGGTGGTCGGCGTGCAGCTTGCCCAGGCCCGAGTTGAGCACGTACGCGCCGGTGGTGACGCGCGCGGGCAGCTGCCTCAGCAGAATGCGATTGATCATGTCTTCACCTCCGGGGTGAGCGCCTGGTCCAACCAGGCGCGCAGCTGGGGTGCGGGCAGTGCACCGGGTTGCCGGGCGATCACCTCGCCATGGCGCAGGATCAGCAGCGTGGGCACCGCGCGCACGTCGAACCGTTGCGAGAGTTGGGGTGCACGGTCCACGTCGACCCGCACGAGCTTGATCTCGCCCGCGCGTTCGTGTGCGATCTGGTCCAGCACCGGACTCACCATCCGGCACGGGCCGCACCAGGTCGCCCACAGGTCGACCAGCACGGGGACGTCCGCCTTCTCTGCCACGTCGGCGAAGTTGCCGTCGAGCGCGTCCACGATCCACGGCAGCGGCTGCCCGCAGTTGCCGCACTTGGGCCTGCCTTGTGCGGCAGCGGGAACGCGGTTGGTCTTGCCGCAGTTCTGGCACTTGATGGTCATGCGGCGGCCCTGCTCTTGCTGGTCGTGGCGATGGACAGCTCGCCGTCCACCTCGTCCACCCGGATCGTCGCGTCCTCCAGCACCTCGCCGGAGATCAGCGCCCGCGCGACGCGGGTCTCGACCTCGTGCGCGATGTAGCGGCGCAACGGCCGGGCGCCGTAGACCGGGTCGAACCCGCGCCGCGCGATGAGCTCTCGTGCCGCCGGCGTGAGGTCGACGTCGATCCGGCGCTCCGCGAGACGGGCGCGCAGTTCGGCGAACTGCAGGTCGACGATGCGTTCGAGCTGCTCCAGCCGCAACGGCGTGAACAGCACGACGTCGTCGACGCGGTTGAGGAACTCGGGGCGGAAGTGCTCGCGCAGCGACGCCATCACCGCGCCGCGCGCGTCCGGTTTGATCTCGCCGCCCGGTGTCACGCCGTCCAGCAGATACTCCGAGCCGATGTTGGACGTCATGATGATCACCGTGTTGCGGCAGTCGACCGTGCGGCCCTGCGAGTCGGTGATCCGTCCGTCGTCGAGCACCTGGAGGAACGTGTTGAACACCTCCGGGTGCGCCTTCTCGATCTCGTCCAGCAGCACGACGGAGTAGGGCTTGCGCCGCACGGCCTCCGTCAGCTGGCCGCCCTCGTCGTAGCCGACGTAACCGGGCGGCGCGCCGACGAGACGCGAGACCGTGTGCCTCTCCTGGTACTCGCTCATGTCCAGGCGCACCATGTTGTCCTCGCTGTCGAACAACGCGGCCGCCAGCGTCTTCGCCAGCTCGGTCTTCCCGACGCCGGTGGGGCCCAGGAAGATGAAGGAACCGATGGGCTTGCGCGGGTCCTTCACCCCGGCCCGTGCGCGGATGATCGCATCGGCGACCAGCCGCACCGCCTCGTCCTGGCCGATCAGCCGCTCGTGCAGGATCTCGTCCAGCTTCAGCAGCTTCTCGCGTTCGGTCTCCTTGAGCCGCGACACCGGGATGCCGGTCCACGCCGCGACGATCTCGGCGATCTCGTCCTCGGTCACGACCTCGCGCAGCAGCCGTCGCTCGCCCTGTTTGGCCGCAAGCCTTTCCTCCTCGGTCGCGAGCTGGCGCTGCAGCTCGGCGAGCCGGCCGTACCGCAGTTCCGCGGCCCGGTTGAGGTCGTAGGTCCGTTCCGCCTCCTCGGCTTCACGGCGCACGCGTTCCAGGTCACCGCGCAGTTCCTGCACGCGCCGGATGGCTTGGCGCTCCGCCTCCCACTGCGCCGTCATCGCGTCGAGCTCGGCGCGGAGGTCGGCGAGTTCCTTGCGCAGCGCCTCGAGCCGCTGCCTGCTCGCCTGGTCGGTCTCCTTGGCCAGCGCGGCTTCCTCGATCTCCAGGCGGGTCACCCGGCGGGAGATCTCGTCCAGTTCCGCGGGCATCGAGTCGATCTCGGTGCGCAGCCGCGCGCACGCCTCGTCCACCAGGTCGATCGCCTTGTCCGGCAGGAACCGGTCGGTGATGTAACGGCGGGACAGCACGACGGCGGACACCATCGCCGCGTCCTGGATCTTGACACCGTGGTAGACCTCGAGCCGTTCGCGCAACCCGCGCAGGATCGAGATCGCGTCCTCCGGCGTCGGCTCCTCCACCAGCACGGTCTGGAACCGGCGTTCCAGCGCGGCGTCCTTCTCGATGTGCTTGCGGTACTCGTCGAGCGTGGTCGCGCCGATCATGTGCAGCTCACCGCGTGCGAGCATCGGCTTGAGCATGTTGCCCGCGTCCATCGATCCCTCGGCGGCGCCCGCACCCACGACGGTGTGCAGCTCGTCGACGAACAGCAGGATCCGTCCCTCGGCGGCCTTGACCTCGGCGAGCACGGCCTTGAGCCGTTCCTCGAACTCGCCGCGGTACTTCGCGCCCGCCACCAGCGAACCCATGTCGAGTGCGAAGACCGTCTTGTCCCGCAACCCTTCCGGCACGTCACCGCGGACGATCCGTTGCGCCAGCCCTTCGACGATCGCGGTCTTGCCGACCCCGGGCTCGCCGATCAACACGGGGTTGTTCTTCGTCTTGCGGGACAGGATCTGGATCACGCGCCGGATCTCGGAGTCCCGTCCGATCACGGGGTCGAGGTCGCCTGTCCGCGCGTCGTCCACGAGGTCGCGGCCGTACTTCTCCAACGCCTCGTAGGTGCCCTCCGGCGTGGCGCTCTGCACGCGCTGGTTGCCGCGGATCTTCGTGAGCGACTCCAGGAACCTGTCCCGCGTGATGCCGTGCCTGGCCAGGATCTGGCTGGCCTTGGTGCGGCTGCCCTCCTCGGCCAGCGCGAGCAGCAGGTGTTCGACGCTGACGTAGGAGTCCTTGAGCCGCTTGGCTTCTCGTTCGGCGGCGTCCAGCACGGCCAGCAGGCGACGGGTGACGTTGATCTGTCCGGGTTGGACACCCGGCCCGGTCACCTTGGGGCGCCTGTCCAGTTCGGCGTTCACGTCGTCGCGGAGGGTCTGCACGTTCACGCCCACCTGGGCGAGCAGGCGCGGTACGAGACCGTCCGGTTGGTCGACCAGTGCGAGCAGGAGGTGTTCGCCGTCGGTCTCGGTGTGGCCGAGCCGCTGGGCTATGTCCTGGGCGGACTGCAGGGCTTCCTGTGACTTCTGTGTCAGCCTGTTCATGTCCACGGTCGTTCACTCCCGTGTAGTTGTGCTTCCAGGACACGGATTCGGTCGAGCAGGTCCAGCACGAGCCCGACCGCGGTGTAGTTGAGCGAGAGCCCGCCGCGCAGTCGCTGGATCCGCGCGAGGCGGACCACCGTTTCTGGTGGGAACCAGAGCCGTCCGGCGTCGTCCACCGCGCACTCGACCAGTCCCAGCGCGGCGAACCGGCGGATCAGCTCCGGGTGCAGTCCGGTGTGGACGGAGACCCGGTTCAGGCTCAACCGGACGGGTCTGGTCAGCGGATACATCACGAACCCCTCGGGTTGAAGTCGGAGACGGCGGCCAGTTCCTCGAAGAGCTCGCGTTCCCGCTTGCCGAGTTTCTTCGGCACCATGATCTTCACGACCGCGTACAGGTCACCCGGTGTGCCGCGCGGGTTCGGCATGCCCTCGCCGCGCAGCCGCAACCGCCGTCCGCTCGACGACGCCGGCACCACGCGGACCTTGACCTCCCCACCGGGCGTCATGATCGGCACGGTGGAGCCGAGAGCCGCCTCCCACGGCGTGACGGGCAGGTCGACCACGATGTCGCGGCCCTCCAGCCGGTACCGCGGGTCCGGGGCGATCCGCACCACCAGGAACAGATCACCCGAGGTGCCACCGCCGGAACCACGACCGCCCTCGCCGGACAGCCGGATCCGCTGTCCGTCGATCACTCCGGGCGGGATGGTCACGTCCAGTTCGCGGTCGCCGATGGTCAGCCTGCGCTGGCCACCCCGGTAGGCCTCCTCCACCGAGAGCGTCAGCACGGCCTCCTGGTCGGCACCGGGAATCGGCCCGCCCCGGCCACCGCGGCGGAAGAAACCACCGAGCAGGTCCTCGAAGTCGAAGTCCTCGAAACTGCCCTGCCCGGGCCCGCTGGTGTACACCGTGCGGCCACCGCGACCGGCGCCGGCAGCAGCTCGTTCCTCGTAGCCTTCAGGGATCCGGCGGAAGTCCGCGCCGAACCGGTCGTACCGCTTGCGCTGTTCCGGATCCGACAGGACCTCGTACGCCTCGCTGACCTCCTTGAACCGGTCCTCGGCGCCGGGATCGTGGTTGACGTCCGGGTGGTAGCGGCGCGCGAGCTTGCGGTACGCCCGTTGGATCTCCTCGCCGCTCGCCCCGCGTGGCACCCCGAGTGCCTCGTAGAAGTCCGTGGCCACGGCAGCTCACCCCTGGGCGGTGCGGGAGACGGCGACCGAGGCCGGGCGGAGGTCGCCGTAGCCAGGCCGCAGCACGCGCACGACCGTGTTGGGAGGTGAGTCCGGTTCGTCGAGCACCGTCACGACCTCGTGCCGGCGTGGGTCGAACGGCACACCGATCGCGTCCTGGCGCGGGTAGCCGAGCCGGGCGAGCACGTCGACCGCCTGGTCGCGGATCGCCCGGACGCCGTCGGTGAACGCGCCGCCGCCCGCATGGCCGAGTGCCAGCTCCAGGTTGTCCAGCACCGGCAACCACGCCGACGCCACCCGTGCGCGTTCGGCCGTTCGTTCCCGATCCAGCTCCCGGCCGTAACGCTTGCGCACGTTGTCCAGTTCGGCCACGGCGCGCAGCCAGCGGTCCTCCAGTTCGGCGAGTTCCGGGACCGGCGCCGGAGAGGGAGTGGCGCCGGTCCCGGCCTCGGCCGCGGAATCCACCACAGCCTCCGCGCCGGACTCCGGCGCGGAGGCTGCAGCGGAGCCCACGGCTTTCCCCTTGGTGGTCATGGGTCACACCCGATCGAAGTCGGCGTCGACGACGTCGTCATCCGATGGCGCACCTTGGTCCGCGGCGGGCGGGGGAGCCGACGACCGCGTCACCTGCAGGCCCTGCAGGACCTGGGTCAGCTCTCCGGTCAGTTCCCGCACGCGCTCGACGGGTGCGTCCGACTCCAGCGCCTCGCGCGCGTCGGAGATCAGCATCTCGGCACGCGCACGCTCGTGCGACGGGGCGTTATCGCCGAGATCGGACAGCGTCTTCTCGACCTGGTAGGCGATCGAGTCGAGCGTGTTGCGCGCGTCCACGGCCTCGCGCAGCCGCTGGTCCTCCGCCCGGTTCGCCTCGGCCTCGGACACCATCCGCTCGACCTCGGACGTGTCCAGGTTCGAGCTCTCACTGATGGTGATGCCCTGTTCGGCGTTGGTGTCCTTGTCACGGGCGGTCACGTTCAGGATGCCGTTCGCGTCCACGTCGAACGTGACCTCGACCTGCGGCTCACCGCGCGGCGCCGGCCTGATCCCGGTCAGCTGGAACCGGCCCAGCACCCTGTTGTCGGCCGCGCGTTCGCGTTCGCCCTGCAGGACCACCACGTCCACGGCCGGCTGGTTGTCCTCGGCGGTCGAGAACACCTCGGAGCGGCGCGCCGGGATCGTCGTGTTGCGCTCGATGATCCTGGTCATCACTCCGCCGCGGGTCTCCACGCCCAGCGACAGCGGGGTCACGTCGAGCAGCAGCACGTCCTTGACCTCGCCCTTGAGCACACCGGCCTGCACCGCGGCACCGAGCGCCACGACCTCGTCCGGGTTCACGCTCATGTTCGGGTCCTTACCGCCGGTGAGGCGGCGGACGAGCTTCTGCACGGCCGGAATCCGGGTCGAGCCGCCGACCAGGATGACCTCGTCGATGTCGTTCTCGGACACCTTGCCGTCGGCCATCGCCTGCTTGACCGGCTCGAGGCAGCGTTCCACGAGGTCGGCGGTGATCTGCTCGAACGTCGACCGCGTGACGGTCTCCGTCAGGTGTTTGGGACCGTCCTTGTCCGCGGTGATGAACGGCAGGCCCACCTGGGTCTGGGTGACCGCGCTCAGCTCGACCTTGGCCTTCTCCGCGGCCTCGTAGAGCCGTTGCAGGGCCTGCGGGTCGGTGCGCAGGTCAATGCCCGTGTCGTTCTTGAACTTGGAGGCCAGGTGATCCACCAGCCTGCGGTCGAAGTCGTCGCCGCCGAGGTGGGTGTCGCCGGAGGTGGAGCGGACCTCGACCACGCCGTCGCCGACGTCGAGCAGGGACACGTCGAACGTGCCGCCGCCGAGGTCGAACACGAGCACGGTCTCGTGCTCCTTCTTCTCCAGCCCGTAGGCCAGTGCGGCCGACGTCGGCTCGTTGATGATCCGCAGGACCTCAAGGCCGGCGATCTTGCCCGCGTCCTTGGTGGCCTGGCGCTGCGAGTCGTTGAAGTACGCGGGCACCGTGATCACGGCCTCGCGGACCTTCTCGCCGAGGTAGTTCGACGCGTCGTCCACCAGCTTGCGCAGCACCTGCGCGCTGATCTCCTCCGGCGCGTGCAGCTTGTCGCGCACCTTGAAGGCGGCCGCTCCGTTCGGGGCTTCGACGACGTCGAACGTGACCGTCGCCGCCTCCTCGGTGACCTCCTGGTAGCGGCGGCCGATGAACCGCTTGGCCGAGTAGATCGTGCCCTTGGGGTTCAGGATCGCCTGGCGCTTCGCCAACTGGCCGACCAGCCGCTCGCCGCTCTCGGTGAACGCGACCACGGACGGGGTCGTCCGGGCGCCCTCCGCGTTCGAGATGATCGTGGGCTGGCCGCCCTCCATCACCGCGATCGCGGAGTTCGTCGTGCCGAGGTCGATCCCCACTGCCTTGGCCATCAGGAACCACTCCCCGTGCCCAGCTTGGCCAGCAGCCGCTGCGCCTCGTCCGCGACCTCCTCGTCCACGACGAGGTCGTACCGGCTCGGCACCATCGCCGTGACGGAGCTGAAGTCGCGCCGGCCGCGTTGCATCCCGTAGAAGATCGCGCCCATGATGGCGCCGATCACGGCACCGAACACCAGGCCGTACAGGGCCAGCGTCAGCGCGGCGACGAGCGGGTTGACGAGGTCGAACAGGCCGAAGATCCAGCCGAACAGCACTCCGGGAACGGCACCCGACGCGGCGCCGTTGAGCAGCGCGCGGCCCCAGTTGAGCCGGCCGACGACCTGCTCGACCATGCGGACGTCGTTGCCGATGATCGCGGTGCGGTCCACCGGGAAGTTGTTGTCCGAGAGGTGATCCACGGCCCGTTCGGCGTCGCGGTAGTTGGTGAACGACGCGATCGTCCGCCGTTGGCCGGCGGCGGCCGTCGTACGCGAGTGCGAACCTGAGTGCTGGGTGGTCATCACTGCCTCCTCAGGAGATCTCGATCTGGCGAGGTTTGCTGGACTCGGCGACCGGGATGGTCAGCACGAGCACGCCGCGGTCGAAGTTCGCGGACAGGTTGGCGGCGTCGAGCATGTCGCCGAGGAAGAACTGGCGGCTGAACTCGCCGTGCGGCCGTTCGTCGATCAACACCTCGTCGTCCTCCTGCCACAGGGGGCGCCGCGAGGCCTTGACCGTGACCACGTTGCGTTCCACGGTCACGTCGACGTCCTCGCTGCCGACACCCGGAAGGTCGAGCGCGACGACGCACTCCTCGCCGCGGCGGAACGCTTCCATCGGCAGCGCTCGTGGTGTGCGGACCGTTTGCTCGGTGAGCCGGTCGAGTTCGCGGAACGGGTCGAAGCGCATGAGTGTCATGACCTCCACCGTGGCGAAGGCTCTGCTGCGGCGCGTCCGCCTGCGAGGACTAAATCGGCCCACTGTGCTGGACCCGGCAGCACAGTGACGGCGGAGATAGGCTGCTTGACAAAACGCAACCACGGCTTGGGGTAGGGGCATGGTCAGCGACGCCGGAGGTTTGGACAGTTGGGCACGGGCGCAACTGTCCAATCTCTACGGCCTGTTTGTGTTGTCGATGATGATGTTCGACACCAGGGACGCGGCGAAGATCCTCGCCCTGGCGGCGACTTCGGTTTCCTCACTCGGTCCGTGCGCGTCCGAGAACACCTATCTGATGGTCGACGGCGAGCTGGTGCACACGCCCTCGGACCAGCCCGTGGGCTCCGAGCTCGACCTGATCGTGTCCGAACTGGACGATCATGACTCCGCCGTGACGCTATCCGACGGAAAGTGGCGCTGGGCGTTCCTGTTGCGCGGCCTGAGCGGCGTCACCGGATGCCTGGTCGTGGTCGCGGTGCAGGAGCCGACGGTCGACGAGTTCTTCCTGCTCAAGACGCTCGGCCAGCAGACGAGTGCGGCGCTGGCGAACGCGGCGCTGTACCGCAAGGAACACGAGCAGCGGGTCGAGCTGCGCCGGTCCAACGACGAACGCGCGACGGTGAACGCCCAGCTGACCACGACGGTGTCCCGGTTGCGGCAGCAGGAACAGGTGCACGACGTGCTGAGTCGAGTGACCGCTCTCGGCAGTGGTGAACCGGGACTCGCGCATGCGTTGTGCGACCTGACCGGTTTGCCCGTCGCCATCGAGGACCGGTTCGGCAACCTGCGCGCCTGGGCGGGGGCGGGCCGCCCGGATCCGTACCCGAAGATGTCCGCGCGGCGTCAGGAGGACCTGTTGCGCCGTGCCGCCCGCCTGACGCGCCCGCTGCGCGAACGTGATCGGCTGATCTCGCTGGTCAAACCGCACCACGAGGTGCTGGGCGTGATCGCCCTGATCGATCCGGACAAGACCGCGCGTGACCACGAGATCTTCACCCTGGAGTACGGCACGACGGTGCTCGCGCTGGAGCTGGCCCACCAGCGCAGTCTCGCCGAGGTCGAGCTGAGGCTGCACCGCGACCTGGTGGACGACCTGGTGGTCGGCACGGACAATGAGAGCGCGTACGCGCGCGCCGACGCGCTGGGCCACGACCTGCGGGGCCCTCACCACGTCGTGGTCGTGCAGTGGCACGGTCTCCAGGCCGATGAGGCCATGTCCGACGCGACCGTTCGCGCGATGGCCGAACTGGAATGGAAAGCGTTGTGCGCACGGCGCTCCGGTGTGGTCGTGCTGCTCGTGAACGGCAACCCGGACGGTGAGGCGCTGTTCCGCGCGATGACGCGGGAACTGGGAGCCGACACCGGCGTGATCGCGATCGGCGGGCGCTGTGCCACGCCGGACGAACTGCCGCGCTCGTTCACCGAGGCGATGCGCACGCTGCGCATCCGGCAGACGTCGCACGCGCCACGCGGAGCAGCGTTGTTCGACCAGCTGGGTCTCTACCGGATCCTCGACACGGGCGACAGCCGCGGAGATGTCGCGGCGTTCGTGCGGGAGTGGCTGGGCGGCCTGATCGACTACGACGACAGCAGGTCCGCGGACATGGTCCACACGCTGTCCCAGTTCCTGGAGTGCGGCGGCAACTACGACCGGACGGCGACCGCGCTGTTCATCCACCGCAGCACGCTGCGCTACCGGCTCGGCCGGATCAGGAAGATCACCGGTTTCGATCTCGGTGATGTGGAAACTCGACTCAACGTCCACGTGGCCACCCGAGCGTGGCAGGTGCTGCAAGGGCAGGCCGGAGAGGCACAGCCATGAGTGCGACGTTCGACGGTGTGACCCTTGACGTCCACGCACACCTGTGCGTCTTCCACCACGGTCGTGATGAACGGGACTCGCTGCTGGTCCCTTTCCTGCGTGACGGGCTGCGCCGCGGTGAGGCGTGCCAGTACTTCGTCTCCGCTGGGGAGTCCGACGATGCCGTGAGCAGCCTGGACGGTCCGGACCCGCGGCTGGTGGTGCACGAGCCGAAAGGCGGTCACCTGCGCGGTGACACGCTCGCCAGCGAGGCGATGCTGGCCGACCTCGACGACTGGGCGGCGCGTTCCGGGACGATCTGCCGGGTGGCGGGCGACATGGGGTGGGTGGAGGAGTTCCTGCAACCCGCGGGACAGATGGACGCTCTGTTCCAGCACGAGCTGAACGCCGAGATGTGGGTGCGCACGCGGCCGGTGTACGTGCTCTGCTTCTACGACCTCGGGGTGTTCGGCGGTGACGTGGTCGTCGCGATGGTGAAGGCGCATTCCCAGATCTGGATGGGCGGCGTGCTGATCCACAACCCGTACCACCAGCGTGCACCGGTCTGAAGGTGTACCCGTGGTGGTGCTGAGGTACCCGACGATGCATGCAGAGGACCGTGGTGCTCGGCCTGCTCGCCGATCCCGGACTGGCCACCGACATCGTGCAGGACGTCGCGGGTGATCTGCCGCGCCGGTTGTCCCGTGACGTGGACGGTGACGTGACATGGCGGGTTGTGCCCGTGTGCGACCAGTTCGCGGCCGATGAGCACGGCACGGTGCGACATGTGGTGCAGGCCGTGCGGGATCAGGTCGTCGAGGAACGCTGCGATCTGTGGGTGTGCCTGACAGATCTGCCGCGCCGCGCGGGCACCGACCCGGTGGTGGCCGACGCGAGTGCTGACGACGGCCTGGCCGTGGCGTCGCTTCCCGCACTCGGCGGCTGGGGTCTGCGCAGGAAGACCGTGGACGTGGTCAGCGCGGTCGTGGGTGAGCTGACCGACAACGAGGTCCCGGTACCGCGGCTCGCCCGGCGGATCGACTCGCCCACCGACGACATCGGCGTGCGGTTCGTGGCCTCCCGTCCGGGCGGGAAGCTGCGCCTGATCGCGGGCATGATCAAGGCGAACCGGCCGTGGCGGCTCGCGATGGGCATGTCCAGCGTGCTCGTCGCCGCGTTCGGCACCGGCGCGTACGCGTTGATCAGCTCGACCATCTGGCAGCTCGGCGCGTCCGCGTCAGCCGCCCGGCTGGTGGCGGCGATGCTGGTGTCCATCACCGCGATGGTGATCTGGCTGATCGTCAGCCACAAACTGTGGGAACAGCCGTCCGACGAGGTCGAACGGGGACGGGCGCGGTTGTACAACCTGACCACGGTGATCACGATCGGCCTGGGGATCTTGACGCTCTACCTGGCCCTGTTCGTCCTCGTGCTCGCGGCGGGATGGCTCGTGCTCGACCCCGGCGTGCTGGCACGGCAGATCGAGCACCCTCCCGCCCTGCCGGACTATCTCGGGATCGCGTGGCTCGCGGCGTCGATCGGGACCGTGGCCGGCGCGCTGGGCGCACGGCTGGAGAGCGACGAGGCAGTGCGCAACGCCGCCTACGGTTACCGCCAGCAGCAGAGGCGCAAGAAACTCGGGGCGTGACACAGCAGGCCCATGGCGTACTGGTGAATTGCGCCTGGGGGAACGAAGCGTCGCACCTTTGAGGTACGCGATCGTCCACGCACGACAAAATGTGCTGGAGGTGAGCGTGGTGGTTCCCGTCGCCGTTGCGAAGGTGATCAGGGTCCGCGTCAGCGGGGAGATCGACGCGTACACAGTGGACAGACTGATCAAGGTGATCGAGCCGCATCTGGACATCTCGGACGCGTTGATCGTTGTGGATCTCAGCGACGTCACGTTCCTCGGCGCGGCGGGCCTGCGGGCGCTCGTGGAGGCCGAGAACCACGTGCGCCGGGTGGGATCGAGGCTGTACCTGATCTCCGCGACCGCGGCGGTGCAGCGGTCGCTCGCGTTGCTGGACGTGGTGCGCGAGTGATTCAGGAACGCTAGTTCGCTGTCGGCACCGCCAGCGTGTAGCCGTTTCCGTTGGTGGTGGTGACAGCCTGCTTGGACAGCTGCCTCACGCCCATGCCGGCACGACCGGCGATCGAGCGGTACAGCGATTCGTAGCGCGACGCCATCAGGTCCACGTCGAACCGGTCTCGCGCGTCCGAACGACATCGCTGCGGGCTCAGCGATTCCACGTCGCGCAGCCCGGAGATCAGCTCCGCCGGGGAGTCGCACACGAACCCGGTCTCTCCGTGCACGATCACCTCCGGTACGGAACCCCGGCGCAACGCCACGACCGGTGTGCCGCAGGCCAGCGCCTCCGCCATCACGATGCCGAACGGCTCCGCCCACCGGATCGGGAAGAGCAGGCATCGGGCGGCCGAGAGCAGGGAGAGCTTGCGCGCCCGGTTCACCTCGCCGAGCCACTCGACCCCGTCGCTCAGCATGGGTTCCACCACGTCCCGGAAGTACTCCAGCTCGGCGGGCTCACGGCACTTGGCCGCGATCAGCAGTCGCACACCGGCCTCTCGTGCGGCCGTGATCGCGGCCGGGATGCCTTTCTCCGGCGTCGCGCGGCCGGGGAACAACACGAAGTCCTCTTTCCGCGCGCAGAACGGGAAGTCCTCGACCCGCACGCCGTTGTGGACCATGCCGGCCCAGTGCAACGACGGTGCGGCGATGCGCTGGGCCTCCGACAGCGCCACGAGGTGCACGCTGTCGCCCAGGTCCCGGTAGTAGCGCCCCATCTCGCCGGTCACCGGTCCGTGTGCGGTGACCACGGTCGGCACGTCGCGGCCGCGAGCCAGCAGAGGGCCCGCCAGTGAGTGGTCGTGCACGACGTCCACGTCGAGGCGGTCGAGCAGGTCCGGCAGCGCGGCGGCGTGCGTGACCTCCGGCATGGCCTGCCCCATGCGTTCCGGTTGCGCCGCCGGGGAAACGGCGATGAACGAGGCGCGAGTCCGGTTGCGGCCGACGCCGATCAGGGTGACCTGGACGCCACGTCTTGTCAGCTCGTCGGTCAGGTCGGCGCACATGGACTCGATGCCGCCGTACGCGGTGGGCGGAAGCTCGAACCACGGCGGCGCCACCATCGCGACTTTCAGTTGCTCCATTCCGGACGGATCCCCGCCGCACGCGTCGTGAAACCTGACGGGACTTCGTACACGACCGAAATTCTCTCCGGCAGCCCGGAAACCCGGACCTCCGAGTCGACCTCCACGGTGACGCGCGCACCCGCGAGCGGCAGGTTGTCGATCGCGAGTGGCAGGAACTCGTCGGGCAACGCGGGCGCGAGCCGGATCTCGCCCTCCGGCACGGACGGTTCGAGCCGCAGCAACACGCGCAGCAGGTGCACCGGTGACGCCGAGGCCCACGCCTGCGGAGAGCACGATGTCGGGTACGGCACCGGGCGGGCGTAGGAGGCGCGGTCGAACCCGCAGAGCAGTTCGGGCAACCGGCCGCCGAACGCGTTCGCGGCGTCGAACACGGCGATGGCGACGCGTTGTGCGTGCTCGATGAACCCGTACCGCATGAGGCCGGCCGCGACGATGGTCGAGTCGTGCGGCCAGACGGACCCGTTGTGGTAGCTCATGGGGTTGTAGGCGCCCATGTCGGAGGCGAGCGTGCGCACACCCCAGCCGGTGAACATCTGGGGCGACAGCAGCGATGCCGCGACGTGCGGCGCCTTGTCGTCGTCGACGATGCCGGTCCACAGGCAGTGCCCGGCGTTGGAGGTGACGGCGTCGACCTGCCGTTTCTCGTGGTCCAGCGCCAAGGCGTAGCGGTTCAGCGATGGCATCCAGAACGCCTCGTTGAACCGCTTCTTCAACTCCGCCGCCCGTTCCAGCCAGTACCGGGGATCTGCGCCGGTCGCTCGGGCGAGACCGGCCCGTGCGCGAAACGCCGCGTAGACGTAGCCCTGCACCTCGCACAGTGCGAGCGGGCTTTGGGCGATCGTGCCGTCCGCGAAGTTGACGCCGTCCCAGGAGTCCTTCCAGCCCTGGTTCACCAGCCCGCGTTCGGTGTGCCGGTGGTACTCGACGAACCCGTCGCCGTCGCGGTCGCCGTAGCGATCCACCCACTCGAGCGCGCGGTCGGCGTGGGGCAGCAGTGCCTCGACCTGGTCACGCCCGATGCCCCACCGGCTGAGCTCGCCGAGCAGCACCACGAACAACGGTGTGGCGTCGGCGGTTCCGTAGTAGATGTTCCGGCCGCCCAGCGCCAGCGACACGTCCGCGCCGAACCTCATCTCGTGCGGGATCCGGCCGGGCTCCTCCTCGCTGTTGGGCTCGACCACCCGTCCCTGATGGCGGGCCAGCGTGTGCACCGTGCCGAGCGCGGGCGACGGATCGAGGGCGAGCGCCATGAGTGACGACAGAATCGAGTCACGCCCGAACAACGTCATGAACCACGGTGCTCCCGCCGCGATCACGGCGTCCTCCGGCCGGTCCGGGTCGAAGATCCGCAGCGCGCCCAGGTCCTCACGGCTCTGCCGCAATGTGCGCATCAGCGCGGGGTCGCCGAACACCCGCAGCACCGGTCCCAGCTCGTGCCACCGCCGCGCTCGCAGCACGGGTGCCGACTGCTCGATCGGGTGGTCCAGCGGGAACAACGGGGGAGCCGGCTCACCGTCCACCACCGGACGCGCGACGATGCGGGTCGACCACTCGCCGCGCGCGGGCACGAGCGCGTGGAACGTCATCCGGTCGAGCGTGTACTCGGCGTGCTCACCGCTCACCCACAGGCCACGGCTGCCACGACTGAGCCTCAGCCCGTCATCGCGCACTTCCGCGGCGTGCCGGTCGTCGAGGCGCACGCGGTCCTCCTTGACCTCGAAGAGATCCGCGAAGTCCGCCTGGACGTGCACGGACAGCGACACCGACACGTCGGCCGGCCCGTAGTTGCGCAGGACCACGTCCTCGCGCATGCCCGCGCCGACGTACCGGGTGCGTTCCACCAGCAGCGAGCTCTCGCCGCGCTGCCCGAGATGCGCGCGGCCGAGGAAGGTCGTGCGGAACGGCTCACCGGGCACCACGGTGATCGGCTCGATCGACGCGTCGTTGATCCGCACGCGCCATCCGGACACGATGCGGGTGTCCATGAAGAACGTGCCCTGCGGCCCGTCGGCGTGGATGTCACCGTCGTGCCCGCAGACGCAGAACGACGTGCCGTTGACGAGGGTGACCGTCCCGCCGGCGAGTCCCGACGACGACACCGGCGGCTGTCCTTCGAACGCCCAGCCCTCAGTCATGCTGTCCTGGCGGCGATGATCGCGGGCATCTGCCCTCCAGTGTCTGCGTCGGACATGTTCAGGTGTTCTGCGTCTCGATCACGCGCGACTGCTCGCTTCCGCCGGCGATCTCGACGCGCCGAGGCTTGCTCTCCTCCGACACCGGGATGCGCAGCGTGAGCACGCCCCGGTCGAAACTCGCGTTGAGCCCGTTCATGTCGAGGTTGTCGCCCAGGAAGAACTGGCGGCTGAACTCGCCCTGTGGCCGTTCGTTGATGATGACCTCGTCGTTCTCTCCGTGCAACGGACGCCGGGTCGCACGGATGGTGACGACGTTGCGCTCGACGGTCACGTCCACGGAGTCGGGGTCGACGCCGGGCAGGTCGATGTGCACGCACACCTCGTCACCCCGGCGGTAGGCCTCGATCGGCATCGTGGAGCGCGTCCGCGTCCCGCCGAACATCTGTTCGGCGGCCCGGTCGAGCTCGCGGAACGGGTCGAACCGCATGAGCGTCATTGTCCGTCTCCTCTCGTGGTTGCCTCCACGAGAAGGCTGGCAAACCTGCTCGTGTGCCCGCGTACGCCTGCGAGGTCGAACTTCCCGCCCCTAGTTCGTGCTCCCGAGTCAGGACCGCTCGCAGCGCCGAAGGGCATCAGCCCAGATCTTGGTCCGAAGTGGACACTTCCGCCACCGTGCAGTGGTTGGACGCGAGGTGGCCCCGCACCGCGATCGGGCGGTGCGGGGCCACCGGGGGTGGAGAAGTCCGGGCGGTTCGCGGATCGCTGCGCCCATGCGCTCGGGTGGCGTCAGTCGCTCTGGCCACCGCGGAGTTCGACTGTGCGAACGGTCGACCGGACGTACTCCGTTGCCGCGCCGATCGGTCAGGCGTTGATCTGCTTCACGTCCTGCTGGGTGTTCGCGATGGCGATCCTGCGCGGCTTCGCCTTCTCCAGCACCGGGATGCGCAGGGTCAGCACACCTGCGTCGTAGTCGGCCTGGATGTGTTCGGTGTCGAGGGTGTCGCCGAGGAACAGCTGGCGGGAGAACACGCCCAGCGGTCGTTCCGCGACCTGCATCTCGACGTTGTCGCCGGTCCTGGCCGGGCGCCGTTCCGCCTTCACGGTCAGCACGTTGCGCTCGACGTTCAGCTCGATCGCCTCAGCGGACACACCTGGCAGGTCGAACGCCACGACGAACTCGTCGCCCGCGCGGTAGGCGTCCATCGGCATCGCCGCGGGCCGTGTCCACGTCCCTGATCCGGTGAAGACCTGCTGGGTCAGGCGGTCCAGCTCCCGGAACGGGTCAGTGCGCATCAACATCGGTACCTCCTCGATCTCTCGACTGCTGTCAACGCGCACCTCCGTTGTAACACGTCGTCGGAACGATGACAAGTGGAATTGTCGTCGAAAAGATGACGAGAAGGCCGCCCGGCCCGTCGTGGCCGGGCGGCGCCCACGTCACCCCGCGGACATGCGTTCCCGCAGGCTGCGCGGCCTCATGTCGGTCCACACCTCGTCGACGTGCGCGGAGCACTCGTCCTTCGTGCCGCGGAACCCGTCCGGGCGCCAGCCCTGCGGCACCTCGTGCGTCGCGGGCCAGAGCGAGTACTGCTCCTCGTCGTTGACCAGGACCTGGTACTCGATGTCGTCCCTCATGCCATGACGTCCTTTCGTGGGTATGCGCGGAGAACGGGATGCACGGTGACCAGCACCGTGATGACCGCGATGCCGCCCGCGCACAGCAGCACCGCGCCTGGTCCTGGGACGAGCTCCGCCAGCACGCCGCCCAGTGCGGGGCCAAGAGCGGCGGCGGTGCCGACTACGACGTTCATCACGCCGCTCAGCCGGCCCCGCAGCTCGTCCGGGGTGAGGAGCAGTTGGTGGGTGGTGATCACGGTGTTCGCGGTGGGCGCGAGGAGTGCCATGCCCGCGAACAGCGCGCCCATCAGGTAACCGTTGGAGACGAACACGGCCAGCGGTGCCAGCAGGGTCAACGCCCAGAACACGCCCGCGATCGCCTGGTGCGGCGACAGCAGACCGCTGAGGCGCGGTGCCAGCAGTGCGCCGATCACGCCGCCTACGCCGAGCATCGCGGCCATCACGCCGATCTCGCCTGTCGGCACGCCGCGGGACTGCGCGAGCACGATGATCACCAGGTAGTAGGCGCTGAAGAACAGGTTGAGCGTCACCGCGCACCACGCCGTCACGCGCATCTCCGGCCTGCCCAGCACCCAGCGCAGACCGTCGAGCACCTCACGCACGAAGTGTTGGCGTTCGACCGGTTCGGACGCAGGCACTCGCACGAACAGCAGCCCCACGAACGCCAGCGAGTGCGTCAGGGCGTCGAAGACGAACGGCACCCAGCGGCCGACGGCCACCAGGAAACCGCCCAGTGCGGTGCCCGCCATCTGGCCGACGGACGACCGCGCGGCGTTGAGCGACACGGCGGTCGCGAGCTGCGACTCGGGCACGATGCGCGGCAGGCTCGCGTCCTCGGCCGGTTCGAACATCGCCCGGCAGGCGCCCAGAATCGCCGAGACAGCGACCATGTGCGGCACGGAAGCGGCGTTCTGCCACAACGCCACCGCGAGGCTCGCCACCGCGACCGCCTGCACGGCTTCGCAGACGAGCATGACGCGCCTGCGGTCCCAGCGGTCGGCCAGCGCGCCGCCGGGCAGGCCGACGACGAGCTGGGCGACCGCGTCCACCGCGAGCACCAGGCCCGAGGCCGCCGCCGAGCCGGTGACCACCAGCACGACCAGGGGGAACGCGATCAGCGTCGCGTTGAAGCCCACCTCGGACACCGCCTGGCTGCTCCACAGCAAGGTGTAGTTCCGGTTCCGGGACAACGGGGTCATCGCGCGCTCCTGCAGTCGTCGGCGATGGCGCGCAACGCCGCGGCGAAGTCTTCGACCAGTCCCGCGACCGGCCCGCGATGCACGACGCCGAACGTCATCCGCCCGTCCGCCACCTCGCCGACCACCTGCACCACGTGCGGGTCCGGATCGACGTGGTCGCGCCCGGCGGCGGGCAGCACCTCGCCGAACAACGACTCGTCCTCGGCCCGCGCGTCGAACTGACCGAGGTAGTTGAACGAGACCGGCGCCTGCACGCCCGGTACGCGGCCCGACCAGCGCAGCGCACCGTAGCCGAAACCGTTGCCGGGCAAGCGTCGCAGCTGCTTGCGCACGGATTTCACCAGCGTGCGCCACGATGCGTCCGCGACCTCCAGCCGCACCGGGAACATCGTGGTGAACCAGCCGACGGTCCTGGACAGGTCGACGTCGTCGAGCACGTCCTCCCGGCCGTGGCCCTCCAGGTCGATCGTCACGGCCTGCGTGCCCGTCCACCGCGACAGCGCCCACGCCAGCGCCGCGAGGAGCACGTCGTTGATGCCGGTGCGGTAGGCGGCGGGTGCGCCGCGCAGCAAGGCGTCCGTGTCCTCCGCGCTGAGTTCGAACGAGGATGCCGCTTCTTCGCCGGAAGCTTCGAGCGGCTCCGCGGTGATCGCTTGCCAGTGCTCGATCTCGTGGTCGAGGCCGCCGGACTCTACAAAGGACTCCAGTCGCGTCGCCCAGTCGAGCACCGACGTGGACTTGCGGCCCAGATCGGTCGGCTCGCCCCGCAGTGCCTGGTGGTAGGCGGTGTCGAGATCGTCGAGCAGGATGCGCCACGACACGCCGTCCACCACGAGGTGGTGCGCCACCAGGAACAACCGCCGCGTCCCGAACAGCGCTGCCCGCAGCAGCGGTCCGTGCGCCAGGTCGAAGCCCGCGTGCAGTTCGTCCGCCACCCGCTCGAGATCTTCCAACGGGTGCACCGACAACACCTCGACCGGCTCGAACGGCGGGTTGTACTGCCGCCAGCCGGATCCGTCCTGAGTGAACCGCGTCCGCAGCGCGTCGTGGTGTCGCAGCAACGCTTCCAACGCTTGTCGCAGCGCGGCGATGTCCACTTCCGACGTCAGCTCCACCAGATGCGACTGGTTGAAGTGGTGCGGCGCCGTGCGGTCGCCCGCGAAGAACCACCGCTGGATCGGCAGCAGCGGTACGTCGCCGACCACGTCCGCGCGGTCACCGGTGTCGATCTCGGCTGTCACGTGCGGCGCGAGCCCGGCGACCGTCTGGTGGGTGAACAGGTCCTTGGCGGTGAAGTGCAGTCCGGCGCGGCGGCCGCGGGCCACGACCTGGATGCTCAGGATCGAGTCGCCGCCGAGTGCGAAGAAGTTGTCCTCGACGCCGACCTCGGGCACGGCGAGGACGTCGGCCCAGAGCGAGCACAGTGCGCGCTCGACGTCGTTGCGCGGGGCGACGTGCGCGGTGGAGGTGAACTCCGGCACCGGCAACGCCTTGCGGTCGAGCTTGCCGTTCGGGCTCAGGGGGATCTCGTCGACCGCGACGAACGCGGACGGCACCAGGTAGTCCGGCAACGACGCCGCCAGGAACTCGCGCAGACCGTCGGTCTCGCCGACGACGTAGGCGACGAGCCGCTTGTGGCCGCCGAAGTCCTGCGCCACCACGACGGTCTCCCGCACCGACGGGTGCCGCAGCAGTGCCGAGGAGACCTCGCCCAGCTCCACGCGGAAGCCGCGGATCTTCACCTGGTCGTCCGCGCGTCCGACGAACTCCAGTTCGCCCTCGGAGTTCCACCGCACTACGTCGCCCGTCCGGTACATCCGGCCCGGCCCGAACGGGTTCGCGAGGAACCGTTCCGCCGTCAGCCCCGGCCGTCCGAGGTAGCCGCGGGCAAGCTGAGGACCGCTGACGTACAGCTCACCCGGTACGCCGACGGGAACCGGCCGCAGCAACGAGTCCAGCACGTGCACCTGGGTGCCGGGCAGCGGACGGCCGATCGGCGGCACACCGCCCGGTGTGAGCGGCGCGCTCCACGACGTGACCACAGTGGACTCGGTCGGGCCGTAGGCGTTGATCATGCGACGGCCGGGTGCCCAGCGCGCCACCAGTTCCGCGGTGCAGGCGTCACCGCCGACGACCAGCGTGCGGAAGTCGGGCAGCTCGACGTCCGGCACGGTCGCCATCGCCACAGGTGGGATCAGTGCGTGGGTGACCTTGTTGTCCCGCAAGACGTCGGCGAGCTGCTCGCCCAGCAGCGGCCCCTCCGGCGGCACAACCAGCGCCGCACCGGCGGGCAGCGACATGCACAGCTCCAGCACGGACGCGTCGAAGCTGGGGGAGGAGAACTCCAGCACGCGATCACCGGGCCGCACCTGGAAGTGCTCGATCTCGGCCGCCGAGAACGACGCGAGCCCGGCGTGCGTGACCACCACGCCCTTCGGCCGTCCCGTCGAACCGGACGTGTAGATCACGTAGGCCGGTTGCGCCAGGTCGATCGGGACGTCCAGGTTCGCCGCGTCGTAGTCGGCCGCGTCGAGCGGACCGTCCACGACGACGACCGGGCCGGCGTCGCGCAGCATGAACTCGACGCGCTCGGCCGGGTAGTCCGGGTCGACCGGCAGGAACGCCGCGCCGGTCTTCATCACCGCGAACTCGGTGACGATGATGTCCACCGACCGCGGCAGCTTCACCGCGACGATCCGCTCCGGGCCCGCGCCCAACTCGGCGAGCAACCGGGCCAGCCGGTTCGCTCGTGCGTTGAGCTCGGCGAAGCTGATCTCGCCACTGGAGTGGATCAGGGCCGGAGCGTCCGGGGTCAGGACGACCTGCCGTTCGATCAGGTGCGCGAACGAACAGGGCTCGGCCGCCGCGGCCGTGTCGTTCCAGACCTCCAGCTGGGCCAGTTCGGCCGGGGTGAGCATCGGCAACGCCGCCATCGGCCGCTCGGGCGCCGCCACGATGCCGTCGACGAGCACGGAGAGGTGCCGCGCCAGCCGCTCGATCGTGGTGTGGTCGAACAGGTCGGTGTTGTAGGTGATGGCGCCGTGCAGCGAGTCACCGGTCTCGGTGAACTCGAAAGCGACGTCGAACGACGCGGTGTGCACCGGCAGGTTGACGTCCTCCGCGGTCAGCCCTGGGAGCGTTCCGGCCCTGCTCGGTGCGTTCTGCAGCGCCACCAGCACCTGGAACAGCGGTGTGCGGCTCGGGTCGCGGTCGGGCTGCACGGCGTCCACGACCCGTTCGAACGGCACGTCCTGATGCGCGAACGCATCCTGGACGGTCGCACGCACCGCACCGAGGAACTCGGCGAAGCTCGCCGATTCGTCCACTGTGGACCGCAGGGTCAGCGTGTTGACGAAGAACCCGACGAGCCGTTCCAGCTCGGGGTGCTCGCGCCCGGAAGACACGGTGCCGACCGCGATGTCGTCCTGCCCGGTCCACCGGCGCAGCAACAACGTGCACGCGGCGACCAGCGCGGTGAACAACGTCGTGTCCTGGCCACGGGCGAGCGCGCGCAGACCGTCGGCGGGCAGCTCGACCTCCAGCGTCGCACCGTTCGTGGTGTGCGTGGCCGGACGCGGCCGGTCGGTCGGCAGTTCCAGGGCGGGCACGCCGGCGAGCCGGGTGCGCCAGTGGTCGAGCTGCTCCTCGAGCGGCAGGGACCGTTGCCACGCGGCGAAGTCCGCGTACTGCACGGGCAGTTCGGGGAGGGGCTCGCCCGTGTAGTGCGCGCTGAGCTCCTCCATGATCACTCCGCCGGACCAGCCGTCCGTGACGATGTGGTGCATCGTCAGCGCCAGCACGTGCTCGCGTGCCGATACGCGGATCAGCAACGGTCGCAGCAACGGGCCGGTCGTGAGGTCGAACGGCGTGTTCGCCTCCCGTGCCAGGATCTGCTCGACGTCGCCGATGGCCACGGGGATCTTTACCGGTGCGGGCGGATGCACCACCTGCACAGCCCTGCCGTCGACCTCGCGGAACGTCGTGCGCAGCGACTCGTGCCTGGCCACCAGCGCCGACATCGCCGCCGACAGCGCGGACACGTCGAGCTCGCCGTGCAACCGGACCGCGAGCGGCGTCACGTACTCCGTGTCACCGGGCGTGAGCTGGTCGAGGAACCACAACCGCTGCTGCGCGAACGACAACTCCAGCGAGCCGTCGCGCGGAACCAGCGGAATCGTGGTCATCCCACGCCCTGGCAGGACCTTCGCCAGCCCCTCGACGGTCGGCTGGTCGAACAGGTCACGCGGCGTCAGGTCGACGCCGAACTCCGCGCGCAGCCGCGAGATCACGCGGATGCTGCTGATCGAGTCACCGCCCAGCTCCACGAACCGGTCCGTGACACCGACCCGGTCGACCCCGAGCACGTCGGCCCAGATCTCGGCGATCGCGCGTTCGGCGTCCGTGCGCGCCTCCACGAACTCCTGCGTCGTGGCGGACTCGCGACCGGGCTCCGGCAACGCCCGCACATCCAGCTTGCCGTTGTTGTTGAGCGGCAGGCGATCCAGCCGGACGAACGCCGAAGGCACCATGTGCTCCGGAAGTGCCGCGGCAGCGCGTGCCCGCAGCTCGTCGACCGGCGCGTCACCCACCACGTAGGCGATGAGCCGCTGGTCCTTCGCGATGACGGCGACCTGGTCGAGGGCCGGGTGCAGCACGGCCTCGATCTCACCGAGCTCGATCCGGAACCCGCGGATCTTCACCTGGTGATCGGCCCGGCCGAGGTACTCCAAGTTCCCATCGGCACGCCACCGCGCCAGGTCGCCGGTGCGGTAGAGCCGGCCAGGCCCGAACGGGTTCGCGATGAACCGCGACGCCGTCAGCCCCGGCCGGTTCAGATAGCCGCGTGCCAGACCCTCGCCCGCCACGTACATCTCGCCGCTCACACCAGGTGGCACCGACCGCAGATCCTCGTCCAGCACGTAGACCCGCAGATCCGGAATCCCGGTGCCGATGAGGCTTCCCGTCATCGACGAATCCAGTGCGAGGTAGGTGACGTGCACGGTCGTCTCGGTGATGCCGTACATGTTCACGAGCTGGGCGTCGTGATGGGCGTACCAGTCCTGGAGCCGCCCCAGTTCGAGCGCCTCACCACCGAAGATCACGTACCGCAGTGCCAGCGGCACCTGTTCCTCGGCCATCAGCTGGTAGAACGCCGACGGCGTCTGGTTGAGCACCGTGACCTGCTCGTCGTGCAGCAGCTTCAGGAACGCCCGCGGCGAGCGCGACACCTCGTGCGGCACCACGATCAGCCGTCCGCCGTGCAGCAGCGGACCCCACAGCTCCCACACCGAGAAGTCGAACGCGACCGAGTGGAACAGCGTCCACACGTCGTTCTCATCGAACGAGAACAAGTGCGCGGTCTGCTCGAACAGCCGCACCACGTTCGCGTGCGGCACGACGACGCCCTTGGGCACACCGGTCGAGCCGGACGTGTAGATCACGTACGCCGGATGATCAGCAGACAGCGGCGTGACGGGGTTGGTGTCCGGATAACCGCTCAGGTCCGGCAACGAACCCAGCACCGCCACCGGATCGGCGTCGTCGATCATCCTGGCCACGCGGTCCTGCGGGTAGCTCTGGTCGATCGGCAGGTAGGCCGCACCGGACTTGAGCACGCCGAGGATCGCCACGACGAGGTCGGTGCCGCGGGGGAGCCGCAGTCCGACGTAGCGCTCGGGACCGGCGCCGGCCGCGATCAGCAGATGCGCCAACCGGTTCGCACGCGCGTTCAGCTCGGCGTAGGTGAGATCGCCGACCGCCACCCGGTCCGGCGTCCGCACGACCTGAGCCTCGAACAACTCGGGCAAGGTCACCGCGGGCCGTCCCGTGGCGGTGCCGTTCCACTCGACGAGAACCCGGTGGTCCTCCTCGGGTGTCGTCCACCGCACGTCCGCCAGCACCTTGGACGGCTCGGAGGCGAACTCCGCCAGCACCAACGCCATCCGGCCGGCCAGCGACGTGATCGTCGAAGCGTCGAACAGGCGCGGATCGTAGGTGAACTCGAAGTGCAGCATGCCGTCGTCGGCATGCGCCCGCACGGCGAACGGCAGCGTCGTGGTGTCCCGGCTCTCCACCACCTCGACGCCGAGGTCGTCGGCTTCCACCGGGTAGTTCTCGAACGCGAGCAGGCTGTGGAAGAGGTCACCGCCCAGCCGCGCCAGCGACACGTGGTCGTACGCCCGCGCCTCGCTCTGCGCCGCCTGGAGATCACGCAACCACTCCGCCACCGGGCGGTCGAGATCCACGTAGACCCGTGACGGCACGGTGTTGATGAACATGCCGATCATCGACTCGGCACCGGGCAGCTCGGCCGGACGCCCGGACACCGTGGTGCCGAAGACCACGTCGCGTTCGCCGCTCAGTCGCGCCAGCAACAACGCCCACGCACCCTGCACCACGGTGTTGGCGGTGAGCCCGTGTTCGCGCAGGTCCGCCAACGGCAGGTCGAGGCGCAGCACGGCACTCGACTCGGCCGGGCCGGAGGGCTTCCGGTCGAACGGCAGCGGCGTCGGCGTGGTGAACCCGTCCAGCACGCCGCGCCAGTACGTCTCGGCACCGTCCTGTTCGGACAGCCAGCGCAGGTGGTCGCGGAACGGCCTGCGCGCCACCGGCGGTTCACCCCGGTACTCGGCGATCACGTCGGCGAACACCTGCGCGGTGCTCCACCCGTCCAGCAGCACGTGGTGCGTGGCCCAGACGAGCCGCACGCGGTCGCCCTCCTGCGTGAAGTCGAGGCGCAGCAACGGTGACTGCTCACGCCGCACCACCTGCACCGGTTCGTCGACGCCCTCCCAGACGATGTCCGCGCGCAACGCGGGCGTGCGGGCGATCACCCGTTGCCAGGCCGCGCGGAACCGTTCGAGGTCGACGTCGACCAGCAGCTCCAGCCGGTCGACGTACGCGTCGGCGTCGTCGATGCTGTGGAACACCATGCCTGACTGCAACGGCGTCAACGGGTAGACGTCCTCGACGTCTCCCAGCGCGTCCACCTGCTCCTGCGTGAGCCGGACGAGCGGGAAGTCGGACGGCGTGTGCCCGCCCGCACTCGTGCGGCAGTGGTCGACGATCTCCCGCAACGCCACGAGCATGCCGTCGGCGAGCTGACGTGCCTCCATCTCGGCGAGCCCGTGGTCCCAGTCGAGGACGAGCCTGCCGCCCTCGACCGCGGCGGTGATCTCCACCCGGTGCGTGGGAATCTCCGGGATGCCGGTGTCGAGACGGCCGCGGAACAACCCGTCCTCATCGCCGTCGTCCCACTGGCCCAGGTAGTTGAAGCACACCTCCGGCAGGTCACCGGTCAGGCCGCTGTCCGGCGTGAGGTAGCGCAGGACCTCGTACGACAGGCCGTCGTGCGGAATCGCCCGCAGCTGTTCCTTCACCGACTTCAGCACAACGCCCCAGTCGCTCTCGGGGACGTCCAGCGCCACCGGGAACTGGCTCGTGAACCAGCCGACCGTGCGGGACACGCTGTCGTCACGGCCGTGGCCCTCCAGCGCGAACACCGGCGAGACGACCTTGCCGAGCGCGCTGAGCAGCACGTCGTTGATGCGCGTGTGGTAGACGCCCGGCACGTCGTGCAGCAACGCCGCCGTGGTCGTCTCGTCCAGTTCCACGCTGAAGTGGTGCCGTTCGGCGGGCACCGTCGACGAGCCGAGCTCGATCGCGCGCCAGTACGGTAGGGCATCGGCGAACTCGGGAGCACGGCGGTTCAGCTGGTGCGCCCACTGCGTGAACGGCAGCGTGGCCGGCGGCAGCGGCTTGCCGTGGTACGCGGTCTCCAGGTCTTCCAGCAGGATGCGCCACGACACCGCGTCGATCACTAGGTGGTGCGCGACGAGCAGCAACGAGCCGTCGACCATTTCGGCACGGAACAACGGTCCTGGCTCCGCGGTGGCCTCCTGCCTGCCATCAGTGAACCGCAGCCGCAACGCCTCGTGGTGCCCGATGACCACCTGGACCGCACGCATGAGCGCGTCAACGTCGGTGTCCGGCGCGAGTTCGAGACGCAGCGACATCGTGTAGTCGTCACGGTCGACGTTCTCGAAGAACCAGCGCTGGATCGGGGTGAGGGGCGCCGGCCCGGTGATCAGGTCGTGATCGACCGGGACCGGCGCCTCCCGTGCGGCGGCAGCGAGCGCGGCAACGGTCTGATGGACGAAGACATCCTTCGACGTGATCATCAGACCGTGTGCACGAGCGCGGGCGACCACCTGCATGCTGAGGATCGAGTCGCCGCCGAGGGCGAAGAAGTTGTCCTCGACCCCAACGGTCTCGATCCCCAGCGACTCGGCCCAGATCCGGGCCAAGAGCTCTTCTCGTTCCGTGCGCGGCGCGACGAACGCGCGTGACGTGAACTGCGGGGCCGGCAGCGCACGTCGATCCACCTTGCCGCTCGGCGTGAGTGGCAGCTCGTCCAGCTCGACGAACGCCGACGGCACCAGGTGTGCGGGCAGATACTTCCGCGCCCAGTCGCCGAGGTCCGCGGTGCCCACGACGTAAGCCACCAGCCGGGTGTCGCGGCCGACGACGACCGCCGCCGAGACGTCCGGATGGTTTAGCAGCACAGCCTCGACCTCACCGGGCTCGACGCGGAAGCCGCGGATCTTGAGCTGGTCGTCGGCCCGGCCGAGGAACTCCAGCTGCCCGTCTTCCGTCCACCGCACGCGGTCGCCGGTGCGGTACATCCGGCCTTCCCCGAACGGATCCGCGAGGAACCGTTCGGCGGTGAGGCCGGGGCGTCCGAGATAGCCACGCGCGACCTGCGCGCCCGCCACGTACAGCTCACCCGGCACCCCGACCGGGACCGGTCGCAGCTCGTCGTCGAGCACGTACGCCCGCTGGTTGGCGAGCGGCCGCCCGATCACCGGCCGTGGCCCGGCGATGCGGGACACCGTCGCGTCGACCGTGCATTCCGTTGGCCCGTAGAAGTTGTACGCCCGCACCTCGCCGAGTTGGTCCCACAGATCCTGGGGTACCGCCTCGCCGCCGATCGTGAGGATCTCCGGCGCCTGGTCCAGCAGTCCGGCGGCAATGAGCTGCCGCATGTGCGCGGGCGTGGCGTCCAGGACGTCGAGACTCCGTGCGCGCTCCACGAGCGCTGCCGCGTCGAGACGGACGTCGTCCAGGATGAGGTGCAGCTCGTGACCGCACGCCAGCAGCGCGAGACCCTCCAGCGCCGTGTCGAACGAGAACAACGCGGTGTGCGCGACCCGAAGAACCCGCGGCCCGAACAGTTCTCGATGGTGTACCACGAGGTTGGTGAGGTTGCGATGCTCGACCGCGACACCCTTCGGCGTGCCGGTCGATCCGGACGTGTAGATCACGTACGCGGTGCTCGCCGGGCCGATCTCCACGGCCGGATCGGTCTCCGGGAACGCGTCGAGATCGCCGATCTCGTCGAGCACGACCACCGGCCGTGCGTCACGCAGCAGCAAGTCGACGCGTTCGGCGGGCAGTTCGCGGTCCACCGGTAGGTAGGCGGCGCCGGACTTGAGCACCGCGAGCACGGCCACCACGAAGTCCGCCGACCGCGGCAACCGCAGCGCCACCAGGCGTTCCGGACCCGCGCCCAGCGCCATCAGGTGGTGCGCCAACCGGTTCGCCCGCGCGTTCAGCTCCGCGAACGTGAAGGTCTCGTCGGCGACCAGCGCGGTGGCGTCCGGTGTGCGCCGCGCCTGCGCCGCGAAGAGTTCGGGGAACGGCGGATCGGCGACCTCCAGCGCCGGACCCGCCTGGAGCGTGCGCTCGTCGACCAGCGAGGGCTCCCGGCCCGCGGCGACATCGGTGAGCAATCCGATGAGATGCCGCGTCATCCGCTCGATCGTGAGCGCGTCGAACAGGTCCGGGTTGTACTCGACCGCGCCGCGCAGGACGTCACCGCGTTCCTGGAACTCGAACGTCAGGTCGCACGTCGACGTGACGACGGGCGGCTGCACCTCCTCGACGGCGAGGCCGGCGATCTCCGGCACCTCGTCCGCGGTGTTCTGCAGCAGCACCATCACGTCGAACAGCGGGTTGCGGCTGGGATCGCGCTCCGGCCCCACGGCGTCCACGACCCGTTCGAACGGCACGTCCTGGTGCGCGAACGCATCCAGCACCGTCTGCCGCACGTCCGCCACGAGCTCGCGGAACGGTTTGTCCACCGTGGAGCGCAGCACGAGCGTGTTGACGAAGAACCCGACCACGTTCTCCAACTCGGCCCGCTCCCGCCCGGACGTCACGGTCCCCACCGCGACGTCGGACTGACCGGAGTACCGGCCGAACAGCAGCTGGCAGGCCGCGACCAGCGTCATGAACAACGTGGTGTCACCGTCACGCAGGCCCGCGACCGGCAGTTCGAACTCGTGCATCGCGCCGGACGTCGTGCGCACGGCAGGCCGCGGCCGGTCGGTCGGCAGCTCCAGCGGCGCCACCCCGCGCAGCTGCTCTTGCCAGTACGCCAGCTGTGTGTTGAGGTCGAGGTTCCGTTGCCACACTGCGAAGTCCGCGTACTGCACCGGCAGCTCCGGCAGTTCGCGACCCTCGTACAGCGCGGCCAGGTCGTCGGTGAGTACGGCCGTCGACCATCCGTCGGTGATGATGTGGTGCAACATCAGCACCAGCACGTGCTCCTCGGCGCCGACCCGGACCAGGCGAGCGCGCATCAGAGGCCCGGTGGTCAGGTCGAACGGCGTGGTCGTCTCTTCCAGAAGGATCGCGTCGAGGTCGCCCTCCTCCGGTCGCAACCGCAGCTCGAACGGCTCGCCGATGACCTGTACGCCGTCGCGGAAGGTCGTGCGCAGTGACTCGTGGCGTTCCACCAGCGCGTTTACCGCGTACGTCAGCGCCTCGACGTTCAGCGGACCGCGTAACCGCAGCGCGGTCGGCGTGATGTACTCGGTGCTGCCCGCCTCGAACTGGTCGAGGAACCACAACCGCTGCTGCGCGAACGACTGCGGCACGACAACCCGTGAGACGACGGGAATGGTGCTGGAGTCACCGTCCCGCAACGCTTCCGCGAGCAGCGCCACGGTCGGGTGCTGGAACAGCACGCGCGGCGACACCTGCACGCCGAACGCCGCCCGCAGCCGCGCGACGACCCGGATGCTCAGGATCGAGTCGCCGCCCAGCGCGAAGAAGTTGTCGTGCACGCCCACCTGGTCCACGCCGAGCACCTCGGTCCAGGCGGCAGCGACCGCGCGTTCGGACGAGGTGCGCGGCGCCACGAACTCCGCCGACGCGAACTCGGGCGCGGGCAACGCCTTGCGGTCCAGCTTGCCGCTCGACGTCATCGGCAGCTCGGCCAGCTCCACGAACGCCGACGGCACCAAGTTCGCGGGCAACGTCCGACTCAACGCCTCCCTGACGTCCACGGCAGGCGTGCCGACGAGGTAGGCGACGAGCTTGTCGTCCACCACCACGACCGCGGCCTGCCGCACACCGGGCACGTCGAGCAGTGCGGCGACGATCTCGCCGGGCTCGATCCGCATGCCGCGGATCTTGATCTGGTCGTCGGTGCGGCCGAGGTAGTCCAGGACCTCGCCGGAAAGCCACCGCACCCGGTCACCGGTGGCGTACATGCGAGTGCCGGGTTCGAAGGGGTTCGCCACGAACCGCTCAGCCGTCAGTCCCGCACGGCCGAGGTAGCCGCGAGCGACCTGTGTTCCCGCCAGGAACAGTTCGCCGGGCACACCCACCGGCACCGGTCGCAGCTCGGCGTCCAGCACGTACGCCCGCACGTTGTGCCCTGGCCTGCCGATCACCGGCCGGTCGTGGTCGGCGAGCGCGCAGTACGTGGCGTCGACGGCGAACTCGGTCGGGCCGTAGTAGTTGAGCCCGATCTCGCGGACCTCCTGCCACAGCGCCTCGTCCACGGCCTCGCCGCCGAGCATCAGCGTCCGCAGTCCGGTGTCGAGGAGATCAGGGACGAGCTGGCGTGCGTACGTCGGCGTCACGTCCATGACGTCGATGTCGTGTTCGCGCACGTACCGCACCAAAGCGGGCGGGTCGAGCCGCAGGTCCTCGCCGATCACGTGCAGCTCGTGCCCGGCGGCGAGGAACAGCAGGCCCTCCCACGACGTGTCGAACGAGAACGCGGCGGTCAAAGCGAACCGTTGCGGTGCATCGGGGATCAGCGTCGCCCGGTGGTCGGCGTAGAGGTTCGCGAGCTGGGCGTGCTCGATCACGACACCCTTGGGCGTGCCGGTCGAGCCGGATGTGTAGATCACGTACGCCGGGTGCGCCGGCAGCACCTCGACATCCGGGTCGTGCGACGGGAACGCACTTGTGTCAGGAAGTTCGTCCAGCACCAGCACGGGTTTCGCGTCGGCGAGCAGGAACTCGCGGCGGCCGGGCGGCAGGTCGCGGTCGATCGGCAGGTACGCGGCACCGGCCTTCATCACCGCGAGCAGCGCGACGACCATGTCTTGACGCGGCAACGCCAGGCCGACGAGGCGTTCGGGGCCGGCGCCGTCCGCGATCAGCCGGTGCGCCAGGCGGTTCGCGGCGGCGTTGACCTCGGCGAACGTGTGCGGCCACACCGCGATCGCGTCCGGTGTCGCGGCGGCCTGCCGTGCGAACACGTCGTGGTACAGCTCGCCGGAGGTGGCCAGATCGGTCTGCGGCACCAACGCGTCGAGCTCACCGGGACACGTCCACGGCAGCGCGCCGACCGGGCGCAGCGGTTCCGCCGCGATCCCGCTGAGCAGCACGTGCAGCCGATCGCTCAGCCGCCGCGCGGTGGCCGCGTCGAACAGGTGCGGGTCGTAGGCGAGGTCGAAGGTCAACCGGTCGTCGAGGTGCGCGGTCAGCGTGATTGGCAGGTTGGTCGTGTCGGTCGCGGTGACCTCCACGACGCGCGGTGCCGTGGTGTCGGAGTCGAACGGGTAGTTCTCGAACACCACGACGCTGTCGAACAGTCCGCCACCGAGCTGCGCCAGCGACACGTGCTCGTACGCCCGTGCTTCACTCTGCGTCCGCTGCAGATCACGCAACCAGGCCGCTGCCGGTTGATCATCGGCGATGACCACCCGCGTCGGCACGGTGTTGATGAACATGCCGATCATCGACTCGACCCCGGCGAGCTCGGCGGGCCGTCCGGACACGGTCGTGCCGAAGACGATGTCGCGCGAACCGCTGTGCCGTGCCAGCAACACGGCCCATGCACCCTGCACCGCGGTGTTCACGGTGATGCCGTGTTCACGTGCGGCCGTGCGCAGCGCCTCCGAGTCCTCGATGGACAGCGAGACGCGGATCGACTCGGTCGACTCGGCCTGATGTGCCTCGGCCGGCCTGCGGTCGTAGGGCAGGGGAGTGGGCTCGGCGCCGTCGAGCACCTCGTGCCAGTACCGCTGCGCGGCGGAGGTGTCCTGTTCGGCGAGCCACCGCAGGTAGTCGCGGAAGGGTCGGCGCGCGAAGGTCCGTTCGCCCCGGTACTCCGCGACGACCTCGGCGAACACCTGCGCGGTGCTCCAGCCGTCCAGCAGCACGTGGTGCGACTCCCACACCAGCCGCACGCGAGAACTAGCCAATGGCGTGATGTCGATGCGCAGCAACGGGGAAGCTTCCCGGTGCACCACCTGCACCGGCTCGTCGACGCCCTCCCACACGATGCTGGTGCGCAGGACCGGCGTCCTGGCGATCACCCGCCGCCACGCCGCGCGCAACGCGTCCGGATCGTCGACGCCGTCGAGCACCAGCTCCAGCCGGTCGACGTACGCGTTCGGGTCGAGCAGGTTGTGGAACAGCATGCCGGACTGCAGCGGCGTGAGCGGGTAGACGTCCTCGACGTCGGCCGGCAGCGCGTCGACCTGCTCCTGGGTGAGCCGGGCCAGCGGGAAGTCCGACGGCGTGTGGCCGCCGCGGCTCGTCCGGCAGTGTTCGACGATCTCCTTGAGCGACACCAGCATCCGCTCGGCCTCGGCCCGCGGGCTCTCACCGGTGTAGGACCACGTGAGGCGCAGGCACCCGTCGGCCACCATGCCGTTGACCTCGACCGGATGCCGTGCGAGATCAGGGCCGGGCACGTCGTGGCTCGGCCCGTCCCACACGCCGTGATAGTTGAAGCACAGGTCCGGCAGTTCGCCGCTCAGCCCGCTGTCCGGCGTGAGGTACCGCAACGCCTCGTACGACAGGCCCTTGTGCGGGATCGCCCGCAACTGCTCCTTGACCGACTTGAGGACCGCGCCCCAGTCACCGCTGGGGAACTCCAGCGAAACGGGGAACTGCGTGGTGAACCAGCCGATCGTGCGGGACACGTCGACGTCGAGCACGTCGCGGCCGTGACCCTCCAACGTCAGCTGCTCACGACCGAGTGCGGCGAGCAGCACGTCGTTGATCTGCGTGTGGTAGACGCCGGGCACGTCGTGCAGCAGCGCCGCTGTCGTCCGAGCGTCGAGGCTCACCGTGAAGCTGTGACGTTCTCCCGAAGCCGGGCTACCGGTGGGCTGCTGACGCCAGTGCGCCAGCGCGTCGCGGAAGTCCTGGTGCGTGAGGTGGTGCGCCCACTGCGTGAACGGCATCGTGAGCGGGTCGAGCGGCTCACCGCGCCACGCCTTCGCGAGGTCCTCCAGCAGGATGCGCCACGAGACGCCGTCGATCACCAGGTGGTGCGCGGACAGGTACAGCCGCGTGCCGACCAGCACAGCGCGCAGCAACGGGCCGTCCGCCAGGTCGAACTCGCGGTGCTCGAAGGAGTCCGCGACCTCCAGCACGGGCGTTCGCGCGCCACTCTCCATCCGGCCGTCGACGAACCGAAGCCGCAGCGCTTCGTGATGCGCCACCACGACGTCCAGCGCCCGTTGAACGTCCACATCGGACGGGACGTCGACGGCGAGCGACATCACGTAGCCCGCGCTGCCGTCGTGCTCGAAGAACCACCGCTGGATCGGCGTGAGCGGCGCGGGTCCTTCGACGTGCGCGATCTCCGTCTCGGCCGACGGCGCCGCGACCAGTGCCAGCTCGGCCACGGTCTGGTGCCGGAAGACGTCGCGCGACGACAGCTGTAGTCCCTCGCGCCGGGCCCGCGACACCAGCTGGATGGCGAGGATCGAGTCACCGCCGAGACCGAAGAAGTTCTCCTCGACACTCACGCGCTCGACGCCCAGCACCTCGGACCAGATGGCCGCCAGTGCCTCCTCGGCCGGCGTGCGCGGGGCCTGGAACTCCTCCCGCGCCAGCACCGGCGCGGGAAGCGCCTTGCGGTCCACCTTCCCGTTGGCGGTCAACGGCAAACGGTCCAGCGAGACGAACGCGGACGGCACCATGTAGTCCGGCAGGCTGTTCTTCAGCCACGGCCGCACATCGGCGTTCGTGCCCACGACGTACGCGACCAGCCGGTCATCGCGGGCGACCACGACCGCGTCGGTGACGTCCGGGTGCCGTACCAGCGCGGCCTCCACCTCACCGGGCTCGATCCGGAAACCCCGGATCTTCACCTGGTCGTCGACCCGACCCAGATACTCGATCGTTCCGTCGGCCGTCCACCGCACGCGGTCACCCGTGCGGTACATCCGGCCCGCGCCGAACGGGTTCGCGAGGAACCGGGACGCGGTCAGCCCCGGTTGCCCGAGATAGCCGCGGGCGACCTGCGCCCCGGCCAGGAACAGTTCCCCGGCCACCCCGACCGGCACCGGCCGCAGGTCGGCGTCGAGCACGTGCGCCTGCAGGTTGCGCAGTGGTTTACCGATCACCGGCCGGTCGCCCTCGACCCGGCACGAGATCGCGTCGACCGTGCATTCCGTTGGCCCGTAGAAGTTGTGGGCGTTGGTGCCGGCGAGCTCACGCCACAGCCGTTCGCCGAGCGCCTCGCCGCCGAGCATGAGCACGCGGGGGTGGTGGTCGAGCAGTCCGGCCGGGATGAGCTGCTGCAGGTAGGACGGCGTGAGGTCGAGGAAGTCGATCCGGTGCGCGCCGACGTAGGCGACCAGGGCGTCGGCGTCGAGCCGCACGTCGTCGCCGAGCAGGTGCAGCTCGTGCCCGGCGGCCATCAGGACCGGGCCCTCCCACGAGGTGTCGAACGAGAACACGGCGCTCAGGGCGACGCGCATGCGGTCGCCGCCGGCGAAGTCCGCGACGTGGCTGTGCAGGAGGTTCACCAGGTTGCGGTGCTCGACCACGACGCCCTTGGGGGTGCCGGTCGAACCCGACGTGTAGATGACGTAGGCGGCCTGGGACGGCAGGATCCGCACCGCAGGGTTCGCCGACGGCACACCGTCCGTGTCCGGTAGGGCATCGATCACCAGGACCGCCTCGGCGTCGGCCCTGAGGTGTTCGCGTCGTTCGTCCGGCAGTCCCGGATCGATCGGCAGGTAGACCGCACCCGACTTCAGCACGGCCAGCAGCGCCACGATCGCGTCCGCCGTGCGCGGCAACGACACCCCGACGACCTGCTCGGGCCGCACTCCTGACGTGATCAGCCAGTGCGCCAGGCGGTTCGCACGGACGTCGAGTTCGGCATACGTCAACGTCTCCGCGCCGCACACCAGCGCCGTGGCATGAGGCGTGCGCTGCACCTGTGTCTCGAAGATCGTCGTGAACGTCGACGTGGGCACATCGAGCGCCGTGGAGTTCCACTCCCGCATCCGATCCCGCTCGGCGGGGGTGAGCAGGGGCAACGCATGCACCGGCTGCGACGGATCGGCCACCACACCGCCGAGCAGCACGAGCAGGTGCTCCCCGAGGCGTTCCACCGTAGCCGGGTCGTAGAGGTCGGTGCTGTACTCCAGCACGCACTCCAGCTCGTGACCACGTGGGGTGAACTCCACCGTCAGGTCGAAGTCAGCCGCCCACCGCTCCAACGGCACGTCCTCGACGTCGAGCCCCGGAAACGACGGCAGGCCCTTCTCGGTGTTCTGCAACAACACCATCACGTCGAACAACGGGTTGCGGCTCGCGTCCCGGTGCGTGCCCTCGACCAGGAGCTCGAACGGAACCTCGTCGTGCAGCGCGTGGTCGTGGCGCAGCAAGTCGGTGAACCGTCCGTCCACAGTGGAACGCACGACCGCGGTGTTGACGAAGAACCCCACGACCCGGTTGAGCTCGGGACGGGTGCGGCCCGAGGTCACCGTGCCGAGCGCCACATCGGACTGGCCGCTGTAGCGGGCGAACAGCACCTGGCACGCCGCCATCAGCGTGCCGAACAACGTGGTGCCGTGCTCGCGCGCGATCCGCTCCAACCCTCCGGTGACCTCGGCGGGCACGACGAACCGGTGTGCGGAGCCGGCGCCGGTCCGCTCGGCTGGACGTGGCCGGTCCGTGGGAAGTTCGAGCGGTGCGAGGCCGGCGAGACGTTCCCGCCACCGCCCGAGCGCGTCGTCCCAGCGCTGCTCGCGGTGCCACGCCGCGAAGTCCGCGTACTGGATGGACATCTCGGGCAGCGACTCGCCGCGGTACAGCGCGGCCAGCTCGTCGGTCAGCACACCGAGCGACCAGCCGTCGGTGACGATGTGGTGTGCGCCGAGCAGCAGCACGTGGTCCTGCGGGCCGGACCGCACGACCATCGCGCGGAACAACGGCCCGGTCTCCAGGTCGTACGGCCGCGCGAACTCCGCCGTCAGATCACATGAGTCGACAACGGGCACCTCGATGTCCCGAGCCGGATGAACGACCTGCACGGCACCGCCGTCGCGTTCGGCGAAGGTCGTGCGCAGCGCCTCGTGCCGGTGCACCAGGGTTTGCACGCATCGCACCAGCTTCGGCACGTCCAGCGGGCCGCGGAAACGCAGCGCACGCCCGGAGTTGTGGTCGTTGCCGCCGGGACGCAGCCGGTCGAGCAGCCACAGCCGGTGCTGGGCGGGGGAGGTGGGCAACGGGCCGGTGCGCGCCACCGCCGGGATCGCCGGAGCGGCCGGCACGGAGCCCGCGAGGCGCTTGCGGAGCTGTTCGCGCAGGTGTGCGGGCAGCGCGGAAACGCGGTCCTGCTTGGACGTGGTCATGTGCTCGGGGATCCTCAGTTCTCGGAAGCGGTGTGCTCGAGCTCGCGCAGGATCAGTTCCTCGACGAGATCGGCGAGTGCGGCGACGGTGCGGACGGACAGCACCTCGCGTGGGCTCAGCGCGACACCGAACGCGTCACGCAGCAACGACGTGACGTGCATGCCGCGGATCGAGTCGCCGCCGAGCGCGAAGAAGTCGTCCTCGGCACCGACGCGGTCGACGTCGAGCGCCTGTGCCCAGATCGCGGCGACGGCCTCCTCGGTCGGTGTGCGCGGCGCGACGTGCTCGACCGGTGTCCACTCCGGATCAGGCAGCGCGCGCCGGTCGAGCTTGCCGTTGGGGCTCAACGGGAACTCGTCCAGCCGCACGATCACCGACGGCACCATGTACTCCGGCAGCGCGGCCTCCGCGGTCTTGCGCAACGCCTCCACGTCGGGTGTCGTCACGTAGGCGACGAGCCGCTCGTCCCGCACGACGACCACGGCGTCACCCAGCACGGCCTCGATCTCGCCGAGCTCCACCCGCAACCCGCGGATCTTCACCTGGTGGTCGGTGCGGCCCAGGTACTCCACAGCGCCGTCCGCACGCCACCGCGCGAGGTCACCGGTGCGGTACATGCGGGTGCCCACCGGACCGAACGGGTCGGCGACGAACCGCGAAGCCGTGAGCCCCGGCCGGTTGAGATAGCCGCGAGCGAGCTGGGTACCGGCGAGATACAGCTCGCCCGGCACACCCGGTGGCACCGGACGCAGTTCGGGATCGAGCACGCGCAGCGCGGTGTTCCAGACAGGCTTGCCGATCGGCACGCTGTCCGTGTCACGTCCGACGGCCCAGCTCGTGACGTCGACGGACGCCTCGGTCGGCCCGTAGAGGTTGTGCAGCGGCACGTCGAGCACCTCGTACCAGGCCTGCGCCAGATCCGGTGGCAGCGCCTCACCGCTGCACAGCACGCGTCGCAGCCCGGTGCACCCGGCGGCGGCCGGCTCACGCAGGAACGCGCGCAGCATCGACGGCACGAAGTGCACGGTCGTGATCGACTCGCGTTGGATGAGGTCGGCCAGGTACGCCGGGTCGCGGTGACCCTCCGGCTTGGCGACGACCAGCGTGACACCGGCGATCAGCGGCCAGAAGAACTCCCACACCGACACGTCGAAACTGGCCGGTGTCTTCTGCAGCACCCGGTCGTCCCGCGTGAGGCCGTACTCGTGCTGTGTCCACAAGAGACGGTTGACGATGCCGCGGTGTGGCACGACAACGGCTTTGGGCTTGCCGGTCGAGCCGGACGTGTAGATCACGTACGCGGGGTGGTCCGGGGTCAGGGCGATCTCCGGCGCGGTGGCCGGGAAACCGGACGCGTCCAGCGGCGTGTCGACCACGAGCACCGGGTCGGCGTCGCCGAGCATGAACTCGATGCGGTCGGCGGGCAGGTCCGCGTCGATCGGCAGATACGCGGCACCGGCCTTGAGCACCGCCAGCAGCGTCACGACCAGGTCGATCGAGCGCGGTAGCGACACGGCGACCACGCGTTCCGGACCGGCGCCCTCGGCGATCAGCCGGTGCGCCAGCCGGTTGGCCCGCCGCTCCAGCTCCGCGCCGGTGATCGTCTCGCCCTCGAACCGCACAGCCTCCTCGGCATGCGGCGCCAGCAGCTCCAGCAGCGTGCGGTCCGGCACCTCGTGCGCGGTGTCGTTCCACTTCGCCAGCACCAGCTCGCGTTCGCCCGAGGTCAGCATCGGCAGCGCGCCGACCTGCCGATCGGCGTCGTCCGCGATTGCGCGAAGCAGGACCTGGAGGTGCTCGCCCAGTCGTTGCGCGGTGGTCTCGTCGAACGCGGCGGGGTCGTAGCCGAGCAGCACGGTGAGCTCGGTGTCCGGGTACACCGTGGCGCTCAACGGGAAGTTCGTCGTCTCCACCGCTCGGAGGTCGCGCAGCGGCAGCCCGTCGGCCGGGTAGTTCTCGAACACCAGCACGCTGTCGAACAGGTTCACCCCGCCCTCGACGCCGCTCCACGCGTGCAGGTCGGTCAGCGGCACGTGTTCGAACCGCCGTGCCTCGACCTGCGCCGCCTGAAGGCCGCGCAGCCACGCCGCGACCGGCGCTCGGTCGTCGACGGCCACGCGCACGGGCAGGGTGTTGATGAAGATCCCGGTGATGTCGTCGACGCCGGGCAGGTCGGCGGGCCTGCCGGACACGGTGGCGCCGAAGCACACGTCGTCACGGCCGCCGTAGCGGGCGAGCAGCACGGCCCACGCGCCCTGCACGACCGTGCCCGGTGTCAGCCGCTGTTCGCGCGCGAAGGTGTACAGCGTGGCGGATTCCCTGGGAGACAAGGAGATCCGCAGGCTCGCCGTGGTGCTCGAGTCGTGCCGGCCGGACGGCGCGCGGTCGAACGGTAGCGGTGTCGGTTCGGTGAAGTCGCCGAGCACCTCGCGCCAATGGCGTTCGGCCGCCTCGTCGTCCTGACGGTGCAGCCAGTCGACGTAGTCGCGGAACGGCGGCCGCTCCACGGGCTCGCCCAGCACGTCGGACAGCACCTGGAAGACGCTCCAGCCGTCGAGCAGCACGTGGTGGAACGTCCACAGCACCTGCACCTCGCCCTCGGGCAGACGCGCCAGCGTCAGCCGCATCAACGGCGCGGTCGCGAGATCCATGCCTTCGGCGCGGTCGGTTTCCAGCAATGCTTGAAGCAGTTCCGCGCGGTCACCGGTCGTCCAGTCGAGGTGCCGGATCGGCACAGGTGTGTGCGCGTGCACGACCTGCACCGGCTGCGGTACGCCTTCCCAGACCACGCTGCTGCGCAATACGGGCGTGCGGTCCACCACGCGTTGCCACGCCGCCGCGAGCTCGTCCGGGTCCGCGGTCACGACGAAGCTGGTCTGCTGCAGGTACACGCCGTCCAGCGAGTGGAACACCATGCCCGCCTGCATCGGCGTGAGCGGGTAGACGTCCTCGACGTGCGGCAGCGCGATCCGGTCGCACGCAGCCTGGTCGAGGCGCGCCAGCGGGAAGTCCGACGGCGTGCGCCCGCCCGCGTCCGGCTTCGCGCAGTGGCGGGCGATGTCACGCAACGCCACCAGCATCTCGTCCGCCAGCCGCGTGATCGTCGCCTCGTCGTGCAAGTCGGTGCTGTAGAACCAGGTGACCTTCAGCTGGTCACCCTCGATGCGGCTGACCACGTCGATGGCGTGCGGCCGCGGCGCGTCGGGATCGGCGTCGAGGTCCATGCCGCGCTGGCTGTCGTCGAACCGGCCGAGGTGGTTGAACCCGACCTCCGGCGTCACGTCCGGCAGGCCCGCGCCGGTGAGGTAGCGCAGCGCGCCATAGCCGATGCCACGCCGCGGCACGGCCCGCAGCTGCTCTTTAACCGCTTTGAGCGTCTCGCCCCACCCTGCTTCTGGCAGCTCGAGCGCGACGGGGAACATCGAGGTGAACCAGCCGACCGTGCGGGAGAGGTCGATGCCGTCGAAGAGCTCCTCGCGGCCGTGGCCCTCCAGCGCCACCAGGACCCGTGACGACCCGGTCCAGCCGTTCAGCACGCAACCGAGCGCTGCCAGCAGGACGTCGTTGACCTGCGTGCGGTACACAGGTGGCACCTCGCGCAGGATCCGCGCGGTGTCCTGTTCGGACATTCGAACCGTGACACTGCGCTGGCTCGCGGTGGTGCCGGTGTCCGAGCTGCCGCCGGTGATCTGCTCCCAGTGCGCACGCTCGTCGTCGAACCCACCCTCTCGGTCGTAGCCGACGAGCCGCTCCGCCCACTCGCGCAACGACGTCGTCTTCGGTGGCAACGCCTCGCCGCGGTAGGCGGCGCGCAGGTCCTCCGCGATGACCCGCCACGAGATGCCGTCCACGACGAGGTGGTGCGCGGACAACCGGACCTGGCGCGGCGTCACGATCTCGGCCGCCAGCTGCGAGTGCCCGGCAGGCTCGATGCATTGGCACCACTCGCCGTTCTCCAGTGAGTAGCGCATCCGCAGCGCGTCGTGGTGTTCCACCACCGCGCGGACGGCCTCGTCGAGCTGCTCGGGGTCGACGTCCTCGGCGAAGTCCAGCAGCACCGACTGGTGGAACCGGCCCGGCTGCTCGTGCTGCTCGAAGAACCACCGCTGGATCGGCGTCAGCGGCACGTCACCGGTGACTCGGCCCTGTTCGGCGGTCGAGCCGCCGGCCGAACGCACGTGCGGCGCCAGCTCGGCGATCGTCTGGTGCCGGAAGACGTCCCGTGCGCTCAGGTGCAGACCGGCCGCCCGTGCCTTGGTGACCACGCTGATCGCGAGGATCGAGTCACCGCCCAGCTCCAGGAACCCGTCCCGCACACCGACCTTGCCGACCCCGAGCACCTCAGCGAACACCGACGCGAGCACGGCCTCGACCGGCGTGCGAGGTGCCACAAACCGGGCGCGGTCGGCCCGCAGTGCCGGTGGCTCCGGCAGGTTCTCGCGGTCGATCTCGTCCAGCACGACCCACGACGACGGGATGAGGTAGTCCGGCAGCACCTGGCTCAGGAAACCCTTGAGCTCAGCGGGATTCGCCTGCGTCACGTAACCGACGAGTCGGCCGTCGCACACCACGACGTGCGCGTCGGCGACGACGCGTAGCAGGACCTGCTCGACCACCGCCGGGTCGACGCGGAATCCGCGCACGCGGGCCACGTCGTCGGCCTCACCCGCGAACTCGACCAGGTCGCGGTCCGGGTTCGCGGTGACGGCCTCGCACAACGCGACGAGGTCGTCGGCCATGCGCTCGATCGTGCTCTCGTCGAACAGGTCGGTGTTGTACTCCAGCGTCAGCGTGAGGTCGTCGCCGCGCGGCCAGAACTCGGTGACGAGGTCGAACCGGGCGGCCGGGCGCGGCAGGTCGACCTCTTCGGCTTTGAGATCGCCGAAGTCCGTGCGCGTCAACAAAGGCTGCTGCAACGCGACGACGGCCTGCACCAGTGGCGTCCGGCTCGGGTCCCGGTCCGGCCGCAGCTCCTCGACGAGCTGGTCGAACGGCACGTCGTCGTGTGCGAACGCCTCCAGCGCGGTGTCCCGCACCTGGTCGAGGTAGGTGGTGAACGACTGCTCCGGGTCGAGCCACGTCCGCAGCACCAGCGTGTTGACGAAGAAACCGGCGACACCGTCCAGCTCGGCCCGGTCGCGCCCGGAGTTCACCGTGCCGACCGCGATGTCGCGCTGGCCGCTGTACCGCGCCATGATCACCTTCACCAGCGCGGTGAGCGTCATGAACAGTGTGGCGTCGTGAGCCCGGCCGACCGTCGCGATCCGGCGCACGAGATCGGCGCCGAGCGGGCGGCGCAGCACCGCGCCCGCCGTCGAGCGCAGCGGTGGTCGCACCCGGTCGGTGCGCAGGTCGAGCGGTTCGAGCCCGTCGAGCCGGTGCCGCCAGTAGTCGACGCTCGGGGTGGGCTGGTCCTGTTGCCACAGCGCGAAGTCCGGGTACTGCAGGTGCGGCGGCGGTAAGTGCTCGCCCGCGTACAACCTGGCCAGCTCGTCGAGCAGCACGGCGACCGACCGGCCGTCCGTGATGATGTGGTGCTGGCACAGCACGAGCACCTGGTCCCGCGTCAGCAGCGCCCGCGTCAGCGGCCCGGTGCGCAGGTCGAACGGCTGCGCCAGCTCGGCGGTGAGGTCGTCGACGAACTCCAGCGTCACCGTGCCGTGCGGGCTGATCACCTGCGTGTCGCCGTGCACCGTGGTGCGCAGCGCGTCGTGCCGGGCGACCAGCGCGTCCAGCGCCTGCTGCAGCCGGGTGAGGTCGAGTGGTCCGGTGAGTCGCACGCCGACCGCGGTGTTGCTGTCCGGTCCTTCCGCGCCCTGGAGCCGTTTCTGCGTGCGGGACAGCGGTACGGGCTGTCCCTTGTGGACACGCGGGATCTGCTCTGGCGAGTCGTCCGGGAGCACCTCGGCCAGTGCCGCCACCGTGCGGTGCTCGAAGAGCGCGCGCAACGACAACCCTCCGCCCAGCAGCGCCAGTGCCTGCGTGGCGAGCACCGAGTCGCCGCCGAGCTGGAAGAAGTCGTCGTCGCCGCCGACCGCGTCGAGCCCGAGCACCTCGGCCCAGACCTTCGCGACCCGTTCCTCCGCCGGTGTCCGAGGGGCCGTGAACCCCGGTGTCTCGGCGTGGGAGGAGGGCGCGGGCAGCGCCGACCGGTCGAGCTTGCCGTTGGGGCTCAACGGCAACGCGTCCAGCACGACGAACGCCGACGGCACCATGTGCTCGGGCAGCCTGGCCGCGACCAGCGCCCGCAGCTCGGCCCGGTCGGCCTCGCCGGTGACGTACGCGACCAGCCGTTTGAGCCCCTGATCCGTGCGCGCGACCACGACCGCCTCACGCACATCGGGGTGCTCGCGCAGCACGGCCTCGATCTCGCCGGGCTCGATGCGGAACCCGCGGATCTTCACCTGGTGGTCTGCACGGCCGACGAACTCCAGCACGCCGTCGCGCCGGCGCACGACGTCACCGGTCCGGTACATCCGGCCGGTGCCGAACGGGTTGGCGACGAACCGCTGCGCCGTGAGACCCGACCGGTCCAGGTACCCGCGGGCGAGACCGACGCCCGACACGTACAGCTCGCCCTCGTCCACCGGCCGCAGCTCGTCGTCCAGCACGTGGGCGGTGGTGCCGGGAATCTGCGCGCCGATCGGCGGGCTGCCACCGGGGATGAGCGGTTCGCTCCACGTCGACACGACCGTGGACTCGGTCGGGCCGTAAGCGTTGATCATCCGGCGGCCCCGCGCCCAGCGCTCGACCAGCTCCGGTGTGCAGGCATCACCGCCGACGATCAGCGTGCGGAAGTCCGGCAGCTGGACGTCCGGCACGGTCGCCATCGCCACCGGTGGGATCAGCGCGTGGGTGATCCTGTTGTCCCGCAACACTTCCGCGAGCTGCTCGCCCAGCAGCGGTCCCTGCGGCGGCACGACGAGCGCCGCACCGGACGGCAGCGCCATGCACAGCTCCAGCACCGAGGCGTCGAAGCTGGGAGAGGAGAACTGCAGCACCCGGTCGCCCGGCCGGACCTGGAAGTGCTCGATCTCGGCGGTCGCGAAGTTCGCGAGCCCGGTGTGCGTGACGACCACGCCTTTCGGCCGTCCGGTCGAGCCGGACGTGTAGATCACGTACGCGGGGTGTGCGAGGTCCGGCACGACACCGGGATCGGTCTCGGACAGCCCGCTCGTGTCCACTTCGGACTCGAGCGTCAGCAGTGGTGCGGCGTCGCGGAGCATGAAGTCGATCCGCTCGGCGGGGTAGGCGGGATCGACCGGCAGGTACGCCGCTCCCGCCTTGAGCACGGCGAGCTGTGCCACGACGATGTCAGCCGACCTGGGCATCCGCAGTGCCACGATCCGTTCGGGACCGGCTCCCCGCTCGCGCAACCAGTGGGCAAGCCGGTTGGCACGGGCGTCGAGCTCGGCGTAGGTGATCGTGCCTGTCGGGGAGATGACCGCGGGGGACTGCGGGTCGGCCGCGACTCTGGCGCGGAACAGCGTCGTGAGCAACATGGTGGGGAAGGAGCCTTCCGGGGGATCAGTCGGAAAAGTGAGGAATGGTCAGGCGGCGCGGCGGGCGAGCCTGCCGCCGACCTGGAGCCAGCCGATGCCGCGGTCGGGGGAACCGCGCAGGAATCGTCCGGTTTGGGTGTCATCGCCGGTGTCGACGTCGCGCATTCGGAACAGAAGTCCGTCGTAGAGCGTCAGTTCGGCGAAGGGCTCGCCGTCGACGACGAGTCGTAGTGGAGCGCTTTCACCTGGCTGAACGGAATATTCCGTATCGCCGTTGTAGAAACGTCCCAGGCAGTCCGGTAGCGGCGCGGTCGCGCGTTCTCCCAGTTCACTCAACGCGTCGTAGTCACCGACGCCGAGTTCGCGCGCCAATTCACGCCACATCGCGAATCCGGTGCTGCCATTGGTGGTGAGCGCGACCACGGTGCCGTTTTCCGGGTGCACGCGCAGGTGGCAGGACGTTCCGTCGCCCGTGCCGTCGTGGCCGAACCAGCCGCCCTCGAACAACGCCACGCCGAGCCCCCAGGCGTCGGCCATCCCGAACGGCTCCGCGCCGTCGGCGGGCATCCGCATCTCGCGCAACTCGGCGTCGCCCACCAGGCACGGCCCGTCGCCGGAGAGCATCCTCCCGAGCCGCACCAGATCGATCGCGCTCGCCGCGATGGCACCCGCGGGGGCGTCCACGAGCGTGAGCGACTGGTGCACCGGCACGACCCTGTGCCGCTCGGGGTTCACCGCATGCCCCGGCACGATGTCCTGCGGCCCGTCCGGCGCCACCACGAAGTGCGCCGCCACACCGAGCGGCCGCAACAGCACCGACGACATGGCCTCCCACCAGCTCATACCCGTGACGACCTCGATGAGGTGTCCTGCGGCGCTGTAGCCGATGTTCGAGTACGAGAACCCGTCACCCGGCTCGTGCAGAGGGTCGGCGCGGCGCAAGCACTCGGCCACGTGCTTGCTCAGCGTCGACGCGGTCACCTCGTCGGAGTCGGACGGCAGACCGCCCGTGTGGCTCAACAGATGCCGTGCGGTGAGCCGGTCGCTCAGGCTCGCCGCAGCGGGCACGTACTCGGCGAGCGGCTCGTCGAGATCGAGGTCCCCGTCCGACACGAGGATCATCGCGAGCGCCGCGGTGAAGGTCTTGCTCACCGAGCCCACCGGCACCCGTGCGGCCCGAGACATGGGCGGCCCGTCGGCGAGCTGGACGCCGAACTCGACCGCGCGCGTGATGCCGTCGCGGTGAACGGCGAGTTGTGAACCTGGAATCAGATGGCGTCTGGAGAGACTTTCCAACAATGGTTGGAGTTCACCGTCGTACATATCTCCTCGCAGTCCAAGTAGACCCCCAATATCGGCCTTCGTATCAACTTTCGTAGCGGGACACCAAGATCAGTCGGTTAGCCCGTTCAGCGGCTCGTACGCTGCCAAACCGTCAACACCGAGTGGGACCGCCAAATGGAGCACAGGCGTGGAATGACCCCCGATAGGAGGCCTTCTTAACACGATCAGTCACGCTCGGTTGTTGACCGATCCAGCGCAATCACTCGAACGGGTGCGTTTGGACTGAAACGTCTCGAAAATTTGCCTCGAATGGAGATGGATTTTTGGAAAATGTTTCGATTGCGGATCGTCACGGCCGATCACAGCGCGTGCGAATGTCGATATTCCGGAGGTTTGAGAGAGCGGACTCCTGGATTCCCGGTGCTCTCATCGCCGCGCGAAAACCTGTCGGGGTGAGGCCTGTGTGGCGGCGGAAGAACTTCGTGAACACCGTGGCCTCGGGGAAACCGAGCCGCTGCCCGATCGTGCCCGCGGGCAGGTCCGTGTGCACGAGCAGGCGTTTGGCCTCCAGCAGGACGCGGTTGTCGAGGTAGCCCTTGGCCCCGACGCCCACTCCCGCCTGGCAGGCCCTGGTGAGGGTGCGCACGCTGTACCCGAGCCGGGCGGCGTAGTCCTCCACGCGGTGGCTGCGGGTGAAATCCTGTTCGACGGCGGACTGGAAGCGGAGGAAGGCCTCTCCTCCCGCGGCCTGGTCCGCGTCTGCGCCGTGCACAGCAGCCAAGCGCAACACGAGCGCGGCGAGCAGGTGCCGCAGCACCTGGGTGTGGCGTTCGGCCTGCAGTCCGTCCCAGAGCGCGTACTCGTGTTCCAGCAGGTCGAGCAGCGGTCGCAGGCTGTCCTGCCTCGCGTCCGCCGGTGCCGAGGCGGGCCGCCACGTGCCTCGGTCCACGCCCGCCTGCTCAGCCGTGGCTTGGTCGAGGAATCCGGGCAGGAACAGCACGGCTCGTCCCTCGGCCGCGTCCAGTGACGAGTCGTAGCGCTGGACCTGTCCCGGCCGCACCCAGAGCCAGTCGCCGGGACGCAGCACGTGATCGGCGAAGTCCAGCGAGCACCGCACCGTTCCGGACAGCACCGCGATCAGCACGTGGAAGTCGGGTCGCCTGAGCGCGTACGGGTCGACGCCGTGTGAGCGCGCCCTGGCCAGAAGCTGCGGGAAGTCGAGCACCTCCATCCCCGGCGGCACACCGACGCCGGCGCGGTAGGGCAGCGTGAAGATCGAATCGTGTCCGATTTTGCCCATCACCCGTCTCCAAAATGCCATTTGGACAGCGATGAACGACCCTAGCCTCGACTTCGGCAGACCGAAAAAGTCGAGGAGCGAGCACATGGACCGGGACATCTCTCGCAACGACCCAGCCTCGCGTCGCGCGGTGGTGCTGGGAGGCGGCGGGCCGGTCGGCGCGTCGTGGGCGGCGGCGCTGGTGAACGGTCTCGTGTCGGCCGGAGTTGCGCTTCCCGAAGCCGATGTGGTGCTGGGTACCTCTGCCGGTGCCGTCGTCGGTTCTTGGCTGACGATGCACCCCGAAGGTCTCTCCACGATTCCGGAACGGATGCGTGAGCGGGCGGCCTGGCACGCTCAGGCCGGAGGAGCGGGCAAAGCCCCGTTGCGACGCACGGCCACAGCGCGCCCGGACGACCCGCGCGCCATCGGGCAGGCCGCGCTCGCCGCGATGCCGCCCATCTCCGCCGAGCAGGCGGAGGGGTTGTGGAAGGCCGCCCTGCCGCAGGGACGGTGGCCCGACCGGCTCGGCGTCTTCGCCGTCGACACGAGCACGGGGACCGCGCGCCAATGGGGTGCGCGAGACGGCATCCCGCTGCCTGTCGCGGTGGCTTGTTCCACCGCCGCTCCCGGCGTCGCGCCCCCGGTGACGGTCGGCGATTCCGTCTGGGTGGACGGCGGTGTCCGTTCCGGCACCAATGCCGACCTGCTCGTGGGCGACGGTCCGGGCCGAGTGCTGATCGTGGCGCCCATGTCGTCGCCCAGCATCGCCCGCGAGGAGGCGATCCTCACCGAGCGCGGCCACAGCGTTCGCGTGATCATCTCCGACCCGTTCATCACCAGGCCGGCCGACCTCATCGACGCGAACTTCATCGAAGCCGCGATCGCGGTAGGCGCGAGGCAGGCGGAGGACCTCGCCGCGGACCTGGTGGAGTGGTGGCGAGCGTGATGTTTCCACTGTGGACAGAGCCGTCTGCATGCCACTTGCGTTCGTGGCGCACTTGAACGACGAGCTCAGCAGGCACCCAGGGCGCGGCTCACGGTCGTCGTGAGAGGCGATCAGCCGCCAACTCGGCGAAGGTGTCGGCGACCCAGTCGGCGATGAACGTGCTCGCGTGCGGCAGGTGGTCCAGCCCGATGTGCTCGGTCGCGCCTTCCTCCGGCGTGAACACCCGCAACTCGCGCTTGGGGGAGTTGACGGCCTGGTCGTAGGAGCGGTGCGCGTGCTCGAGAGGGATCTGCCGGTCGTTGGCGCCGTGGGCGACGAGGAACGGAACGGTGATCTCGGCGACGACGCCGTCGAGGTGCACGTCGTCGGCGAAGGCGATGAACCGGTCCAGGTCGGTGTGCCCCCACACCCACAGCACGTGCTCCCAGTAGTGGGGGACGGGGCGCTCACCCTCGCGCTCCAGGCGGCGTCGTTGCACGGCGCCCCAGTTGTGGTTGGCGCCCCAGGCGACGACCAGGGCGAAGCGCTTCTCGAACGCGGCGGCGCGCGGGGCGTAGTAGCCGCCGAGCGACCAGCCGACGATGCCGATGCGCGACGGGTCGACGTCCTCACGCGTCTGCAGGTGGTCGACTGCGGCGCCGGCCCACGCCTCGGCGTCGATGCGGGCGGGAATGTTCTGCAGGCGCAGGGTTTCCCCGGTGCCTGGTTGGTCGAGCATGAGGCACGAGATGCCGCGGGCGGCGAGTTCCGCCCAGTGGCGGGAGGTGTACTGGTGCTCCTTGCTCGAGTCCAGCCCGTTGACGAGGACGACGACCGGGGCCGGACCGGTGTCGGCGGCCGGAGCCTGACTGAAGTAGGCGGGCAGTGTCGTGCCCTCGTAAGGGATCTCCACCCGGCTCACCCGAGGACTGTGCAGGTCGAACGCCTTCTGCGTCAGGTGCAGCAGCCGCTGGTAGGCAGGGATCCGGTTCGGATCGGAATGGGCCAGCATCCGCTCGGCCTGGGAGAGGTAGTTGGTGGCGCGGAAGTACAACTGCCCGGCCGTGCGGGTGTGGCCGGCTTTCTCCGCCGCCTCGGCCTGCCCGACGAGCTGGTCGGTCAGCGCCGTCCAGGCCCGCAGGAACTCGGGCGTTCCGGCGTCCTCGCCGTTCGCGGCGGCGTCCCGGATCGGCCGGCAGGCGCGGTCGACCTCGTCGATGAGGCCGCCGGAGTTCAGCGTGGCGACCACGGCCAGGTTGTAGGTGTACGGGCCGTCGGAGAAGTACTCGAACACAGCCTGTCGTTCCTTTCAGTTGACGGATGATCCGACGCTACGACCGCGGGCCGACGACAGCGTCGCGAATGGACTTGACGCCACCGTGCGCAGTGAGGCCGCCGTCGACGGTGATCTCCGCACCGGTGATGAACGAGGCTTCGTCGCTGATCAGGAAGACGACCAGCGGCGCGACCTCGTCGACGGTTCCGGTGCGTCCCAGCGGCGTCTCCGCGATGTTGGCGGTGCGAAACGCCGGGGAGGCCGACGCGGTCATCGGTGTCTCGACGTAGCCGGGGTGGATCGTGTTGACCCGGATCCCGCTCGGGCCGAGCTCGAGACAGGCGGTCTTGGCCAGGCCGCGCAGCGCCCACTTCGAGGTCGTGTACGCCACGGGGAAGTGCCCGGTGAGCGCGGCCGCCGAGCCGACGACGACCACCGAGCCCCCGCCCGCCATCAGCGGCGTGAGGGCCTGGATGCCCAGCAGCGTGCCGGTCACGTTGACCTCGCAGACCCTGGCGAGGTCGGCCGGGGCGAGGTCGGCCAGCCGGGCCCGCCACGTGACGCCGGCGTTGGCGACCAGCCCGTCGACTCGGCCGTACCGGTTCGCCAGGTCGTCGGCCAGGGCGGCCCATCCGGTCGCGTCCGCCACGTCGAACTGCCGGCAGTCGAGGTCGTTCCCGGGCTCGAGGTCGCAGCCGATGACGGTGGCGCCCTCGGCGGCGAGCAACCGTGCCGCCGCGGCGCCCTGCCCTTGTCCGGCACCGGTCACGACCACGACCTTGCCGGCGACGCGGCCTGTCACGTGGAGCGCTTTCGCCGGCGCGACCGGGGGCGCGCAGGTTGCACCGGGGGAAGATCGGCCCCGGCCACGACGCGGTTCCGGATCGTGCCGAGCCCTTCCACGGTCATCTCGACGACGTCGCCGGGGCGCAGCGGTGGCGGATCGAGCCGGCCGCGCCGGCCCCAGAGCTCGGCCAGACAGCCACCGTTGCCGCAGGTGCCCGAGCCGAGGACGTCACCGCTGCGCACCCAGGTGCCCCGGGAGGCGTAGGCCACCAACTCCTCGAACGGCCAGCCCATGTTGGACAGCAGGTCCTGGCCGACCTCGGTGCCGTTGACCGACACCCGCATGTCCAGCGCCAGAAACCCCTCGTCGTCGCGGTAGGGCTCCAGTTCGTCGGCGGTGACCAGCCAGGGGCCGAGCGTGGTGGCCGAGTCCTTGCCCTTGGCCGGCCCGAGATTGACCTTCATCTCCCGGCTCTGCAGGTCGCGGGCCGACCAGTCGTTGAGGACGGTGTAGCCGAAGATCGCCTGGCCGGCCTGCTCGGGCGTGAGCGAGGTGCCGTCCCGGCCGACCACCGCGGCGACCTCGAGCTCGAAGTCGAACCGCTCGCACCCCGGCGGCACCGGCACGTCGTCGTAGGGGCCGACTGTCGCGTACGGGTTGGTGAAGTAGAACGTCGGTGCCTGGTACCACTCGGGCGGCACCCCGCCCACGCCGTCGACGCTTCTGCGCACGCCCTCGACGTGTTCCTCGAAGGTCACGTAGTCCCGGACGGTCGGTGGCGTCAGCGGCGGCAGCAGCCGGATCCCGCCGTCGAGCGGTGTGGCCGGCTCCCCGAGGGCGGCGGTGCCGGCGTCGCGCGCGGCCGGCAGCCCGGCGCGCACCAGATCGAGCACGGTGGTGCCCTCGGGGAGGGGGTGCAGTCCGGCGTCGGAGACGACCGCGGCGCGCACCTGCTCGCCGGCGGCGAAGGTCGCGAACCGCATCAGACCGGCGGGGCCACGAACAGGCCCTTGTCCACGTCGTTGAACGACTGCTTGGCGACGAACTCGTTCATCGCGTTCGCCGTTCCCCACTGGTCGGCCACCTCTGGCTGGCTGATGTCGTAGAGGTGCGGGTGCCAGGTGTCCTCGTCGACGTGCTCCAGCTCGGTGGTGTACTCCATGGTGTTGCCGCTGGGGTCGAGGAAGTAGCTGAAGGTGTTGTTGCCGGCGAGGTGCCGGCCGGGACCCCAGATCTTCTCCCCACCGGCGCGCAGCACCCGGCCGGTGCCGCGCATGTACTCGTCCAGACCGCGCATCTCGAACGAGGCGTGGTGGAGTGAGGGATGGGGGCCGCGTGCGATCGCCATGCTGTGGTGCCAGCTGTTGACGCGCATGAACCACATCATGTCGCCCATGCGCGGATGCGTCAGCGTGTCGGACAGGGCGAACGACAGGTGCTTCTCGTAGAAGGCGCGAGTGCCCAAGGGGTCGGCGGAGTTGATGACCACATGCGACAGTCGCACCGGGATCGACTCGCCGAGCTCGATCGCACGGTGCCGGCGGACCGCGACGTCGGCGGAGATCTCGACGGTGCGCCCTTCGTTGTCGAAGAAGCGGAAGCCGTAGCCCGCGCCGGGGGTCTGCAGTGAGCCGGGCTCGGTGATCAGGCGAACGCCGTCGCGGGCCAGCCGGGTGGCGAGCGTGTCGACGTCGGCGGTCGTCGCCGCGCCGAAGGAGATCAGGTCGAGGCGCTTCTCGGTGGCCTCGCGGAGCCGGACGACGTACTGCTCGGGGGAGCCCTCGGCGGCCAGGAAGGTCAGCCCGGTGTCGCCGGCCTCGGCCTTGAGGCCCCAGGTGGAGGTGAAGAAGTCGAGTTGCCTGGCGTAGTCGGGCACGGCGAGGTCGACGTGTCGCAGGTGGGTGATCAGGCGCTGGGTCATGGAAACGGGCTCCCCGAGTGCGTTCAGGCGGGTTGGCTGACGAGGACGGCGATGTCGCGCATCAGGCTGGGCAGGTCGCCCTGCTCGTGGTCGAGCAGCCACCGGGCAATCTGGTTGGAGGCGTTGACGACGGCTCGCACGCGGTCGTACCGGCGGGCGTGGAACGCGGCCCACAGCCGCGGACCGAGGACGTCGAGTGTGAGCAGGAGATCGGCGAGAACCGCGGCGTCCTCGAGTGCCTGCGCGCCGCCCTGGGCGATGGTGGGCGGGCAGGTGTGCGCGGCGTCGCCGATCAGCACCACGCGACCCCGGTGCCACGGAGGATCGAGCAGGTGGGTCTCGAACCAGGTGTAGTTGACGCGCGAGGAGTCGGTGAGCGAGGCCCGGATGTCGTCCCACGGCCCGTGGTAGGCCCGGGACAGCTCGATCATGGTGTCGAGCCGCTGCTGCGGGGTCAGGGCGGACCGGTCCTGTGCGGGCTCGACGATGTAGGCGTAGAGCGAGTCCTCGCCGGTGGGGCAGTAACCGGCGATGTAGGACGGGCCGCCGTAGTAGAGGTCGGTGCGGGTGACGCCGGCCGGCCGGGGACCGAAGGCGCGCCAGATGCCCATGCCGACGCGTTTGGTCTCGAGATCGGCGCCGATCAGCTGCCGGGTCTGCGAGCGGATGCCGTCGGCGCCGATCACCAGGTCGTACCGGCCGGTCGAACCGTCGGCGAAAGCGACGTCGACGCCGGCGTCGTCCTGCCGCAGCTCGGTGAACGTGGCGCCGAACCGCGTCTTGACACCGACGAGCGTGGCGCGGTCGTGCAGGATGCGGGCCAACTCCGGCCGGCTCATGCCCATCACGGCGGGATAGTCCGGGCCACCGGTCCTGGCGTCGGGCACCTCGAACAGCACCCTGCCCTGGGGATCCGGCGCGCGGATGCCGGTGACGTCGAACGGGAACCCGCGTTCGCGCGCGGCCTCCCAGACACCCAGCCGGTCGAGTTCGCGCAATGCGTTGCCCTGCAAGGTGATCCCGGAGCCCAGCGCCGTCACCTCGGGCTTGACCTCCACCAGATCGACGGCGACACCACCCCGCGCCAGGTGGATGGCCGCGGCCGTGCCGGCCAGGCCGGCGCCGACCACGAGAACGTTGTTCACGGCAGGCATGTCGGGAACTCCTCGGTCATTTCACGGCGATGGGGTTGACGGGGGCGCCGACGGCCCCGGTCACCGGGAGCGGGGCCGCGGTGAGCAGGAACTCCCACACGCCGTCGGCCGCGCAGTCGGCGGCGAGCGCGTCCAGGTCCCACATCTCGCCGAGGAACAGCCCGATGTGCGGGATGCACACCTGGTGCAGCGGCTGGAACGCGTTGTCGAACTCGTTGGGGCGTACCTCGAAACCCCAGGTGTCGGTGGCGATTGCGGCGATCTCGCGGTCGTGCAGCCACTCGGCGGTGGTGAACGACAGGCCGGGGGAGTCCCCGCCGGCGTAGTCGCCCCACCCTTCCCGGCGGGCCCTGGCCAGCCGGCCCGTGCGCACCAGCACGAGATCGCCTCGGCCGACCTGGGCGGTCTGTCCCTGGGCGGCGATGGTGGCGTCGAGGTGTGCGGTGGTGATGGCGAAGCCGTCGGGTAGTTCGCCGTCGTGGCCGATCGCCCGGCCGACGTCGAGCAGCACGCCGCGGCCCACGATCGGCGACGCCGCGGTCTCGATACCGGTCACCTGGTCGCCCTCACTGGTGACCACGTCTCCGGCGCGCCGGCCGTTCCAGGCCGTGCCGTGGTCGAAGATGTGGCCGAGACCGTCCCACTGGGTCGAGGCCTGCAACGGCATGAACACGACGTCGTCGGCGCCGCCGATCCCGTGCGGAAATCCCTGCGTGCCGCGCTCGGCGTCGACGCCGGTGTCGAGCATGGTGTGCACCGGGTTGGTGCGCCGGCGCCAGCCCATCTGGGGGCCGTTGGCGTCGAACGACTGAGCCAGGCTGAAGCTCACGCCGCGGCGCACGCAGGCGGCGCCGGCGAGCCGCTTGACCTCGTCCAGGAAGTTGAGCGTGCCGAGCACGTCGTCCGCGCCCCAGCGTCCCCAGTTCGAGCAGCGCTTCGCCGCCGCGGCGATGGCTGCCTCGGGGTCGGCGGGGTCTGGCCGCGGGGTTTCCGTCATGTTTCCCACCGTCGACAATCCGGAGACTTCCGGGAAGACGAGATGTGTGATGGCGGCTATCAGCGGCACTGATACTGGGCACGTGAACATGGCCAGCCTCGACCTCAATCTCATGGTGTCGCTCGACGCGTTGCTCGAGGAGCGCAGCGTCACCAGGGCCGCCGCCCGCATGGGCCTGTCCCAGCCGGCGCTGTCGGCGTCGCTGGCTCGGTTGCGCCGCCACTTCGACGACGAACTCCTCACCCGCGTCGGCAACGACTACCGGCTCACCCCGTTGGCGGTGCAGCTCAGAGAGCTGGTGCGCATCGCGATGACCGGCGCGGAGCGGGTCTTCACCGCCCAGCCGCTGTTCGATCCCCAGTCGTCGACGCGCGAGTTCGTCCTGCTGGTCAGCGACTACGCGACCGTCACCCTCGGCGACACGGTCGCGGGTCTGCTCACGGCCGAGGCGCCGCACACCCGGTTGCGGATGTCCGCTCACACACCCGCGGTCATCGAGCGTGCCGAGCAGGCGCTGCTGAGTGCCGATCTGCTGCTGATGCCACACGGGTTCGTCACGGACCTGCCGCACCGCGACCTCTACCGCGACGAGTGGGTCGCCGTCGTCGCGTCGGACAACCCGATCGCCGAGCGCGGCCTCACCGTCGCCGACCTGCACCGCCTGCCGTGGGTCGTCACCTATCACGGGCAGACGGCCTCGACGCCGGCCGTGCGCCAGATGCGCATGCTCGGCATCGAGCCGCGCATCCAGGTCGTCGTCGAGAACTTCCTGGCCGTGCCCGCACTCGTCGCCGGCAGCGACCGGATCGCGCTGCTCCAGCGCCGTCTCGTCGACCTGCTGCCGCTCAACGTCGGTGTACGCGCGCTCCCACTGCCGTTCGACGTAGCCCCGTTGATCGAGGCGATGTGGTGGCACCCCGCCTACGACCACGATCCCGAGCACCTCTACCTGCGCGACGTCCTGGCCCGGGCAGCGCGACAGGCGGTCGGCGACCCGGCGGCAGAGGACATCAGCCCGGTTGATAGGGGACCTCAGAACAAGTGATTTCCGCTCGACCCGTTCGCTGCCGAGACTCTCCGCAGTGCTGCAGGTCGTAGGCGATCGGCAGCCCGACCGCCGGAGGGCACAGTGTCGGAATCCCTCGCCAGTTCCAGACCCGTCCAGCGGCTCGCGCAGACCCGCGGTCCCGGCACGGCACAGCTGCTCGTGCTGCTGGCAGCCAGCTGCCTGTCGGTGCTCGGCGCCGTGCTCATCGCCCCGGTGCTGCCGCAGATGCAGGCGGCCTTCGCCACCGTGCCCGGCGCCGACGTCCTCGTGCCCGTGGTGCTGACCGTTCCGGCGCTGATGATCGGCCTGGCCGCGCCGTTCGCCGGTCTGATCGTCGACCGGGTGGACCGCAAACGGCTGCTGCTGATCGCGTTGGCGGTGTACGCGGTCGTCGGCACCGCCCCGCTGTATCTGGCGTCGCTGCAAGCGATTCTGATCAGCCGCGTCCTGGTCGGCGTGTGCGAGGCAGCGATCATGACCTGCGCCACCACGTTGATCGGTGACTACTGGTCCGGTGCCCGGCGCAGTCGTTACCTCGGCTTGCAGACCCTGGTCGCTTCGCTGTCCGCGACGGTGTTCCTGGGTCTCGGCGGCGTCCTGGGCACGCTCGGCTGGCGGACGCCGTTCTGGGTGTACGCCGTCGCCGTCGTGCTGGTGCCGCTCACCGCGGTGCTCATCCGGCAGCCCGCGGAACACGGCCGACGGCCGGCCTCGCGCCGCCTGCAGCCGCTGCCGTGGCGCTCCCTGCTGACCCCGTGTGCGGTCAGCTTCGTCGGCGGCATCGTCTTCTACACCTTGATCGTCGAACTGTCCTTTGTGCTCACCGGCGTCGGCCTCACCTCTTCGGCGGCGATCGGCGGTATCAGCGCGCTGATGTCGGTGGCCACGGCCGCCGGGTGCGTCGTGTTCGCCCGGCTGACGCATCGGACGCCTCGCGCGCTGCTGCCCGTGGAATTCCTGTTGTCCGCCATCGGCTTCGGCCTCGTGTTCGCCACCACCTCGGTACCCGTGATCTCCCTCGGCGCGGTCTTCGCCGGCTTCGGCACCGGCATGCTCCTGCCCACGCTGCTGACGTGGGCGGTCAATCGCCTGGACTTCGAGCAGCGCGGTCGCGGCACCGGCCTGTGGACGGGCACGCTGTTCGTCGGCGAGTTCGTCTGCCCCGTGCTCATCGCGGCGATCGGCACCGGCGTCGGCGGCCTCCGTCCCGCCATCGGTGTGCTCGGCGTGCTCGCCGCCGTCATGGCGGTGGTCTGCGTGCTGGTCACTCGCCGCACCAACGTTCCGCTCGACATCACCAACGACTGACGTCGACAGTCCGATCACTGGCACGCGATATTCGATCGCCGCCACCCGGCCCTCTGCGGCAACATGAGGAGGCCGAGGTGTCCGGAGGGGGCGGATGGTCTTGCCAGGATCGGAAAGGCCTGTCCGCAGGAACGCGGTGCCGCTTGCCCTGCGCCTGTACGGAAAAGAACTGCGGCGCCACGGATTCCACTCCGCGGGCGCACTCGGGTTGCCCGCGCTGGGCGTCACGTGTCAGCTCTATCTCGCGCCGTTGGCGGTGGGCGGGCTCGTGGGAAAGCTCGCGGGTGGTGGCGACACGAGCCTCGGCACCGTCCTGCCGTACGTGCTGGCCTTCGGCGGTTTCATGCTGCTCTCGGAACTGTTGTGGCGCATCGGCCTGCACTGCCTCAACCGCGTGGACGGCCGCGGGATCGAGAACCTGTCCGCCCTCGCGATGGACGAGCTGCTGAAGAAGGACGCGGCGTTCTTCCACGACAACTTCGCCGGGTCGCTCACCAAGCGGGTGCTGAGCTTCGCGTTTCGCTTCGAGGACTTCGTGGACACGCTGACGTTCAAGATCTTCGCCAACCTCATCCCGCTGGGTTTCGCGTGCGTCGTGCTGTGGAGCTACAACCCGATGCTCGTCGTGGTGCTGGTCGGCCTGATCCTGGTCACGGGATGTGTGGTCGCTCCGCTCATCCGCCACCGCCAGCGGCTGGTCGACGAGCGCGAGGCCGCCATCGCCCACGTGGCCGGCCACGTCTCGGACACACTCACGAACATGGACACGGTGCGGGCGTTCGCCGCCGAGCGGCGTGAGGGCGCGGAGCACCGGTCCCGTGCCGCCAAGCAGCGAACGCTGGCACTGCGGTCGTGGGACTACAACAACCTGCGCATCGACACCGTGATCGCGCCGCTGTCCGTGCTCACCAACGTGCTCGGCCTCGTGGTCGCGATCGGGGTCAGCGGTGGGCTCGCCGTGGAGGCGATCGTGGTGACGTTCACCTACTTCGCGAACGCGACGCGGATCATGTTCGAGTTCAACCAGATCTACCGGCAGGTGGAGAGCGCGCTCACCGAGGCGGCTCAGTTCACCGAACTGCTGCTCGACCCGCCGACCGTGCTCGACCTGAAACTCCCGGAACCGTTGCGGGTGAAGGATTCCCGGGTCCAGTTCGAGAACGTCGTGTTCACGCACGGCGGCGGCGAGCCGTTGTTCGACGGGCTCGACCTGGACATCCCGGCGGGTACGCGGCTGGGGCTCGTCGGCCGTTCTGGTGGCGGCAAGACCACGCTCACCCGGCTGCTCCTGCGGCTGATGGACGTCGACCGGGGCCGCGTCCTCATCGGCGGACAGGACATCGCGCGCCTGAGTCAGGCCGACCTGCGCGGCCTGATCGCGTACGTGCCCCAGGACCCGGCCATGTTCCACCGGACGCTGCGCGAGAACATCGCGTTCGCACGGCCAGGCGCGACCGATGCCGAGATCCACCGCGCCGCGCAGGCCGCGCACGTCACGGAGTTCGTGGACGCGCTGCCCGACGGCTTCGACACGATGGTCGGCGAACGCGGCATCAAACTGTCCGGTGGACAGCGGCAGCGGGTCGCGCTGGCCCGCGCCATCCTGCGTGACGCGCCGATCCTGCTGCTGGACGAGGCGACCAGCGCGCTGGACTCGGAGAGCGAGATGCTGGTCCAGGAGGCGCTGTGGAGGCTCATGGAGGGCCGCACCGCGATCGTCGTGGCACACCGGCTGAGCACGGTCGTGCGGATGGATCGGCTGATCGTGCTCGACCGGGGCCGGATCGTCGAACAGGGCACCCACGCGGAACTGCTCGACATCGAGGGGACGTACGCGAAGCTGTGGCGCCACCAGTCGGGCGGCTTCCTCGACGAGACGGTCGGTACTCGGTGAGCACTCCTCGAGTTCGCCGCCGTCACGCCTGCTGTCGTGGCAGAAGCTCCATCAATATCTGCTGAAGCTCGACGACAGCGGGTGGGACGGCGCTGCCACCGTGTACAAAGGACGTTCGTCGCAGTCCGAGCTCCTGGACGGTCGGGCGCGGTTCTACGGCAAAGCGGGTGTCGACGGCCGAGAGGGTGGTGAGGGTGCAGCCCAGTCCTTCGGCGACCAGGCCGTGGATCATGTTCAGGTCGTCGGTGCGCATCAGGACTTTCGGCTGGAACCCGAGCAGATGACACGCACGGCGCAGCACCCGGTCGGAGGCTTCGTTCTCGTCCCGGCTGCAGACCCAGTCGGCGTCGGCGAGCTCGGCCAGGTCTATCTCGGGGAGATCCGCGCAGGGGCCGTCGCGGGCGACGAGCACCCGGTAGTCCTCTTCGAGCAGCACCGTGAGCTCGAGGTCGGGGGAGGTGAAGGCGGGATCGTCGGCGGAGTCGTAGATCAGGCCCGCGTGCAGGTCTCCCGCGTGCAGGAGCTCGACGACGTCGGTGGGTTCGGCTTCGACGACTTCGACCTTCACCTGCATCCGTGCACCCAACTGCCGGATGGCGCGGGGCAGCAGTTGCGACCCGATCGACGCGAACGTGCCGACCCGGATGGTGGCCAGCCCGAGATCGCGCTGTGTCGTCACGAGGCGTTCGGCCTGGTCGAGCCGGATCAGGATCTGTTCGGCCTCGGCGACGAAGACCGTGCCCAGCGCCGTGAGCCGTGCGCCGCTGCGGTCGCGCTCGACGAGCTGAACCTTGAAGTGCCGTTCGAGCGCCGCGAGGTGGTGGGTGATGGTCGGAACCCCGTACCCCAGCGCCCGCGCGGCCGCGGTGAGCGATCCGTGGTCCCGGACGGCGACGAGGACTCGGAGCTGCTGAGGCTGAATCACCTCATAGATTCTATGAGGCCCTCCCCGATTTCGTGCTATATCCGCGGGGTCGAACGATCGCTACTTTCAGCGTCGTGAACCGAACCCACGGGGCAGACGCCGGCTTGTCGGCCGCGGAAGCACGCGTTCTCGACGCCATTGACGACCAGGCACTCGTCGACGAACTGGTCGCGCTGATCCGGGTTCCGAGTGTCACCGGCAGCGACGCCGAGTCCGACCTGCAGCACTGGCACGCCGGCCGGCTCACCGAGCTGGGCTTCGACGTCGACACGTGGAAGCTCGATCTCGACGACCTCGCCGCCCACCCGGACCACCCCGGCACCGAGGCGGCCCGCACCGAGGGCTACGGAGTGGTGGGCGTCCTGGGACCGGCCGGCGTCCCGGCGCTCGTGCTGCAGGGGCACGTCGACGTGGTGCCGACCGGCGACCTCGACAACTGGGCTGATCGGGACCCGTGGAGCGGCGCGATCAAGCAGAACGTCGTCCACGGGCGCGGTGCCTGCGACATGAAGGCCGGCGCGGCCGCGAACCTCGCCGTCGCCCGAGCGCTCGTCTTGTCCGGGGTGAAGCTGGAGAAGCCGTTCGCACTCCACGCGGTGATCAGTGAGGAGGACGGCGGCATCGGCGCGTTCGCGACCATGCTGCGCGGTCACCAGGGCGAGGCAGCGGTGATCACCGAGCCCACCAGCGGCAACGTCGTGGTCGCCAATGCCGGAGCTCTGACCTTCGCGCTGCGAGTGCACGGCCAGGCGACCCACGGAAGCTCCAGGCTCGCCGGCCACAGCGCTCTCGACGCGTTCCTGCCCGTCCACGCCGCGATCAGGGAGCTGGAACGGGAACGCAACGCGCACCCCGACGCCCTGTTCGACGGCAACGTGCTGCCCTACCCGATCTCGATCGGCACCGTCCGCGCGGGGGACTGGGCGAGCAGCGTTCCCGATCTCCTCGTCGCCGAAGGACGGCTCGGCGTCCACCTCGGCGAACCACCGGCCGAAGCACGGGCCGCGCTGGAACGAGCGATCGCCGACGCCTGCTCCCGAGACCCGTGGCTGCGCGACCACCCCGTCGAGGTCACCTGGCCGGGCGGGCAGTTCGCCAGCGGGCGCATCGACACCGGGCATCCGTTGGTGGACGAGGTGGTCGACTCGATCCGGGTCGCGGAGGGTCGTGACGCCGGCCTCGTCGCAGCGCCGTACGGCAGCGATCTGCGCCACTACACCGGCATCGGTGGCATCCCCACCCTCCACTATGGACCGGGTGACGTCCGCCTGGCGCACGGACCGCGGGAGCAGGTGGACATCGGCGAACTGCTGCGGGCCACGCGCGCCCTCGCCGTACTCACGGCGCGCCGCTGCGGCGTGCACCTGTAGTTCACCGTTCGCACCGGCACAGACCGAAAGGCTGCCGTCAGCCTTCGCTAAACCCGCTCTAAGGGCTGGTTTCTAGCGTTGCGCAGCATGACACAGCACGTTGACAACGCGGATACCGCGGTCGAGCGGATACATACGCCAGGTGTCGCGACGCCTCCGGTTAGCAGACGTTGGCGTCGTCCGGCAATGATTGTCTTCGCGGTGGCCGCCATCGCTTATGTCGCCTATAAACTGCCGCCATACCTCGGTCTTGATCCGAACGAGGCTCCGATCCCGACAGACTCCCCGGCGCACTACGCGGTTCTCGTCGGCCATGTGTTCGCCGGCTCGATCGCGCTCCTTACCGCAGTGCTTCAACTTTGGCCATGGCTACGCCGGAAACATCCCGCTGTCCACCGATTCACCGGACGGGTCTACCTCGTCGCGGGCGCGTTACCTGCCGCAGTGCTGGCCGTCAGCGCCTATCCACAGGTGCCCGGGGCCGGTCGTGTCGCCGTCGTCGTAGCAGGCACATTGTGGTCGGTGACAGCCGTTCTCGGCTGGATAGCCGCACGACGGAAGCGGTACGCCGAGCACCGTCGGTGGATGGTCTACAGCTTCGCGATCATGTGGGGCTACGGGGTCTGGGTCTTCGTGTTCGCCAACGCGTTCTACTACGTCGTCGGGTTGGACGAGGCCACTTCCATGGAAGCGGCCCGCTGGGGCGGTTGGATAAGCAACCTCGTGATTGCCCATTGGTGGATGGAACGAACCGCGGGCCGGACGATCATCGGCACGCCGAGGCGGTCACGTAAGCGCAGGGAAACCGTCGAGTCGGCACCTGACGTGCGATGACGTACTGGTTGCGTGGCTTGGCGGATGAGCCGAATCCGGGCCATTGCCCGGACGGCTGCCCGTTGGTGCATTGCCGGCGGAGCCGTTGTATCCAGACGGGACCACCGGGGTCCTAATGTCCCGTGACCAACCAACTTCTGTGTTCACGAACGAGAACGGCCTTCCTTCGAACGGTGTTATTCCTCTTGAGGTTCTTGCCGTGTCTGAGGTAGCGCACGGCGGGGAACCGTTGTCCGCTGGGGACGTCCGGTCGATCCTGTCCGGCGATGTCGCTCGGGGCGACCGGGTCGCGGCGGAACTTTTGGTTCTGTGCACCGACGATTTCGCTGCCACGGCGTTGATCCCGTACGTGGCCAAAGGTGTGTCGGACGCCCTTGCCGCACTGGAGAGGGCACGGCCCGACGAGTCGGCGACCAGGGACGCCGTGCTGAGCATGTGTTTCGCGACCGTCTGGTACCGCGCCAAGGGAAACGCGCGCTGCAGCAGGGAACTGGCGCTGCGCGCGCTTGAGCTGGCGCAGGACGTGGACGACGACGTGCTGGCCATCTGCCACCGCAGCATGGCACTGGTCGCCAGCCGGGACGGCGACCACGCCAAAGGCGACACGCACTACCAGATCGCCCTCAACCTGGCGCCGGGCAACGTGGACAACCTGCTTGCTCTGATGATGACGTTGCACAGGGCCAAACACGCCCTCGCGCACGAGCAGTTCGCCGAAGCCGTGGCCGAGTCCGAAGCCGCTGTCCGGCTCGGCAGGATGGCCGGACACGCCGGATACGAGCCGTTCGCGCTCAGCATCGGGGCCGCGGCCAAAAGTCACCTCGGCCGACTGGACGAGGCGTTGACTGACGCCGCCGGCGCGCTACGGCTGCGGCGGTCGCTGGGAGTCCGGCACGACGGAGTTTTCGTTCAGGTCGTGCTCGGCGTGATCCATCGCAAGCGCCGGGAAGTGCGGCAGGCCCGCGAAGTCCTGGAAGAGGCCGTGCTCGAGGAGCGCGAGAAACCAGGTCTGCGGGCCATCGCACTGGCTGAGCTCGGCCGGGTGTGTGCCGCGGACGACATATCACTCGCCCTGCACTACGCCGAACGCGCGGTCACGGCGAGCGAAGGGGCGGGCCGGATCGGTGCTCTGCTCGCCCGCGCCTGGGTGTCGCTGGTGAGCGGCGCCGCGGCGGCCGCCACGTTCGACGCGGAGGAGGCCAGGACCGCCGCGACGATGACCAAGCGCCCCGCCGCCGCGGCAGAGGCGGTGGAACTGCTGGGACTGGTGACGTCGGACCCGAACGCCGCGGCCGCCCTGCTCGACGACGCCGCCGGCTACTACCGCGACGTCGGCGACCGTCCTGGTGAGGCACGGGTCCGGATGGTGGCCGCCGCGATTCCCGGGTCGCGCGAGACCCGCTCGACGCGGTTCGAGGAGGACACGTTGCGGCGTTACGGCGTCCGCCTGGAAGCGGGTGTCGCCGACGCCCTCACCGTGGTGGCGAACCGGGCTCCGCTGATCGCCGTGCACAGCCTGGGCGGGTTCCGGGTCGTTCGCGGTGGGGTCGAGGTCCCGGCGAAGGAGTGGCAGTCCAAGAAGGCGCGTGACCTGCTGAAGATCCTGATCAGTCATCGGGGCGTCCCCGTGCCCCGCTCCCGTCTGATGGAACTGTTGTGGCCCAACCAGTCACCGGCCACCGGAGGCAATCGGTTGTCGGTGTTGCTGTCCACGCTCCGCCGGGTGCTCGACCCGGATCGACGTGGTCAGCACCCGCCCTTGACCGCGGACCGCGCGGCGGTCGCCATCAACCTCGAACTCGTCGACGTCGACGTGGAACGGTTCATCGTCGCGGTCTCGGAAGCGTGTGACGCACACCGACGTGGGGATGACGACGCCACGACGTTGTTGTCCGCAGCGGAAGCGATGTACGTCGGCGAGTACCTGCCCGATGACCCGTACGTGGACTGGGCACTGGAGTTGCGTGACGAGGCCCAAGGCGCCTACATCAGGGTGCTTCGCGCCCAGGCCGCGCGCGTGTCGGACATCGACCAGAAGGTGTCGAGTCTGCTGAAGATTCTCCGGTGCGACTCGTACGACGAGGAAGCACACGTTGAGCTGATACGTGTTCTGGGTGAGGCCGGCCGGCACGGTGAGGCGCATCGGCGTTATCGCGTGTATGCGCGGTGCATGTCCGAGATCGGTGTCACGCCGATGCCTACGAACGTTCTCCAGCGCGGCGGTGCTCCTTCACCTGCGGCTTGAAGGAGCACCACAGATCGCCCGCACGAAACCTGAAGGCAACTGAAAGCCGTCTGTGGAGACTAAGTCCCACAACACATCCAGCAGGAGGGACCGCGGTGAGTGACCGGCTGTATCCGCGTGAAAACACCGTCCACGAGCTGTTCGAGCAGTGGGCGGACCGGACACCCACCGCCACGGCGATCCTGAGCGGCGGCGTCGAACTGTCCTATCAGGAGCTCGACAAGCGGGCGAACCAGCTCGCGCATCACCTGCGCCGGCACGGGATCGCAGACGAGGCACGCGTGGGGTTGTTCCTTCGTGACACGGCCGACTGGGTTCTCGCGGCGTTGGCGACGTTGAAGGCCGGTGGTACTTATGTGCCGCTCGACCCGTCGTATCCGTTGGAGAGACTGCGGTTCATGAGCGAGGACGCGGACGTTCAGGTCGTGCTCACCGCCCGCGATGTGTTCGCGGAACTGCCGGGGACGAAGCTGGCCGTCGACGATGACGCCATCGCCCTCGAACCGGTTTCCCGCCTGACAGGGAAGATTTCGCCGAAGGCGCTGGCCTACGTGATGTACACGTCCGGATCGACCGGCGTTCCGAAAGGTGTCGCGGTCGGTCACCGCAACATCGTCCGGCTGGTGCGCAGCCACGACTCCATCCCCATCAGCGAGAACGACACCGCTGTCCAGGCGGCCAACATCTCGTTCGACGCCGCGACCCTCGAGGCGTGGGGCGCGCTGCTCAACGGCGCGCGACTGGTCGGTCTCGGCCTGGACGACGTGCTCGTCCCGGAACGCTTTCAGGAAGCGCTGCGCCACCACGAGGTGAGCGTGCTGTTCCTGCCGACCGCGTTGCTCCGGCAGATCGCGATCGACGACCCAGGAGTTCTCAGCACCGTTCGCCATCTTTCGTTCGGCGGCGAGCAGGCGGACATGCGTGCGGTGACGAGCCTTTTGCGACACTGCCCGGACACCGAGCTCGTCAACCTGTACGGCCCGACGGAGATCACGACCTACGCAACGGCCTATCGGTGCAACGACCTCGCCGGCACCGAGACCACCGTCCCGATCGGCCGGGCCGCCGCGAACAGCCGCACGTACGTGCTGGACGACGATCTGGAGCCGGCCGCGACGGGCCAGCTCCACATCGGCGGCGACGGGGTGGCCAGAGGATATCTCGACAGGCCAGGGCAGACCGCGGAACGGTTCGTGCCCGACCCGTTCGCCGCCACGCCGGGGGAGCGGATGTACGCCACGGGTGATCTCGTGCGCACGCGAGCGGATGGCGAACTGGAGTTCGTCGGCCGAGCCGATCGTCAGGTCAAGATCCGCGGCCACCGGATCGAGCCGGCCGAGATCGAGGAACACCTGCGGGGTTTCCCCGGACTGGCCGAGGTGGTCGTCCGGGCGGACCGAACCGGGGACGTGCGGCTCATCGCCTACGTCGTGCTGGCCGACGGTGCCGAGGTCGACGATCTGCGGACATATCTGGCCGGCCGGGTGCCGGGTTATCTGGTGCCCGCGGTCTTCGTCGAGATGTCCCGCCTGCCGCTCAACCCGAACGGCAAGATCGACACGGACGCGCTGCCGTTGCCGGCCGCCGAGGACCCGGTGGCTGACGACCCTGAGACTGACGATTCTGAGACCGGGGGGACACCGACCGAACAGGCCGTCCGGGCGATTTGGCGCGAGGTTCTCGGCCACGGCCCGGCCGACGGGAACTTCTTCGAGCTGGGTGGGCACTCACTGGCGGCGGCACGGGTGCGGTCCCGGCTGTCGGCGGTGTCCGGAGTGGACGTTCCATTGCGGCTCGTATTCGACCACCCGACGATCACCACGCTGGCGGCGGCGGTCGACGGGCTGGCGGGGAACGCCCCGGACAACCGGCCCCTGCGGGCCGCACACCGGTTGTGCGACAGGGACCTGTATCCGTTGACCCCGGCCCAGCGCCGGATGTGGCTGCACGACAAGCTGATGCCCGACAGCCCGATGTATCTCGTGACCTACCGGATCGAACTCGCCGGCGCGCTGGACGTGCCCGCGTTCACTCGTGCGTTCGACGAGGTGCTCGCCCGTCACCAGGCCCTGCGGACCGTTGTCGTGGAGAAGGACGGCGATCCGCGGCAGCTGATCCTGCCGGAGGCGCCGGAGATCACCAGGCTGCACGTGACCAGTTCTCCCTCGTCCCCGCCTCCGGGCCTGCACGGCGCGCCACCCGTACGGGCGACGCTCACCGCCGAGGGACCGGACCGGTGGCTGTTCCAGTTGACCCTGCACCACATCTTCTGCGACGGCTGGAGCATGGGCCTGATCTTCGACGACCTGTCGCGGATCTACTCGGACCTGCCCGTCGAGCCGGCGCCGCGGCACGTGGACGTGGCCACACCGCCGGTCGACGAGAGCCTGGTCGCGTTCTGGCGGGACCAGCTCTCCGGTGCACCGGCCACATTGGACGTCCCAGCAGACCGTCCCCGGCCGGAGGTCCTCGACGAGCGCGGGGACGAGGTGTCCTTCGACTGGCCCGCGCGGCTTGCGCAAGGCGTGACCGGCTTTGCTCGCGAGCTCGGCACGACACCGTTCGTGGTCCTGCTCGCGGCGTGGGAAGCGGTACTGCACCGGTACACGCGGGAGAACGACTTCGTCGTCGCTACTCCGGTAGCGGGACGGAACGCGCTGGCGACCGAGAACGCGGTAGGGCTGTTCGTCAACACGCTCGCTCTCCGGGCAGCCGTGGACGATCGGATGACCTTCCGGGATCTGGTGAACCGGGTCCGCGACACCACCCTCGCCGCGCTGGCCCGTCAGGATCTCCCGTTCGACGCGCTGGTCAAGGAACTTCGGCTGGACCGCGACCCGAGCCGCACTCCGCTCGCGCAGGTGATGTTCGCGGTCGAGGACCGCTGGGAGGACCGGCTCCAGCTCCCCGGTGTGATCGCCCGCTGCGTCGAACAGCCCACCGGCACCGCCACTTTCGACCTGACCCTGACGCTCACGCCTCGGCCGTCGGGGATCGCGGGGCGGTTGGAGTACCGGACATCGCTGTTCGACCGGACCACGGCCGACCGCGTGGTGGACCATCTCGAGACCCTGCTCACCGCCGCGGTGGCCGAGCCGGAATGCCTGATCGCCGACCTGCCGGTGCTGACCGAGCCGGAACGCTCTGACATCGAAGCCTGGAGCGGCACCCGGCCGCCACTGGACGACCGGTCCGCGCACGCACTGATGTCGGACGTCGCGAGTGATCGCGTCGCGATCGTCTGCGAGGACCGTCGCGTCACATACGGCGAGCTGGACCACCGGTCCGGCCAGATCGCCTCGATCCTGCGGGGCAGGGGAATCACCGCGGAGACCCCGGTGGGTGTGTTGCTGCCGGTTTGTTCCGATGTGGTCGCCGCGTTCCTCGGTGTGCTCAGGTCCGGCGGGATGTACGTCCCGCTCAACCCGGAGCTTCCCGCCGACCGCCTCCGGTACATGGTCGAGGATGGCGGGGTCGAGGTCGTCCTCGCGCACAGCTCCACGATGTCGTTGGTGCCGGCGGGAACGAGCGCCATAGCGCTGGATCGGCTGGGCGACGAGACGGGCCTGCCGATGGGTGACGCGGGCGTGTCTCCCGACCAGGCCGCGTACCTGATCTACACGTCCGGCTCGACCGGCCGGCCCAAGGGCGCGGTGGGCACGCACCGCGGGCTGGCGAACCTCGCCAGGGCCAACCGCGACCTGCTCGGCGTCCGTCCGGACGACCGGGTCCTGCAGTTCCACTCACCGGGCTTCGACGTGATGGTGTCCGACATCATGACCGCGTTGTCCGCCGGGGCCGAACTGCACCTGGCCTCCCGGCACGACCGGATTCCCGGTCCGGACCTCGTCCGCACGCTGCGAGACCGGCGGATCACGGTGGCCGACCTGCCACCGGTCGCGCTGCAGGCGATGGATCCGGCCGACCTGCCCGATCTGCGTGTGCTGGTCGTCGGCGGCGAACACTGCCCGGCCGACGTGGCCGCGGCCTGGTCGCGTGGACGGGAGTTCTACAACGCGTACGGACCGACCGAGACGTCGGTGACGGTGACGTGCGGCCGTTACGTCGACGGCCCCACTGTCCCCATTGGACGACCGCTGGCCGGTTGCCGGATCTACATCCTGGACGACGAGGAGCGGCCCGTGCCGGTCGGGGTGACCGGTCAGCTGTGTGTCGGTGGAGCGGCGGTGGGACGCGGGTACCTCGGCCGGCCGGCGTTGACCGCGGCCGCGTTCGTGCCGGACCCGTTCGCCGGAGCCGGGCAACGCATGTACCGCACCGGAGACCTGGCGTGCTGGCGTCCGGACGGGACGGTGATCATCCAGGGCCGGGCCGACACGCAGGTGAAGATCCGCGGCCACCGGATCGAGCTCGGTGAGGTCGAGGCGCGGTTGCGTGAATGCGCCGGTGTGAGCCGTGGAGTCGTGATCGTGCGGGAGGACCAACCGGGGGAACGGCGACTGGTGGGCTATTTCGTGGCCGATCCGTCGCACGATGTCGGCACGGACGGCCTGCGGCGTGAACTGAAGGGCCTGTTGCCGGACTACATGGTTCCCACCGTGTTCGTCGAGGTGCCGGACCTGCCCATGACGCCGAACGGCAAGTTGGACCACCGGGCGCTGCCTGTTCCGAGTGCGAGCAGGCCGAGTCTCGGCACGGCCTACAAAGCACCGCGCAGCAGCATGGAGAAGGCGGTGGCAGCGGTGTGGCAGTCCGTGCTGGGGCTCGAGCGGGTCGGTGTGGAGGACAACTTCTTCGATCTGGGTGGCAGTTCCATGCTCCTGGTCAAAGTCCACACAGGACTAAGGGAGACCACGGGCGCGGAAGTGGCGGCAGCGGAGCTGTTCCGGTTCCCGACCGTCGCGCAGTTGGCGCGCTTTCTGACCGAGGGCGAATCGAGTCCGGTCGCGGCCCGCCCGGTACCGGGCGGCAGACGGGCACTTGCTGAGCGCACCCGGCGGGTGCGCGGGGGACGGGGGTAGAGGAGATGGTGGACGACGAGGGGCTGGACATCGCGATCGTCGGCATGGCGGGCCGGTTTCCCGGTGCCGCCGACGTCGACGAGTTCTGGCGGCGTGTCCTGCGGGGCGAACCGACCGTGTCGACGTTCACGCCGGAGGAGCTCGCCGCCGATGGCGTGCCGCGGGCGGAGTACGAGCATCCCGACTACGTGCCGGTGTTCGGCGTGCTCGACGACGTGGACCGGTTCGACGCCGGCTTCTTCGGCTACACACCGAGGGACGCTCGGCTGCTCGACCCGCAACAGCGCGTGTTCCTCGAATGTGCCTGGCACGCACTGGAAAGCGCCGGGCACCTCACCCGGATCGGCGACGAACTGGTCGGCGTCTACGCGGGTGCGTCCCTGAGCACGTATCTGCTGCGCAATCTGATGACCCCGAATGCCGCGTCCGAGTACGAGCTCTTCATGGCCAACGACAAGGACTCGATCGCGACCCGAGTGTCCTACCACCTCGGGCTGCGAGGCCCGGCGGTGGCGGTGCAGACCGCGTGCTCTTCGTCCCTGGTGGCCGTGCATCTCGCGAGCCAGGCACTGCTGGCGGGCGAATGCGACGTCGCGCTGGCCGGCGCGGCACACGTCAGGCTGCCGATGCGGAGCGGATATCGGTACGAACCCGGCGGGATCATGGCCCGCGACGGTGTGTGCCGGCCGTTCGACGCGCAGGCCTCTGGGACCGTCGGCGGCAACGGCGCGGCGATCGTCGTGCTGCGGCGGCTGGCCGACGCCGTCCGGGACCGCGACACGATCTACGCGGTCGTCAAAGGGTCGGCGATCAACAACGACGGCTCGTCGAAGGTCGGCTACACCGCGCCGAGCATGGACGGTCAGGTCGCCGTCATCCAGATGGCACAGCAGGCCGCCGACGTCGACCCGGCCACGATCGGCTACGTCGAGACGCACGGCACGGGGACCGCTCTCGGCGACCAGATCGAGTTCCAGGCGTTGACGCGGGCGTTCCCCCGTGAAGGCAAGCGTGCGCTGGGGTCGGTGAAGGCCGTCACCGGGCACCTGGACGTGGCGGCGGGGGTGACCGGGCTGATCAAGGCCAGCCTGGCCGTGCACCACGGGGTGATCCCGCCCAGCCCGTACTTCACCGCCCCGCATCCCGATCTCGCGTTCGACGGCAGTTCCTTCTTCGTCAACACCGAACCGGTGAACTGGTCCGAGCCCAGGCGGGCCGCGGTGAGCTCGTTCGGGATCGGTGGGACCAACGCGCACGTCATCCTCGAACAAGCTCCGGACGCGGGTCGGCGGCCGGCCGAGCGCGGAGAGTATCTCCTGCCCTTGTCGGCACGCACGCCGGGCGCACTGGCGAAGGCGGGCGATGACCTGAAGGAACACCTGAGCTTCCACGACGTGCCGCTGGCCGATGTGGCGCACACGTTGCAGACCACTCGCCGCAAGTTCGAGCACCGGCTCGTGGTGGTCGGCCGTGACCGGGACGAGGCCGTCGCCCGACTCGCTCTGAAGTCCGATGTGGACACAGCAGTTGGCGATGCCACGGACGGCACGGTGGCGTTCCTGTTCCCCGGGCAGGGTTCCCAACACCCGGACATGGCGCGCGACCTCTACCGGGCCGAGGCGGTGTTCCGACGCCATGTGGACGAGTGCGCGGAGGCACTGCGTCCGCATCTGGAACTCGACCTGCGTGACGTGGTGTATCCCCGAGGCGATCGGGAACAGGCCGAGGAGTTGTTGCGGCAGACCTGGCTGACTCAGCCCGCTCTGTTCGTCGTGGAGTACGCGCTGGCCCGGTTGTGGCAGAGCTGGGGTGTCCGGCCGAGCGCGATGCTCGGGCACAGCATCGGCGAGTACGTGGCGGCAACTCTGGCCGGAGTCTTCGACCTGCCGGACGCGTTGGCCGTCGTGGCTGCTCGCGGCCGGCTGATGCAGTCCGTCCCGGCCGGCGCGATGCTCTCGGTTCCGTTGCCCGCGGCGGAACTGGCCGACCGGCTGCCGCATGATGTCGAACTGGCAGCGGCGAATGCACCGCGACTGTCCGTTGTGGCCGGTCCGCAACCTCAGATCGCCGCTCTGGCCGAGGTGTTGCGCGGCGACGGCGTGAAGTGCCGGGAGCTGCGCACCTCGCACGCGTTCCACTCGTCGATGATGGAGCCGGTCACCGCCGAGTTCGCCGAGTACGTGAGCCGGTTCGAGCTCCGGCCGCCCGCGGTGCCGGTGCTGTCCAACGTGACGGGGGACTGGCTCGACGCCGCGGACGCCACGGACCCGAAGTACTGGGCACGGCAACTGCGTGAGCCTGTGCGGTTCAACGAGTGTGCCGAGCGGCTCGTGCGGGAACCGTGCGCGGTGCTGGAAGTCGGGCCGGGCACCACCTTGACCACACTCATGCACCAACACCCCGGCGCGCTGGGGCGGAGTGTGGCTTCGCTCGGCGGCCCGAAATCCGACCAGACGGCCGGTATCACGGTGGCCCGTGCACTGGGCCAGCTCTGGCTGGCCGGCGTCGAGGTCGACTGGGACCTGATGTGGGGCGCGGAACGTCCGGGGCACGTGGCCTTGCCGGGCTATCCGTTCGAGCGGGACCGGCACTGGGTCGACGCGCGCCACGAAGACACGCCAGTGGAACAGGTCGTCCAACCGGAACCTGAACGGCTGTCACCGCTCGAGACGATCCGGCGGATCTGGGTGGAGCTGCTCGGGATTGCGGACATCGGCCTGGACCAGGACTTCTTCGAACTGGGCGGTCACTCGCTGCTCGGTACCAAGGTGGTGGCCCGGATCCGCGAGGCCCTGGACGTGGACCTGCCGGCGAGCGCCATGTTCACCACGCCGACCATCGGCGGTCTCGCCGCCGCCGTCGAAGATCTCCGCGCCGACCAGCCGGACGAGCTCGGCGATCTGCTCGCCGAGATCAAGGCGATGTCACCGGCGCAACTGCGCGAACAGCTAGCCGAGACCAGGAGAGACGAAAACCCATGACGCAGCAACCGAACTACAGGGTCGTGGTGAACGACGAGGAGCAGTACTCGATCTGGCCCGCGCACAAGCAGAACCCGGCCGGCTGGTCCGACGCCGGGCACGAGGGAACGAAGGCCGACTGCCTCCAGTACGTCGACCAGGTCTGGACCGACATGCGTCCGCGAAGCATCCGTCAGCGGGAGACGACACCATGACGCACGACCTTTCGCCGGAGATCGCGGACCTCACGGACGAACAGCGCGAACTTCTCGCGATCCGGCTGCGGGAAGCCAAGGCACGCCGTGACGGCGAGCGCCGGACGGAACGGCTTCCGCTGTCGTTCACCCAGGAACAACTGTGGTTCCTCGACCGGGCACAACCGGGCACCGCCGTCTACAACGTCCCGTTCGCGCTGAGCCTGCGCGGACCGCTCGATCTCGCCGCGCTGCGATCGGCGATGAACGCGGTGGTGGCCAGGCAGGGCGCGCTGCGCACGGTCTTCGTCGACGACGAGGACGGTCCGCGGCAGGTGATCCAGTCCCATGTGGACGTTGAGGTTCCCTTGGCAGACCTGAGTTCGCTTCCTGCGGATGAGCGGGCCGCGGCGGCGGAGCGGGAGTCGGCCGAGCACGGCCGGGTCTCCTTCGACCTGCGTGCCGGGCCACTGCTGGCCGCACGACTGGTCCTCCTCGACGCGGAAGAGCATCTGCTGCTGGTCACCGTGCACCACATCGTCTTCGACGCGTGGTCGGGCGCGATCTTCATGACCGAGCTGATCGAGTACTACGGGCAGTTCGCCGGCGGGACACCGGCCGGGCTACCTGTCCTCAAGGACACTTTCGCCGACCACGCGCGCCGCCAGCGGGAACCGGCCGCGCTGGCCGAGGTGGACAGGCAGATCGCCCACTGGAGTGCGAAACTCGCCGGCTCGCCGCCGACCTCCACGCTGCGCGCGGACCGGATCCGGCCCGTGGTGCAGACCCATCGCGGCGGGCGGCACGTCCAGGCGATTCCGGCCGCGCTGAACGACGCCGTGAACCGGCTGGCCCGGGAATCCGGTGCCACGCTGAACGCGGTCGTCCTCGCCGCGTTCTCGCTGGCGCTCCGGCAGGCCACAGGCCAGGACGACCTCCTGTTCGGGATGCCCGCCGCGGGTCGCCCCGCAGTTGCCCTGGAACCGCTGATCGGTTCGTTCGCGAACATGCTCGTGCTGAGGATGGACCTGTCCGGCGACCCGGCGGTCAGTGACCTGGTCCGTCGCGCGCACCGCACGGTCGGCGAGGCGTACCTGCACCAGGACGCGCCGTACACGCGAGTCGTCGAGGAAGTCGCCCCCGTGCGGGATCCCGGGATCAACCCGCTGTTCCAGGTGCTGATCACGGTCGCGGACGCCGAGGAGGGGGAGCGGTCGGCGGCCGGAGTGCGGTTCGCCCAGGTGCCGGTGGACAACCAGCTGACGGACTTCGACCTGTTCGTCACCCTGACCCGCGGCGACGACGGAAGCGAGCTGGTCGTCGACTACAACGCCGACCTCTATCTCGCCGAGACCGTCGAACACCTCGGCACCACGCTGGTGGCGGTTCTCGCCGACATGGCGGACAACGCCGGCGAGCCCATTTCGTCCGTCCCGTCGCTGCGTCGCGACACGATCGCGGTCACCGCGACCTTCACGGCCGATCTGGCGGTCGCGCCGCTGCAGTTCTGGCTGGACTTCCGCCGAGCGCCGGCCACCGCCGAGCGGGTCCCGTACGGGCAGATGCTCCAGCACCTGCTGACCGGCGGCGGGGCGGGCACCACGATCGCCTTGCTGCGCTGGGAGGACTGGCTGCGGCATTCGGACGGTGCGACAGAGGCAGGGGTCGTCCTCGACACCGCCATGAACGACCTGGAAGCCGCGGTCACCGCGTACCGGAGGCCGTTGGTCCTGGTGCGGTGCCCCAGCTCCCCGTCCGCTCGCGGCTGGGCCGGCCTGTTCGCCCGGCTGGATGACCGGCTGGCCCAGTTGCAGGCCAGGACTCCTGGAGTGCGGGTGGAGTGGGCGGACGACACCGCGTCTGGTCACGACCCGGCAGCGGACGACCTCGGGCACATCCCGTACACGCCCGAGTACTTCGCCTCGCTGGCCACCCTCGTGGTGCGCCACCTGCCCGCCCCGGAGACGGGGCCGGAACGAGAGGCCTACGTCGCCGCGCATCTCACCGACGCGGCCGCCGTGGCGGAACGCGTCGCGATGCGTGCGAAGTCCACCGTGGATGGACACGCGCCGCGAGTGGCTCCGGGCACACCGACGGAGAAGCGGCTGGCGGCCATCTGGAGCGACGTCCTCGGAGTGGCGGAGGTCAGCGTCAACGCGGACTTCTTCGCCCTCGGCGGACACTCGCTGCTGGCCACCCAGCTGCTGTCCAGGCTGCACCGAGACCTCGGGCGCGAGGTGTCCCTGTACGACCTGTTCACGCGTCCGACGATCAGCGGGCTGGCGGCGTTTCTCGACGAGGACTCCGGCGGACCCGCCGTCGAGTCGATCCGACCGGCGCCGGACACGGCAGAGCCGGTGGCGTCGTCGATCCAGCAACGGGTGTGGGCGACGAGCCGGATCGACAGCGAGGACGGGCGCAACAACACGATGTACGCCGTGATCCTGCGCGGCGAACTGGACGAGCCGGCGATGCGCCGCGCGGTCGAGGAGATCGTGCGCCGCCACGCCGTGCTCCGGACGACGTTCATCGAGCAGCGAGGCCACCCGGTTCCGGTGGTGCACGAGGACATGACGTCGTGGTGTGAACCGATCGACATCGCGGACGAGGCGACGAGGTACATCGAGCAGCACAGCGCGTTCCGGTACGACCTCGCCGAGGGTCCGCTGCTGCGGGTCCGGTTGCTGCGATCCGCGCCGGACGAGCACTACCTGCTGATCGGCATGCACCACATCGTGTGCGACAACGTGTCGTGGGGAATCTTCCTGGACGAACTCGAGACCCTCTACGACGCGTACTCCGCGGGCCTCCCTTCGCCGTTGCCGCAGCCCGCGCTGCAGTTCGGCGACTACGCCCACTACGAGCGAAACTGGCTGGGCAGCGACGAAGCCGAGTCACGTGGCGCTTACTGGAAGGAGAAGCTTCGTGGTGCGCCGGTCCCGGTCGAGCTGCCGGGCGACGACCCAGCTCCGTCCACTGAGGACGCCGCACGCCAGGTCGTGCTGTTCCCGGCGGCCGCGGGTCAGGCGGTCCGGGAGCTGGCCCGTGCGGAGAGCGTGACGCCGTTCAGCGTGCTGCTGGCCGTCTACGCTGTATTGCTGTACCAGGAAAGCGGCCAGCCCGACGTGGTGACCGGGATGACGGTCACCGGCCGGGACAGGGCGGAACTGGACGGCATGATCGGCCTGTTCGCCGGCCTGCTGCCGCTGCGGCTCGACCTCTCGGGCCGGCCGTCGTTCCGGAGGCTGGTGCGCCGCCTGCACTCGGCCGTCCAGGACGCGCAGGCACACCGGCTGCCGTTCCCAATGATCATCGACGCGCTGCGGCTGCCCCGCGATTCGTCCCGCCATCCGGTGCGGTGCGTGCTGAACTACGCCGACCTGCCCGACGAACCGCCTGCCTTTCCCGGGCTCGAGGTCACGCCCGTGCCGGTCGAGGCGACGGGCGCCGGCTTCGACGTGCTGTTCACGCTGGACTGGCGGGACGACCGGCTGCAGGCCGACCTCACCTACGCGACGGACGTGTTCAGCTCTGACCGCGCCGCCGACATCGTCGCCGCCTTCGGTGACCTGCTGACCAAGCTCGTGACCAGTCCCGACGAGCCGATCGGCGTCGTGTCGCCGGTTGTCGCGATGGAACCCGAGGCGAACGCGATTTCGGTGGCGTCGTCGTTCCCGGCAGACGAGATCGTCGACACGCTGGCGTTCTGGTCGGACCTGCTGGGTGAGCCGGTCATGTCGGTGACGGCTGCGCCGACCGGTCAGGTGCTCCGCCCGCTGCTCGACCCGGACGGGCCGTTCGGAGCGGACCTGAACGTCGTGCTGCTGCGCTGGGAGGACTGGCTGTACAGCGCGGATCCGGCCGTGCCCGCCGCGGTCGCCGTGCTGGAACGGGCGTTGTTCGACCTGTGCGAGGCGATCTCGGCATTCCGCGAACGCGGCGACGCGGAACTCGTTCTCGCCGTGTGCCCGGCGTCCCCGAAGTTCAACGCGATCCATCGTGGCCTCACCGCGCGACTGCGTGCGTTCAGCACCAGCCATGAGCGAGTGCACGTGGTGGAGATGGACGAGTGGGCACGACGCTATGGCGCCGACGCGGACACCGGCACGACGGAATTCCAGATCGCGGCGGCCACCATGATCGTCCGCCGGTCCCGGGCGAGCTCGCACCCGGCGCTGGTGCTGGACCCGAACCAGTTCTCCGCCAAGGAGGAACTGGCGGACGTCGTCCGAAACCAGATCGCACGCGGACGGAAGGTCGTCTTCACCTCCCAGCCCACTGAGCCGGAGCTGGCCGCGCTGGTGACGGTCGGCGCGGCCCGAGTCGCTCCGACCGCGGACGCGGGACTGCTGCTGACAACGCGACCGGCGGAGCACCCGCACCTCACGGTGATCACCGCACCGGCAGGGGAGGGCCTGGCGAGGTTCGCCGACCACCTGTGGCTGCTCGACGAGCCTGGCACGGGGTCGCCGATCCCGGCGGATCTGCTGACGGACATCGCGACCGAGCTGACCACTGCCGAACGGATCGCCGTCGCGACGCGGACGGGGTTCCGCGTGTCACACGAGCGGTCCTCGCCGCGGACCGACCGGGAACGCCGTTTGGCCGCGATCTGGGCGGACGTGCTGCACCTCGGCGAAGTCGGGATCCACGACGACTTCTACGAGCTGGGCGGCAACTCCCTGCTGGCGATCGCGATCGTGTACCACGCCGGTGAAGCCGGGATCCATTTGGTGGCAAGGGAACTCACCGAGCGGCGCACCATCGCCGCGCTGCACCTGGACAGCGACCAGCGAACCCGGACCAACACCACCCACGAGATCGTCGCCGGTGAGGTGCCGCTCACCCCGGCGCAGCTGTGGTGGTACGAGACGGTGGCGCCCACCATGAGCCGACCGGCCCTGTTCAACCACCCGTACTACCTTGAATTGCGCTGGCCGATCGCGGTGGAGCACATCGCCGAGGCCGTCCGGCGCCTTGCCGCGCATCACGACTCGCTGCGGCTGCGGTTCCGCCGCGACGAGGACGGGATGTTGTGGCAGCACCACGCGGAGTCCGTCGACGCGGTGCCGTTCACCAGCCACGATCTGAGCGGCCTGTCCATTGACGAGCAGGACGCGACGATGGAGTCCCTCGCCGCGCGGGAACAGCTCGCGTTGAACCTGACCGACGGCCCCACGTGCCGGGTGGTGCACTTCGGGACCGGCCCGCGGCGCCGGGACCGGCTGCTGATCGTGACCCACCACCTGGTGACCGACGCCATCTCGCGCGGAACGCTGCTGGGCGACCTGCAGTCCCTGTGCGCTCAGCTGGACCGGGGCGAGGAACCGAGGCTCCCGGCCAAGACCACCGCGTACAGCACGTGGGCCCAGCGATTGTCCGAAGTGGACTTCCGCGACCAATTGGCGTTCTGGCTCGACCAGGCGGCAGGCGAGAACACCGCGCTGCCGCCGGACAACCCTGGCGCTGTCACCATCATGGGCGCGTGGGGAACCCTGGACACGACGCTGACCGTCGCCGAGACCTCCGGGTTGCACGACGTCACCCGGCGGCTGCGGGTCAACGTCCGTGACCTGATCGTGTGGGCCATGGCCGACACCGTGGCGGCGCGGACCGGCGGTGCATGCGCGATCGCCACCACCGGGCACGGCCGGGAGGACCTGTTCGACGACGTCGACCTGAACCGGACCACCGGCTGGTTCCAGGTGATGTACCCGGTCCTGCTGCGGTTGCCCGCCGGCGCGACACCCGCCGAGTCGATCACCGCCGTGGCCGCACAGCTCGACCGCGTGCCGCACAACGGGATCGGCCACGGGCTGCTGAAGTACGCCTGCCAGGACGGGGAAGTGCGCCGCCGGCTCGCCGCGAACCCGGAGCCGCGGATGGCGATCAACTACATGGGCAACTTCGGTTTCGACGAGGTCTCCCAGGCAGAAGAGCTCTTCGACGTCTGCCACGTGCCCTTCGGACCGACCGAGGACGAGACCGGGCGCTGGCCGTACGACCTGGACGTGACCGGGACGATCGTCGCCGGGCAGCTCCGGATCGACGTCGGCTACGGCACGGACGTGTACCACCACGACACCGCGGCGGCCTTCCTCAGTGAGGTGCGGACGCGACTGCTCAGCCTGCTCGGCTGAGTGACGGCCAGGCACACCAACACAAAAGGACCTGAATGACCATGCAACGCCCACAAGGGTTCGCCGCGTTCACCACACTGTGGTTCGGGCAGTTCCTGTCGGTGATCGGCACGCGGATGACGAACTTCGCGCTGAGCATCTACGTCTGGGACGCCACCGGCAACGCCACCGACTTCACCTTCATGCTCTTCTTCGCCTTCGCCGCCACCATGATCTTCAGTCCGATCGCGGGCGCGGTCATCGACCGGTGGAACCGCCGGGTGACGCTCCTGCTCAGCGATCTCGGCTGCGCCGTGGCCACCGCTGTGCTGCTGGTCGTGTTCATGACCGGTTCGGTCAGCATGTGGCAGCTCTACCTGATCAACTTCGCCACCGGCGCGTTCGTGGCCTTCCAGGTTCCGGTGTTCCAGGCGACCATCACCCTGATGATGGAACGCGCGAAGTACACGCGGGCCAACGCGATGATGTTCCTGGTGCGGTCCACTCCGGAGCTCTTCGCGCCCCTGATCGCCGCCTTGCTGCTCGCGGCGACCACCATCCAGACGGTCCTGCTGATCGACGCCCTGTCGTACGTCTTCGCCATCGCCTCGATCCTGCTGGTCGCCGTTCCGTCGGCACCGAAGCGACCTGACGGCGCACACCAGTCGAAGTTCTGGCAGGACTGCTTGTTCGGGTTCCGGTACATCCTGCGCATCCCGTCCCTGCGCAACCTCCAGCTGTTCCTGATCGCGATCAACGTGCTGGCGTCGATCGGCTTCATCCTGCTGCGCCCGATGGTGCTCGCCAGGACCGGCAACAGCACCACCGCGCTCAGCCTGGTGCTGGCGACCGGTGCCATCGGCGGTGTCGCGGGCGCATTGATGCTGGGCCTGCTGAAGTCACCGCGCGACAAGATGATCCGCATCCTGTGGGCGACCGTCGTGTTCAGCGTCATCGGCCGCATCGTCTACGGGGTCTCGGACATGTGGATCTTCCTCGGGGTCGCGCTGGTCGTCGTCCACCTGTGCATCCCGATCGTCGACGGGTACACCAACACGATCTGGCAGGAAAAGGTCGAACCACACGTGCAAGGCCGGGTCTTCGCCGCGCGGCAGTTCACCGAGGAGCTCACGGTTCCGCTCGCCGCGCTGATCGCGGGCCCGGTCGTGGACAACCTGCTGACGCCGTGGATGCAGCCGGGGCACTCGGGCGCCACCCTGTTCGGCGGCCTGGTCGGCACCGGCCAGGCGGGCGGGCTCGGGCTGACGTTCGTGCTCATCGGGGTGCTCGGCACCGTGCTCGCGGCCGCCGGGTTCCTGATGCCGAGCATGCGGCGGATCGAGACGATCCTGCCCGACTACGAGGAGCCCGCCCTCGTGACGGCGTCCGGAACCGAGAGTGTGGGAGCCCCGCGGTGACGACCAGCGAGAACACCACCCAGTTCGCCGAGATCGTGGCGGACGTGCTCGAGGTGGGCACCGAAGCCGTGACCGACACCGCGGGGCCGGAGACCCTCGCTGCCTGGACGAGCCTGCGCCACCTCGAGCTGATCGTGACCCTGCAGGAGGCCTATGGCGTGGCGTTCACCTACCAGGAGGTCAGGGACACGATGTCCATCGGTCACCTGCGGTCGGCGTTGCGAGCGAAAGGAGCGCCGGTATGACCGGGAATCTGCACAGCGTGCGGTCCGCGTGGCGGCAACTGTCCAAAATGGATGGACTGGTGACCTTGCGGGTCGGTGTCGTCGCCAGTTACACGGCCGACCCGCTCGTGCCGTACCTCGGTATGGCGTTGCACGACGCGGGCTTGCCTGCTCGGTTCGCTCTCGGCCCGTACGACCAGATCATGCGGCAGTGCCTCGATGACGGCAGTGCGACCGCGTTGAGCGAACCTGACGTGCTGATCGTCGCGCCGAGGTTCGAGGAACTGGGCGGCGACCATCCACGGTGGACGCCGAACCTGGTGGAACTCGCGGACGCCGCGGTGAGCACCGTGGGCTGCTGGGCCGGCTGCCTGGCGTTCGTTCTGCCTGCGTTGCCGGAGACACGGGAGTTCGGCGTCGGCGACTCAGGGCAGGTCGCCGGGGTCGTCGCCGAGGCGACCAGGGCACGGGAGGCTGTGCGCGCGAAGCTCGCTGGCCTGCCCAACGTTCTGGTGGCGGACGCCGAGGAGGCGGTCCGGGCCGTCGGCGCCGGCAACGCGTACTCGCCGACGATGTTCCGGGTGGCCAAGGTGCCGTACACCGAGGAACTGTTCGCGTGTCTCGCCGATCAGCTCGGCCGGTTGCTGCGGGTGCGCCACGGCCTGAGCCCGCGTGCCGTGGTGATCGACGCGGCCGGCCTGCTGGCCGACGAGAACGCGGCCGCCGCACTGCGAACACCCCTGCTGACGTTGCATCGTGCCGGCGTCAGGCTCTCAATGCGGGGTGAGCCCGACTGGACCTCGTTGGCCAAGGGAGCGCCGGAGCTCGTCGGAGTGTTGCGCCGGTCTGATGTGGACGATCTACACGCGCTGCTGCTGACCGCGGATCCCGGCCTCGCCGACTCGTCGACCGTGGTGCTCGGACCGCAGCCGGAGTCCTGGGCCGCACAGTTGGGCGACGCCGGGTTGTTCGACCAGCCCGCGCCGCCGATGCGAGCCCACGAACCGGTCGCGCCTCTTCCCGCCGTCGCCCCGGTGGTCGCGCAGGCGTCGCTCGCGGACTTCGTGGCGGGCCTGGACGTCGTCGTCAGCTACCAGCCCGCGCAGGACCATCTGCGCAAGGTGGCCGAGGTCGTCGAGCGGGCCAAGGACTTCACCATGGGCGTCGCGCACACCGCCGCGGACATCGTCGCGCGCGCCGACGAGGCTCTCGCCATTTCGGTGCGCGACCGGTTCGGCGACTACGGCGTCAGCGGCGCCGTGGCACTGCGCCGGACGGACGGCGAGTGCGTGGTCGACCTGTTCTCGCTGTCGTGTCCCGTGCTGGGCAAGGAGGTGGAGGACGAGGTCCTGCGGGAGATCGTGCGCCGGGCAGGCGGCGCCGACGTTGTGTTCCGGTTCAAGCAGACCGAACACAACGCCGTCACCGCGGCCTTCCTCGAGAAGGTGGCGTCACCGACCGTGCGAACCGAGCGCTGGGACGCGCCTGCGCCGAAGCCCGCCCAGGTCGAGCCGGTCGTTCCGTTCGGGATCGTCGCGTTTGGACAGTCTCTGCCCGAACCGGTCGATGTGAACGCGGCCGCCAGTGCGTACACCGAGGATCCGGACCGGCTGGCCGGCTGGGGTTACCGTCGCTTCCATCGAGCCCCGGACGACGTCGGCCTCACCGACCTGGCCGTGGCCGCCGGCGCGAAAGCCCTCGCCGAGGCGGGTCTCGACGCCGGCGACGTGGATCTCGTCGTGCTGGCCATCCCCGACCTGGCCGAGTACCTGTACTGGGACCCCGCCGCGGCGACCCAGGCCCGGCTGGGCGCGCACGGCGCCGAGGCGGTTCTCGTGAACCAGGCGTGCGGCGGGGGAGTGGCCGCGTTCGACGTCGTGGCGGGCAAGTTCGCCGTGCATCCCGAGTACCGCACCGCACTGCTCATCGGGGCCAACCGGGTGTGCGAACCATACTGGAACCGGATGGAGATCAACACCAGCGTGTACTCCGACGGCGCTGCCGCCGCGGTGATCCGCCGCGACCACGGCACCTGTCGCTGGTTGGCCACCGAGATCATCACCGACGGCACGTACGCCGACTTCATGCGGATGGAAGTCGGCGCCACGGCACGGCCGTTCACCGCGGACTGCACCGAGCAGCCGCATGTCCGCGGTCCACAGGACCGGCTGGAGGAGTTCTTCCACGGCGACGTCCGGCAGATGTTCAAGTTCGTCTCGACCCTCCGCGCCCGGAGCCGTGAGGTCGTGGACGCCGCGTGCGCCCGTGCCGGCGTCGCGCGCGAGGACATCAAGCGGGTCCTGCATTTCAACGACAACGTCAAGCAACTCACCGAACTGGCCGGGGACCTCGGCATTCCGCTCGACCGGACCAACGTCGAAACAGCGCTCGACCACGGCCACGTCGGCTGTGCCGACCAGCTGCTGGCACTGGACCGCCTGCTGGCGGACGGCGAGCTGGCCGACGGTGACCTGGTGGCGCTGACCAGCACGAGCAGCGGCATGCACTGGATCTGCACGCTGCTGCGGGTATAGGAGACGGAGAACTGTGAACGACGCGAAAGATGTGCTGGCCCGGATCCGCGCGGTCCGCCGACCGGAAGCCCCGCCCGACAAGGACCTGCTCGCCGCCGTGTCCACTCTGGACGGTCTCGCCGCGCGGCGGGACGCGGGCCGCCTGCTCGCCGGGGTGGCCGCCGACCGCATCACGGACCGCGCGCTGCGCCCGTTGCGGGTGGCGATAACCGGGACGTTCACCGCGGAGAACGTGGCGCCACTGCTGCGAGTCGAGCTGCTCAGCCGCGGAATCGCCCCGGAGATCCACGTCAGCGGGTTCGACCAGCTGCTCGTGCAGCTGAGCGATCCCGGCTCGGAACTGGCCCGGTTCTCCCCGGACGTCACGCTGTGCCTGCTGCACGACCATGCGCTGCTGCCCCAGGCGTGGGACCCGACGGACCTGCCTGGGTTCAGCGAGCGAACCAGCGGCAAGCTGGCCATGATCGAACAGGCGGTCGCGGGCTTCGCGAAGCGGACCGAGAGCGCTGTGTTGCTGCACACCGTGCCCCTGTCACGGTCTGAGCACCGCAAGGTGATCGGACTGGCGGGCCGGGCGGTGCTGGGCAGAGTCTGGCGTGAGCTGAACGAACGGATCCTTGAACTCGCCGACCAATACCCGGCAGTGCACGTCCTCGACCTGGAAGCCTCGCTGATCGACCACACCGGCCCAGTTCGCGACGACCGGCTGTACCAGTTCGCCGGCATGGCGTGGACACCCGACGTGGAACGGCACTACGCCGGTGAAGCAGCGTCGTTCTGCCGCGCGGTGTCCGGGCTGTCCAAGAAGTTGCTGGTGCTCGACCTGGACAACACGCTGTGGGGCGGCGTGCTGGGCGACGATGGACCGGAAGGCATCCAGATCGGCGGACGATACCCCGGCAACTGCTACACCGACCTGCAACAGGCGCTCGCCGGACTGCGCCGCCAGGGCGTCCTGCTGGCCGTGTGCAGCAAGAACGAACAACAGGCCGTCGACGACGTGTTCGCGAACCACCCCGACCTGGTCCTGCGCGCGGACGATTTCGTCGCGCGGGTCGCCAACTGGGGCCGCAAGGACCACAACATCCGCCAGATCGTGCAGACCCTGAACATCGGCCTGGACAGCGTGGTGTTCGCCGACGACAGCGCCTTCGAGTGCGAGCTGGTCCGCCAGGAGATCCCCGAGGTCGAGGTGGTGCACCTGAACGGCGACCCCGCCCGGCACCTGGCCGCCGTGCTCGATCCCGGCTACTTCGACACCCTCGCGACAACTGCCACCGACCAGACCAGGACCTCGATGTACCGGGCCAAGGCCGACCGGGAGAACTTCGCCGCGTCGTTCACCTCGGCCGAGGACTACCTGACCAGCCTGGAACTGCGGGTGACGGTCGGACCAGCCGACGAGTTCAGCCTGCCCAGGCTCATCCAACTGGGCTTGCGCACCAACCAGTTCAACGCGAACCCACGGGCGCACTCGGAGAGCCGCACCCGCGAGATGGCCGCGTCACCGGACCACCTGGTCCTCGGCTTCGAGGTGGCGGACAGGTTCGGCCGGGAGGGCCACGTCGGCGCGGTGTGGCTGGCCAAGAACGCCGACCACTGGCTGATCGAGAACTTCGTGATGAGCTGCCGGGTGTTCTCCCGCGGCATCGAGGACGCGGTCCTCGCGCACATCGCCGACGAGGCGCTGCACGCCGGCGTTTCCTCGCTGCGGGCGATCTATCGACCCGGCGAACGCAACAAAGCGGCCGCGAACCTCTACCCACGGGCAGGTTTCGCGCCGCTCAACGACCCCGAGTACTACGACCTGCGGCTGCGCGCAGACCACGCGCTGAAGCCGGACTGGATCGTGCTGGACCGAAAGGTGGAACCCGCCCATGCCTGACATCGCCTCTGACATCACCGTCGACCTCGTCGACCTGGTCGAGCGGATCACCGAGGTCCCCGACGTCACCTCGTCCTCCCGCTTCGACACCTTGGGAAACTGGACCAGCCTGGCCGCCCTGCGGCTGCTGACCGACATCGAGGACCACTTCGGCGTCAAGCTGGACCTGCGCACCTACTTCTCGATCACCGACGTCGGCCAACTGTCCGCCTTGGTCACCGAGGCGGTCGCCGGCACCTGACTCGCGGGCTGAAGTGGCTAGATCCGGGGGAGGTAGGCGGAGACTTCGGCGATCGCGTCCAGGGTGTCGTGGTCGATGCTGCCCGTGGCGAGCTCGGCCTCGGCGATGGTGACGTTCTTGCCATTCCGGTCGCTGCCGTAGCGCAGGCCGGTGAACCGGATGTCGGCCATTCCCAGCAGGGAGGAGCCGAGCGGGTAGATGTCACCGCTGCCCTGGATCCTCATCACGGACTCGAACCTGTCGGCGTCGCGCGCGGAGGCCAACCCCACCCAGGCCACCGACACCACCGCTGAGTTGCCCGCGCCGTCGCCGACCAGGAACAGCGCCCGCTCCAGCGAGGTGCAGCGGGTGCGGGTGAAGAAGTCGCGGATCTGGCCGAACGACGACGCCACGCACTCGGCTTGCTGGCGTGCGGTTCGCTTGAGCTGCCGCACGCCCAGCCGCTGCCAGGCCGCGTCGGCATCGCCTTTTCGCGCCGACTTCTGCCCCTCGGACTTGCGCGCCTTCAGCTGCGGTGTTCCTCCCGAGCCCGCACCCTGCGAACCAGCTCCCACCTCCGACACCGCGCCCGACCCGCCGAGTGTCAGGCCACCACCCCCGATTCCGGCGGACAGTCCGACCGCCAGCACGCCGGCCGCCACCACCGTCCCCGCACCGCCTCCGGTCAGCGGAATGCGCTTGCCGTTCTTGGTGATCCAACGCGTCATCTCACCCTCAAAAGATTCCTCACGAAGCGGTCATGTCGGCCCCACATCGCGAACACGCACGCTGGGACTGCCAACCCTGCGCGGGATGCGACGCTCCGACAACGCCGCCGTACCACGTCCCGTTGACCAACGAACGGGTGATAGAACGGACACGCACCGTAATAGGAGGTGTCGTTCTCGTGTGTCACCGCGAAGTGCCCACCATGTAGCGACTTCGTCGGTAGCGTCGTGGACATGGAGAACGGCGGACCAAGCCGCACAGCGCTCGTAACCGCGTACGCCCGCGCCTACCACCAGATCGCTGACCGGGCACAGATCTTCACCGATCCTCTCGCGGCACGTCTGCTCGGCTACGCCGCGGAAGAACTGCCGAGACTGGGCACCGCCGCGACCGATCGCCTCGGCGGGGCCGTGACAGAACGGCCCCGCCGCCTGTTCTTCGCCTCCAGGGCTCGCTTCGCCGAGGACGCCGTGACCGCAGCCGTCGCCGCTGGTGTGCGGCAGGTCGTGATCCTGGGCGCGGGCCTGGACACCTTCGCCTACCGCAATCCGCACAGGGACCTGCGCGTCTTCGAGGTCGACCACCCCGCCACCCAGGCCTGGAAGCGAGAACGCCTTGCCACGACCGGAATCGACAGCCCCGAGACGCTGACCTTCGTGCCGGTCGACTTCGAAACTCAAACGCTGGCAACGGAACTGGAGTCCGCCGGATTCAGCAGGACGGACGCGGCCGTGTTCGTCTGGCTCGGCGTCATCTACTACCTGACCCCGGACGCCGCCCACGACACCCTCGCCTACATCGCCGGTCAGGCCCAGCCGGTCGAGGTGGTCTTCGACTACCTGCGATCCGCGACCACCGACGCGGAACGTGCCTACCAGCAGGCACGTGCGGATCGGCTGGCCGCCGTCGGCGAACCCCTGTTCAGCTACTTCACTCCCGACGGCATCGCCGCACAGTTGCGAGCTCTCGGGTTCACTGGAATCGAGGACCACTCCGCTCCTGACCTGATCGCCGGTTACCTCGGCAGCTCCGCGGCGTTCCTGAGCGAACCATCGCCGCTGCACGCGCTTCGCCTGCTGCGCGCGAGCCGCTGATCATCCATTGTGGCCGGACAGCGACCTGGCTGATCGCCCAGTACGCGTGCCGCTTGATCGACTACATGGACGACAACCGCCACACGGCGGTCACCCCGATGCCGCCGGCGAACGGCCGGCTGGCTCCGCTGATCGACCTGCGCTCCGGCTACGTCCAGCGCGGCATCGACCTCTTTCCCAAGCAGGGCGAGGAGGAGCCGTGGCGTCAGCAGCAGAACTACCTCCGCGACCGGCGCCTGCTCACCCGAGGCCCGGTGGACGACCACGTCGTGTTCACCTCGCCGTCGCCGAGTTGATCACTCAGCTTGGGTGTGTGCGGTCATGAGCTCGCGCATCCGGCGGGCGAGTGCGGCTGCGGTGAACGGTTTCTGCAGCAGGGCGACGCCGCGGCGGGACAGGTGTTTGCGGACGTCGGCGTTGTCCGCGTAACCGGTGACGTACAGGACGGGCAGACCGGGGCGCAGGTGCTCCAGCTTCTCGCCGAGTTCGCGTCCGCCCATCTCCGGCATGACGACGTCGGTGACGACCGCGTCGATCTCCGCGGTGGCCACGACGAGGTCGAGCGCTTCCGCGCCGGTCTCCGCTTCGATGACGCGGTAGCCGTACTGTTCCAGGAACACTCGGGTCGCGGTGCGGACCGATGCCTCGTCCTCGACCAGCAGCACGGTCTCCCGTGCCTCCGCGGTGGGCGCGGGTGGCAGCGATTCGGGTGCCGGCATCAGTTCCTCGTCGGTCGCGTGAGGCAGGTGCACGTCGAAGCTGGAGCCCGCCCCCGGTGCGCTCGTGACGGTGACATGGCCGCCGCTGCGCTCGACGATGCCGAAGACCGTGGAGAGACCCAGTCCGGTGCCCTGACCGGCCGGTTTGGTCGTGAAGAACGGCTCGAAGATCCGTTGCTGCGTCTGGGCTGACATGCCCACGCCGGTATCGGTGATCGACAGGAGCGCGTAGCGGCCGGGCGCGACGCCGACCCGTTCACCGTCGGCCAGGTGGACCTCCGTCGTCTCGACGGTCAGCCGGCCGCCGCCGGGCATGGCGTCGCGGGCGTTCACGACCAGGTTCACCACCACCTGCTCGAGCTGGCCGCGGTCGGCGAACACCGGGCAGGGCAGCGGTGCGAGGCGGGTCGTGAACCGCACGTGCTCGCCGATGAGACGGCGCAACATCGCCTCGACGCCGGTCACGACGTCGTTCAGGTCGAGCAGTGCCGGCTGCGGGACCTCCTGGCGGCTGAAGATCAGCAACTGCCGGGTGAGCGCTTCCGCCCGCACTCCGGCGTTGCGGATCTCCTCGGCCGCGTCCCGCAGCTCCTCGTTGTCCTGCAGGCGATTCCGGAGCATCTCGCTGTAGCCGTTGATGACCACGAGCAGGTTGTTGAAGTCGTGTGCGATGCCGCCTGCCAGCCTGCCGACCGCCTCCATCTTCTGGGCGTGGCGGAGCTGCTCCTCCACGTGTTCGCGCACCTTGATCTGTTCGCGCAGCTCGGCGGTCCGTTCGGCGACGCGGTCCTCCAGCTGCCGGCTGCTCTCCTCGACCGCCGCGAGCGCGCGTCGTTCCCGTTCGACGAGGATGACGCCGGCCAGTGCGCTCGAGATCTGGCCGCGCAGGGCCTCGTAGATCCACCCGACCCGCACGCCGGCTTCGAAGAGCACGAAACCGAGCCGTTCGTCCTTGAAGTACAAGGGCAACGCGACGAAGTTCGAGGCGGCGTCACGCTCGAGAAAGGAGCCGGGCGCGAGATCGAGCGCGGGAAAGGACGGCTGGTCGCCCGCGTCCAGACGGCGGCCGCGGTCGCAGGCCAGCGCGAGCACGGCCTGGTCGGGGATGCCCGCTTCGGTCAGCGGCGGTTCGTACAGGGCGACCGCACAACCGGGGATGCCGACGTGGGGCAGTTCCGCGGTGAGCACGTCACCGAGGTCGCCGACCTCGCGGGCGGTCACCAGCCGCTGCCCGAGTGTGCGGACGACCTCGTCGCGTTTCTCGCCGACCTGGTGCTCGAACGTGCGCTGCTGCCCGATGATCTCGCCCAGCAACTGCCGCGCCTGCCACCAGAGCTCGGGGGCGGGCGGCAGCCGGCGGTCCCGGCGCAGCGCGGCGAGTGCGGCCCACGCGTGGTCGACGCCCTCCGTCCGCGCGAACGAGTCCAGCTCGGTCAGGAACCTCTCGTCCCCCTCCCCGCCGAGCGCCTGGCGAGCGGCCTGGTACAGCCGTTCCGCCACCTGGCCGCCGGTGTCCTCGACCGGCGTCGGGAGACACCCGCACGATCGGCGGACCACGAGTTCCGGCGACAACGTGACGACGTCCGGAACCTGATCGCCGCGCAGCCTCGCGAGCAGCAGCTCCACCGCCTTCGAACCGAGGTCCGCGAACGGCATCCGCACCGTCGTCAGCGGCGGGGGAGCGGAACCCACGTTCACCGACCGCTCGACCGACCGCCCGGCCACGGCCGGGTCGACGTTGTCCAGCCCCAGAGCGAAGTGTGCGGTGTTCGGCAGATCGTCGAAACCGATCACCGCCACGTCGTCGGGTACGCGCAGCCCCGATCTCCGCACGCCCACGATCACCGCCTGGGCGTAGAAATCGCTCGCGGCGATGATCGCCTGGGGCTCGCGCGCGCAGACCTCGGTCGTCATCGCGACCGCCCGGCCGGCGTCCCACCCCTCCGACGGCGCGGGCACGAGCGTCTCGTCGAACGGAAGTCCGCTCGCCGCCAGCCCGTCGAGGTAGCCGCGGTACCGCAGTTCGGCGCCGGGGTGCGTCGCCGGACCGCGCACGAAGGCGATCCTGTTGTGCCCGTGGACGTTCACGAGGTGCTCGACGGCTTTGCGGATCCCGCCGGCGTCGTCGAAGAGCACGCTCGGATGCCCGGGCAGCGGGTGCTCGACGCTCACCAGGGGCAGCGCCAGCCGGTCGCAGAGCGCCTCCACAGCCTCCGGTCCCGCGTACGAGCTGAGCGCGGTCGTCCAGACCACCAGCCCGTCCAGCCGGGCGCCGCGGGTGAGCTCGTAGACCGAGTTCGCGGACCTGCCGAAGTCGGCGGGATCACCGAGCTCGCGGCCGATGAACGTGACGAGGTCGGCGTCGAGCGCGCTTGCCGCGTCGGCCATACCGAGCCATTCGAGCTCGAACAATCCGGCCAGCGACATGTTCAGCGCCCCGATGCGCGGCCGCCGTGCCCGATCTCCCTCGATCACGGTGACACCATAGGCCGCAGAGACCGAACCTCTGCACCTTCCGGCTGGAATGTCCGGAGGCCGTCCCTTTCGTGGCGCGTCCTGGTCCCGCCGGCTGGACCTGGTGCGCGTGGCGGCGTTGAACGTGTCGGCACTCCGCGTACCTGGCGACATGTTCATCTGCTTGAAACCAACGTGGTGCCCGCACTGACTTACTGTCGCGTCATCCTCGACGAGATTGATCCTTTCATCGGAACGGCTGCCACCTCCTTGCCTGCGGCGCAAGGGCTGGCGGCCACTTGGTGGTGGCCGAAAGCTCAGGTCGGCAACACCCACCCCGGCGCGACGTCTCCGCTCGGCATGGTGTCCGCCTGCGCCTACTCCGGTGCCTATCCGACCGGCTACGGCCTCTACATGAAGAACACCGAGGGCCAGCCTGAGGAGCTGTTCGACCAGCTGCAGGCCTCCGGTTTCACCCACTTCCAGCAGTCCGGCACCGGTGCGATCCGCAAGTACTACAACTACGTGCGGGTAACCCCGATGGTGCAGCAGCTGGACGTCCTCGGCCAGGCCTGGCCGCTGCACGACGAGGCCGCTGAAGCCGGGTACTACGCGGCCACTCTCGACACCGGCATTCGATGTGAGGTGACTGTCGGCGCCAAGGTCGCCGTCCACCGGTACGCCTTTCCCGAGCATCGCAGCGCACGGGTGGTCGTCGACCTGTCCTGCGGCGGGCTGGCCATCGACCTCGGCCGCACGGTGCCGCTGCGGGCGCACGTGGAAAGCCTCGGCAACGGCTGCGCCCAGGGAACGGTGGTCGTCGAAGGCGTGCCGCTGTCGGTGTACATCAGGGTCGACAGTCCGGGTTGGCGGCAGATGCTCTGGCACGACCGCCGGCTGATCGAGGGCGGCACGCGGCTCGACTTCGACCGCATCAGGCAGACCACGTTGCGCCCGTTCGGGATGCTCTACATGGGCCCCACCTCCGCCGGGCAGAGCGTCGAGATCCAGATCGGGTTCTCCCTGCGCGGCTGCGAACAGGCTCGGGAGAACCTGTATCGCGAATGCGGTGACGGGGCGCCGGCGTTCGACGTCGTGAGGGCGCAGACCAAGGCTCGGTGGCGCGACCACGTGGACCGGGTCGAGGTCGAGGGCGGGTCACCCGCCAGGCGGCAGGTGTTCGCGACGGCCCTGTACCACTCTCTGATCAAGCCGTGCTTCGGCGACGACGAGAGCCCGTTCTGGCCGTCCTCGGGGCCCTTCGTGTTCGACATCTGCACGATGTGGGACATCTACAAGACCCAGTTGCCGTTGCTCATGGCCATCTGCCCGGACCGGGCGGTCGATCTCCTCGAGTCGCTGATCCGTGTCTGCGAGGAGGAAGGCAACTTCCCCATCGGGTATCGGATGGCTCGCGGCGCGGACCGGTTCTTCCGTCAGGCGAGCGCGTTGGTCCACACCGCGCTGGCCGACGTGCACGCCCTCGGCCTCGGCGACCTGGACTGGACCTGGGCGCTGGTGCACATGTACGACGACCTGCGCCGGATGTACGGCGAAGACTTCTACGAGCACGGCATCGTGCACCCGATCTCGCACACCCTCGACCTCGCCTACGCCGCCCACTGCACCTCCAGCATCGCCAGGGCGCTGAACGACGTCCAGCTCGCCGACGACCTCGACGCGCGCAGTCGCCTGTGGTCCAACGCGTTCGACCCGGACACCGGTCTGCTGCTCGACTCGTCGTTCTACGAAGGCGGCAAGTGGAACTACTCGTTCCGGCTGCTGCACGACATGGCAGCCAGAATCGCGATGGTCGGTGGGAACGAAGCCTTCGTCAGTACGCTCGACGCGTTCTTCGGCTACGGCGCTCCGCGTGTGGAGCAGCCCGGTAAGCGGCCCGGCTCGGCGGAGATGGCGGCCGGCTACCTGCTGAACCGGTTCGAGGGGCTGAACAACGAGCCGGACATGGAAGCGCCGTGGTCCTACCACTACGCGGCGCGGCCGGATCGCACAGCCGAGATCGTGCACGCGGCGCTGACGTGGCAGTTCGGCACCGGTCCGGGCGGCTTGCCGGGCAACGACGACTCGGGCGGGCTGAGCTCCTGGTACGTGTGGGCCTCGCTCGGTCTGTTCCCGGTCGCCGGGCAGAACCTGTTCCTCGTCAACGCGCCTGCCTTCAGCCGCGCCACTCTGCACGTAGGCGACCGCGATTTCGTCATCGAGACCCGCGGCCACCGCGAGACGTCGATCAGCTCCGACGGGCTGGAGACGGACCCGCCGCCGCAGTACGTGCAGTCCGCGCAGCTGAACGGCAAGCCCCTGGACGCGGCGCACCTGCGCGCGACCGACGTCCACGCGGGCGGCCGGCTGCTGCTCGAACTGGGCCCGCACCCCTCGGAGTGGGGACGCAAGATCCTGCCGCCATCAGTGTCCGACCCGCTCGGAAAAGGGGCTCGCACATGAGCAGGCCAAGCCGCCGTCTCGTCATCGTGGTCCGGGCCGACCCGGTCATCTGCGGTCACTCAGGAGAGGCCCGCAACCTGGCCGAGGTCGCGCTGACCCGCGGCTTCGACGACGTCCGGCTGCTGACCTGGCCGATACCCGTGCTCCAGGCGGCAGGCCTGCCGCTCAAGCCGCTGGACCGGATCATGCCCTACAGCGAGGGCATCACCGTGGAACGCCCCGAGCCGGTCGGCGACTACCGAGTACCCGACGGCCGATACCTGGCCGGGCTGACGGGACGCCTCGTCGAACTGCTGGCCGAGCCGATCCCGACCACGTGCGTGTCGATGTACCTAGCTCCCCACGACGCCGTGGTGCGCGACGCCGTGGACGCGGCCCGCGCGGCCGGCTACGCACCTGACGTCCGCACCATCGCGAAGGCGGTCGGCTCGGACGTCACCAACGTGATCCGCTCGTGCCTGCACGAGAGGCGCTTCGGTGCAGCCGTGGTCCTGTTCACCCGGTTCCTCGCCAACGACGAGGTGATCGCCGTGTCGGAGTACACGAGGCAGGAGATCATCGCCTGCGCAGAGGCCATCGACGCGCACTGCGGCACCCGCTTCGCCCGCCAGTGCGTGCGCCGGATCTCGGTCAGCTACCCGCCGATCGACACCTCGGCCTACCTCGACCTCGATCCCGCGCTGGTGGACACCGCCCTCGAGCGCCGCGGCCTGGAACGCGACGGGTACGTGTTGTTCCTGTCCCGGGTGACACGGGCCAAAGGCATCTACGACCTGGTGGACGCGTTCGCCCAGTGCCAGGCGCAGTCGAAGGTGAAGCTCGTGATCGCCGGCAAGGGCCCCGAACTCGAGCACCTCCAGGCCATCACTCGGGACAACGACCGGATCCTCTTCCTCACCGACGTGGAGGACGAGGAGAAGCCGCTGCTGATGAACGGCTGCGCCGTGTACGCGCTTCCGACCAAGCCCGAACCGGACTTCGTCGAGACGTTCGGCATCGCGCTGACCGAGAAGATGCTCGCAGGCGGTGGCCCGGTGATCACGACCACCACCGGAGGCGTCGGCGAAGCGGTGGGCTCGACGGCCATCGTCGTCGAGGCCGGGAACACCACCCAGATCGCTGCGGCGATCGACCGGGTGGTGCTCGACATGTCAGCCGAGGAACGGCAACTGATGGCGGATCGGGCACGCGAGCATGCCCTGTCTTTCGACCGCGTCCGGGTGTTCGACAGCCTCTTCGCCACGTCGAACCCGCCGATCGTCCTAACGGGATGATCCCTTGAGGTTCTACAGCCCCGACGGGTGAATGGAGAGCCAGTCGGTGTGCCGCGCGCGCAGTTGGTCGCGTTCAGCGCTCGTGGTGAGGATGACGTCGGCGCCACCGTCGTAGGGGTGGTAGATCCGTTGCAGACCGATGTCGGTGATCAGCACTCCTGCAGTGGCATCGTCGGCGACGGCGCGCAGCAGTGTGTCGACGCGGCCGCGTTCCCACGGGATCCGGCTGACGTACACGTGCGTGTAGATCGGGTCGTCCGGATCCGGATCTGTGCAGATCGACGTCCAGTGATGGGCTCCTGGGTGCCACTGCGTCTGGTGGTGCGGGCGTTCGGGCGGCACCGGGGTGCCGGACCAGTCCGACGTGGCGACGTGAACGTCCAGACCCGCGAACAGTTCGTCGAGGACCGTGTTGTAGCGGTCCAGCACGATCGCCCACTCGCCCTCGGTGGCCGGATAGCGCTTGGACTCCGGCAGGCTGTGGAAACGCACCCACCGATCCCGCTCACAGCGCAGTTCGTGGCCGATGGGCGGGCAGTCCGGCCAGTTTTCTTCCCATCGGCGCAGCAGTTCCTCGTCGGGCACCGGGACACGCTATCCCGCTGGCGGTCGCCTGCTCACCGGCGCGACCCTTGTCCTTCTATCCGGTCGAGTTCGCAGATGATGGCGGCGTAGACGTCGGGGTCCTCCTCGACGATCCGGTCGACGATGTCCATCCACCCGCCGATGGCGAGCGCTCTGGCGAATTGCGTGCGGAAGGGGAGAGGCGACGAACCCACGAAGAACGTCGGTGCTCCGGAACGAACGCTGGGTTCTTCGTCGTCCCGCAGGTAGCTATGGGGGAAGCGCCCCAGTTGTTCCGCGAGTTCGGTCAGTGTCCGCAGGCGTTCGGGCAGGTATACCGTCCGGGCGTGGCCGCCGTTGCGTTTCGCTTCGGCGGACAGCTGGTCCTGGACGAGGTGCAGCCTGCGAAGCAGGAGTTCGGCGGTGGCCCGGTCGCCCAGGTCGGCGGCGGTGCGGAGCGCTGCATCCAGGATCCCTGCCTGTTCGTCGAGTCCGGTCGCATCTGTCGCGAGTGCGATCACCTCGTCGAGCATCTCCCGGTCGCGGGTGGCTCCCGCGATGAAGTCGAGCGCCTTCGCGCGGTGACGAATCACGTCGGAGGTTCGGGCGAGCCTCACGGCCTCGTCCTTCTCATCATCAGCGAGCAGCACCCGGATCATCTCCAGGCGTGGCCGCTGTTGCAGTGAAGGTTGTGTGATGTGATCGAATGCGGCTTGGAAGCGGCGGAGGTCGCCGGTGGCCGCGATGGTCTCGGCGAGTCGTTGCCAGGCCGCCGCACGGATTTCGGGATCCTGGAGCGTGCGCACAAGCGGTTCGGCGCGGTCGACGTCCCCGAAATCGGTCATGACGTCGATCCACTGCAGGAGCGCGCGTTCATCCACGTTCCGCGATGTCGAGCGGGCGGCGTGTTCGGTTGCCTCGATGACGCGTTCGGCCCGGTCGTTTTCGCCGCGACGCAGTAGAGCGAACGCCACGTACAAGGCTCCGTCGAAGTCCTTGCCGGGAAGCAGTTGGGTGAACACGGTGTTCTCGGCTTGGTCGTGCTGTCCCGCGTCGGCAGCGGCGACGGCGGTCGTCCTGACGGCGATCTGCTGGCAGTCGTCAGGCGGGAGACCTTCGAGGATCGACTCGACCTCGGTGCGGAGCTGGTTCGCCCGCTCCTGTTCGGTACCTCTGCCTGCGGCGAACGCGACGGTGGCGAGCGCGGCGCAGCGGTACCGTGCCTCGGTGGTGGTCCGGGCGAGGGCTTCGGCCTTGTCGAGCTCGCCGTTGTGCGCCAACGTCTGCGCGATGCACAGCAACGCGTCCTCGGGGTCCTCGACATCGGTGTGTTTCTCGGCGACCGACAATGCCGTCTCGACGAAGCCGCCCTGCGCCAACATCTCCACCACGCTCACGACTTGTGCCCGCGTGCGCAGTTCGTAGGTCGATTCGGGATCGGTGGCCGTGGCGGCGAGTTCCGCCGCCCGGTCCTGGCGGCCCAGGGCTGCCGCAGCGGCTGCCGTGGTCGCGAACACGAGGGCGTGCGCCTGGAACTTCGCGGTGGTGCCGAACAGTCCCTTGCTCGCGGGCTCTGACGCCAGCGCTTCCTCGGCGTCCTGGTACCACCTCTCAGCGTGCTCACGGTCCGCGGCCGACAACGCCGTGAGAGCTGCGGAAGCGCAGACCTGGGCTTGGGAGTCAGCGGAGTGCAGGTGGTCGATCACGCGCTGGGTTCTGTCGAGGTCACCTGCCCTTGTGGCCGCTTCGGCCAGTTCGCGGTGCAGCCAGTCGCCCCAGAACTGGTTGAACGCCAGCGTCAGGGCCTCGGCCGTGTCGAACATGCGGGCCGCGAGGTCCGGTTGACCGGCGCGGTGCAGCTCTTCCGCCGTGCCCATGAGCGCACGAGTGCGTGCGATCGGGTCGCTGATCGACGCGATCAGCACCTGTGCGTGGTCGACCCGACCCGCCCTGACCCAGATCCTCGGGAGTGACGCCGGTACCCAGTCCCCGCCGTCCTGAAGGTTGGTCCGGTGCACGGCGAGCCGGGCCAGTGCGGTGAGGTCCGGCTCGTCATCGCCGAGGAAGACCGCCTGTGCGGTCTCGATCTCGGTGACGGAAGCGTTGTTGTTGCCGAACATCGCGTGGGCGGCGTTCTGCCGGCGGAGGTCGATGACGTAGTCCAGCAGACGCTGCCGGTGGCCGGTCGCCGCGAGCAGCGCTGCGTGGCCTTGCAACAGGTGCCGGGGAGTGTCGGGTGGCCATCCACGCGCACGATAGGTGCTCGCCCATTCCGCAAGCCGTTCCTGGTACGAGCGCAACCGCGGACCGAGCATCTCCACAGCCAGGACGTGCAACTGGTCGTGGGCCAGGAGGTAGACCGGTGGTTCCCCTGGTCGGCGGGCGAAACTGCGCCCAGCCGTGGTGCGCAGATCGTCCTTGACCTGCCACTGCGACGCGCCGGTCAGCTCGGCCAGATCTCGCGCGGACAGCCCGCCGCCCGCCGCGGTGACGAAGCCGAGCAGGTCCTGTTGTACCTGGCTGCCGCGCATCAGCCGTTTGAGGTCCCTGGTCATCACGTCGTGCACGGCGCTTGCCTCCGGTGATGGGGTCAGTTGTTCGACGCGCGCCGAGGTGTGGAGCGGGTGGTCCGTGCGCACGTCGGCGGGCAGTGCCGGGTCGGGGCGCCCCGCGACGACCACCCGGACGCCGCGGTGGGGGAGCAGCGCGGCGATGCTGTGGGCGTCGGCGGATCCGTCGAGTCCGCGGTCCTCGTCCAAGCCGTCGACCACCAGCACGAAGTGCTTGCCCTGTGCGCGGATCCGGCTCGCCATGTCGACGAGCAGTTGCCGCAGGTACGGCTCACGGGTGGCGTCGGTGAGATCCGTGCGAGGAGGACACTCGGCCAGGTCGTGGAGTTGTTCCAGCACGCAGTCCACGAAGCCGCGCCGGTCGTTCTGACCCGGCAACCGAGAAGTGACGAAGAACGACACCACGTGGACGTCAGGCGGCGGATGCAGCACGAACCACGCCAACAACGCGGACTTGCCCGACCACGCCTCCGCCCGCCACCACAGATAGCTCTCGGCGGTCGCCTCCGACGAGCAGAACGCTGTCAGGACAGCCAACTCGTAGGATCTTCCTTCGAGGCTGTCCGGCGCGAGTGCCCGTACCTGGGCCAGGTAGGCGGACCGAGTGGGCCGCGCCGTGTCCACGTGCACGTCTCCCACCAGAACGCCGACCTGCACCACAGGACCGTCGACCCGGCCGGAAACCTCGTTGGTCCACGACATGCACCTGATCATCCCGCCGTCCGCCGACCTGTGACAGGGACGTACGGGTGAGCGCTACCACCTGACCATCACCTCGGCCGAACTGCAACGAGTCATCGCCAAGGGTCAAGGCCCGCCTGGTCCGCAGGGCGCTCTACCTTTGAAACGTTTGGGCACTGGCCGGCGACTTACGACTCGGGGCGGGCGGGAGGATTTCGGTGTCCAGGCTCACGGTGTCTGCCGTCGGTGCGGGCGCAACGTTCGTACTGGCCGCAGTCGCCGGCGTGCTGGGAAATCAGCTCAAGGCCGATGCCTGGTGGCCCTGGCTGGCGTTTCTCGCGGTGCTGGTCATCGGCACCGCCGTGACAGCGGTGGCGACATACCGGACGGCGGCTGTCGAGGTACTTCAACCGTCCCCACCCTCACCAACGCCGGACGGCGGAATCGAGCTCGACGGGAACACCGCCGCAAAGGACGGTGTGCCATCGAGTCAGGCCAACGTGGATCTTCGGACGCGGCTGTCGCGTGAGCTGCCCAGGGCCTCGAATCGAGTACTGGACGCGCTCAGTCAAAGTCCGACCCTGTGTCGATTTGTCGCCGACGCCCGATCCGCCGACGCACAGGCCAGGGCTCTGCATTTCGTCGACGCCAACGACATGATCCGCCATTTGCGGAAGCGGTGAAACAGGGTATGAGGGTAGCCCTTGTCAGTGGTCAGCGCGCCAGACGAGGGTGGCTCTGACAGTACCTGTATCACCTGGGTCTCCCAGGCGTCCGAAACCCCTGTCAACCTGGTTGAGGCGGCTCCCACAGCATTCTTCCGCGACAGAAGGAACGGACACCAATGGCGGACAACCAGTTCACCACTCACGCAGAACTTTTCGATCTGAGTGGGAAGTACGCACTTGTCACTGGCGGCACCAAGGGTATTGGGATGATGATAGCGCGCGGCCTTCTCCAGGCGGGCGCCCGCGTCGTCATCAGCTCGCGCAAGGCAGACACGTGCGCGGACGCACAGCGTGTGCTGTCCGAATTCGGCGACGTTCAAGCAATCCCCGCCGACCTGTCCAGGCACGACGAGTGTCAGCGCCTCGCCGATCTCGTCAAGGCCGACTCGGAACGCCTGGACATCCTCGTCAACAACGCGGGAGCGATGTGGCGCGAGCCGCTGGAGACGTTCCCGGACGAGGCCTGGGACGCAGTGCTCGACCTCAATCTCAAGTCGCCGTTCTGGCTGGTGCAGGCGCTGCTCCCCGCACTTCGCAGGGCGGGGACCGCCGATGATCCCGCGCGGATCATCAACATCGGCAGCATCGCCGCCATCCACGTCGCCGAGTCGCCCAACTACTCGTACGCCGGCAGCAAAGCGGCACTCCATCAACTCACCAGGGTGCTTGCCAGGGAGCTGGGCCCACAGCACGTCACGGTGAACGCGGTGGCACCTGGACCGTTCCCGTCGCAGATGATGGCGTCCACGCTCGACGCCGTCGGCGACACGATCGCGGCGAAGGCCCCGCTGCGCCGGCTCGGCCGCGACGACGACATGGCGGGTACCGCGGTGTTTCTCGCCAGCCGGGCCGGGTCGTACCTCACGGGCATCATCATCCCGGTGGACGGCGGCATCGCGACGACTGCAACGGGTACCTAGGGCCTGTCCTGTAAGTCAGCGGAGCCAGAGCACGATGGCGGCGATGGTGAGTTCGGCCTGGAAGTAGGCGACGCGCTTGGCGTAGCGGGTCGCGAGGTCACGGAACTGCTTGAGCCGGTTGAAGCACCGCTCGACCACATTGCGCTGCTTGTACAACTCGGCGTCGAACACGGGTGGTCGCCCGCCGCGTGAGCCTTTGGCCGTGCGGCGGGCGACCTGGTCCGTGCGTTCCGGGCTGACGAACGTGATCCCTCGCCTGCGTAACACGTGTCGCGTCGAGGGATGCGAGTAAGCCTTGTCCGCGATCACCGCGTCCGGGCGTGATCGCGGACGTCCTGGTCCGTCGCGTCGGACGCGGATGCCGTCGAGTAGTGGCAGCAGTTGCGGGTTGTCCCCAGCTTGCCCGGCGGTGAGCAGCACGCGCATCGGCAGGCCACGTCCGTCGACGGCGAGGTGGATCTTGGTGCTCAGTCCGCCTCGGGACCGGCCGAGTCCTTCCCCGTCGACCGCGAAGGCCTCGGTTTCGGCGCCACAGCCCCTTTTTTCCGGGCTCCTGCCGCGTGCTGGTGCGCCCGCACAACGGTGGAGTCCACGCTGATCACCCACTGGACGTCACCGACGGAGTCGTCCTTGACGATCACCTCGTCCAGGATGCGGGCCCAGGTACCGTCCTTGGTCCACAATCGCAGTCGTTCATGCGCTGTCTTCCACGGCCCATAGCGTTCGGGCAGGTCACGCCATGGCGCACCGGTCCGCAGCTTCCACAGGATCGCGTTGATCACCTGTCGGTGATCACGCCACCGACGCCCACCACCCGACACCGGCGGCAGCAACGGCGCGATCGCCGCCCACGCCCGATCCGTCAACTCCCCACGACCAACCACCGCAGAGAAATACCAGACGCCCAGATCAACTACTTACAGGACAGGCTCTAGGCGTCGGCTCGAGGCTTGCCAGGTACCCGCAGTGCCTCCCTCGGACTGCGGGACGGCCTTACGGTGAGGGAGTGGCCTCGATGGATCTGCGCACCGACATCCGGGAGTTTCTCAGTTCGCGCCGCGCCCGCATCGCACCCGAGCAAGCGGGGCTGCCCGCTTACGGCGGCAATCGTCGGGTCAAAGGCCTGCGTCGCGAAGAGGTAGCGCTACTGGCGGGAATATCAGTCGAGTACTACGTGCGCATGGAGCGCGGCAGCCTCGCCGGTGCCTCCGATGGCGTGCTCGACGCGTTGGCCGCCGCCTTGCAACTCGAGGAGGCCGAGCGCGACCACCTGTTCCACCTCGCGCGCCAATCCGGAGCGCCCCGCGGCTCACGCCGGCGCAGGCCTGCCGTGAAGGTGCGATCCACACTGAAGCGGGTGCTCGACGCCATCTCCGATGCGCCGGCCTGGATCTGCAACGGACGTTATGACGTGCTCGCCACGAACCAACTCGCCCGCGCGCTGTTCTCGCCGGTGCTGGCCGAGCCGCGACGGCCCGCGAACACAGCGCGGTTCGTCTACCTGGCTCCTGAGGCGGCCGAAGATTTCTTCGTCGACTACGAGCAAATCGCCGGTGACGTGGCCGCGAAGCTGCGCATGGAAGCCGGCCGCGATCCGCACGACGAGGAGCTGATCGCCCTGGTCGGCGAACTGTCAACGTGCAGTGAGCTGTTCCGGCAGCGGTGGGCATCTCAGGACGTGCGGCTGCACCGGTCCGGACGCAAGCGGGTGCACCATCCGATCGTGGGCCGGCTCGACTTGGACGTCGAGTCCCTGCAACTGCCCGCCGAACCCGGCCTGCACCTCACCGTCTACACCGCACCTGCGGGCACGCCGACCGCTGACAATTTGGCGCTCCTGGCGTCGTGGGCGGCCACCCAGCAGACGCTGGCGACCGAGCTCGAAGCACACAACGGATAGTTCTGTTCGGACTGTCCTTTTGCGACAAATCCGGACAGGGCAGGCGGTCTTCGGCTGTTCACCAGCTGTCTTCGAGTCGGACCTCGTAGCCGTCGTCGTCCTCGGGCCGACGACCGGCCGGCCGGGGCGCGGGCTCGGCAGGGCGTTGCTGGGCCCTGAGCCGTTCCGCGCGTTCCTCCGCGTCGCGCCCCTGTGCGGCCAGGGTCGACGTGCGCTCCCGCAGCGCCGCGAACGATCGCATCCCGTGCTGGGTCGCGTCGGCGATGCGGGTGCGAAAGCGGGCGAGGTCCGCGTCGTCGATCACGCGCCCATGTCCTGCTTCATCTTGCGGAACATCTCCGCGTCGGTGTGCGTCGACAGCAGTTCGAGCATCGCCTGGTAGTTCTCGGACATGGTCTGCTTCACGCTCTCGGTCGCCGTGTACCAGAGGTTGACCAGCATCGGGATTCCGCTGACCTGACCCTCTGACTCCCGCATCGCGGTGGTGATGTCCTGCTGGTGGTCGACGCCTTCGGTCCATTCCCACCCGTACCAGCGGAACCACTTCTCGGTGGCGATGTGGTTGCTGGCGTAGGCGTGTGCCGTGGCCCTGCGTCCGTAGGCGCTGGGGTCGAACCCCATGGGGATTTCGTAGATCTGGCCCTGGCCGGGCTTCTCGCCGTGGCAGTCGATGCCGCACAACGGGATCTCGTCGATCTTCTCCCCGTCGAGGAGGTGGATCTCGTGCGGCTTCGGCACGCCCTCGAACTTGAAGAAGTCCTCGCAGAACGCGCGATAGCCCTTCTCGTCGCGGCCGTAGAGCTCGCGCGCCTTGTGCATGGTCTCGTCGACTGCCTTCGCCGCGCGCTGCAGTGAGCCGCTGTACTCGGTCAGCCGGGCGACCAATTGCCCGGCGCGGTCCTGGAAGGCGTCCGCCGCGTCACCCTCCCAGGCGTCCTTGATCTTCGTCGATCCCTCTCGCACGCAGCGGGCGATGTCGGCGAGGCCCGCGGCCAGGCCCGCCAGCCGGGCGCCCTCGCGTTCGATCTTGCCCCAGTGGAGGCCGGAGATCTCCTTGCGCTTGTCGCCGGGTTTCGGGTCCAGACCGAGCTTCAGCTTCTGGTCGTACTCCGGCAGCAGTCTGTCGACGCCCTCGTCGAGCGGCTGACCGATCTCGTCGGAGCTGTCGCCCGTTCCTTCGGCGTCGAGCAGTGTCCGTTTCATCTCGTCGACGGCGTCGGGCTTGGTGAACTTCATGCCGTCACCCCTGTCCCGGTCGGTGCACGGCGTCCAGCCGGACGTGCGAGGCGTCGTCGGTGCCCTGCATGGTCTCGGCGGATTCGGTCATGGCGTCGCGCATGTGCTCGAGCACGTCGGCCAGGTCGCCGAGGTCGAGCTCGATCTTGTCGAACTGCCGCGCGAACGCGGTGCCCTGGTCGTGCCAGGACTCGCCGAACTCGGCCTCGGTCAGCTCGGGCTTCATCAACGACGAGCGGATCTCCTCGACCTGTTCGCGGGCCGAGTCGAACACCTCGGCGAAGGCGGCGATGGCCTCTTTGTCGTACTTCACCTGAGTGAGCATGACAGCGGGCACCGAAGTTTTCCGGGCTTCCACACAAACACCCGACCGGGTGGATGGGCAGCCGAGATTCCGGCCTAGTCGAACTTCCACGCGGAGCGGAACGCCGCCACGTCGTCGAGCGCCATCTGCGGGCACGTGGCCAACGTCTGCCTGGCCTGGGCCAGAAGGGCGAGCGACTTCGCCGGTTCCTGTTCGGCCTCCCTGAGCCGCCGCGCGATGTCCTTCGGGCTGAAGAACTCGAGCACGGTGGAGGCGAACAACATGAACGCGCCGAGTTCGAGCGCGAGTCTGGCAGCGGGGCGCCCTGCCTCTTCCTGGATGTTCTGGGCCCACTCGACCAGTTCGGTGTGGTGGGTGCGGAGCCTGCCGGGTGTCACGTCGGCCTCCGTGCGGCCGGAGATCATCTTGAGGAGGTCGGTGGAGCGGGAGGTGTCCGGAACGCGCAGGAGTTCGTGCCGGACCGCGCGCAGCCTGGCGAGAGCTTCGCGGCGGTACAGCAGGAGAGCGGCCTCACCCAGTTCGATCCTGTCGTCCTCGTCCCGGTGCCCGACGAGGTCGCGCGCGCAACGCATCAAGTCGCGGGCGAGGCCGCCGGAAGTGACGTAGCAGAGCGCGATGAACGGCTGGGTCCATCCGTTGAGCAGTCCGTAGAGAATGCTGCGGGCCGCGCTGAGGTTCATGTGCGGCAACGAGATGACGTCGTCGAAGGCGCTGTCGAAGACGTCGCGGAACGGCACGCCCTTGCGTTCGAACCCCGCCGCGGCGTCTTCGGAGACCGACACGAGGAACAAGCACCCCGTGACGCCGAAGACGGCCTTGACGTCGTTGAGGAAGTCCTCGACCTTCTCCGGCTTGGCGAGCTTGTCCAGCTCGTCGATGGCGATGACCATCTTGTGCTTTTCCTGAGCGATGGTCAGGAACTCGCGCAGGCTCGCGACCAGTTCGGGATGCCCCTGAGGACGGTCCTGTCTCGTGACACCGTGCTTGCCGCCCGCGTCGAGGCCCACAGGCAACGGGGCGGCGTTGAGCTTGAACGTGACCGACTGCTCGACGGTGTTGCTCTGCTGGGTCCGGATCTCGTCGCGACGCTCCAACGCCGCCTCGACGACCGAGTCCTGGACCGGGGGATTCTGCCGGAGGGCGCTCGTGATGCGGATCCTGCGCGCCACATCCAGGAGGAGCATCACGCCGAGCCCCAGCAGTGCGGCGCCACCGAGGACCAGCGACCAGCTCGACTGCCAGGCGCCGTTGCTCAGGAACAACACCAGACCGGCCGTTGTGACCATCGCCGGAACACTCGTGGTCAGCACCGAAGACCGGGTGAGCGGACTTCGGCCGGCGAACATCAGCGAGACCGATATCGCGAGCACACCCACGACGAGCAGTCCTGCGCCCACGTCGGCCCAAGGAGTCCGGCTCACGGCTGTCAGACGTCGAATCAACGCGACGGCGAGCAGTCCGGCACCTCCAGTGCCGGCGGCCGCGGCGACCGCTCCCCACCACGCGAAGTTGTTCGGCGGGACGCGATGGCGGACGGTCGGTCCTCCGTGCCTTTCCACACTGCCGCCGGCCGCCTTGATGACCGCTTCGCAGACCTGTGCGTACAGGTGAAGCACAAATTCCCGCGCGTCGTAGTCGACAGGGGCGGACACCAGGACGCCGAGCCGTGCGCGGTCCGTCTCTCGTTGTCGTCCAGGCAGTCCCTGGCGCGACGTGAAGTAGTTGATCAGTGTGCTCTTGCCCGCTCCGCGAGGCCCCGCGATGCCGATGCTGCCCTCGCGGACGCGCACGAGATCGTCCACGTGCGAGTACGTGGGAGTGATCACGGTCTTCTCGGTCGTCAGGGTCTGCCACAGGGAGTCGAAGCTCGACACCTGCATGAAGGGGGAGGTCGCCGCCTCCCGCGCCTTGTTGAACTCGGTGTTCACCAACGCGAGCAGCGCGGACTCCACGGATGCTTCGAGCTCGCGCTTCTGCACTTCGTGGCTCGTTTCGAGCGCGCGGAAGTGCCGCTTCTCCCGTGCCGCCGGTTGTACTTGCTTCAGCACCGACATCTGTTGGTCGTACAACTTGGCGATGAGTTCTCGTGCGCGATCCACGACACCGGGCCTGGGCAGGAACCCGAGCCGACTGCTGGCCGGCAGGTCCGGACGAGGAGAACCAGGTTTGCTGAGCCACTGCGTTATGGCTTCGCAGAAGTCCTGGAGGCCCGCGTCGAATGGTCCATCACGGAACGAGGGCATCATCTCGCGCAAGGTGCTCGCGACACTGACGTAGTCGGAGAGCAGAGCGAGTTGCTTGGGGTGTGAGGCGACCATCTCGACCAAGGCGTCGTGGAGTCCTGCTGTGAGGTTGTCGATCAGCTCGATCTGCAGCTTCTGGTCGGCGCGGATGGCGTCGCGCTTCGCGGTCAGCACCTCTCTCAGGTCCAGCGTGAGCTGCACGTCGTCAGGAGGAGTGACCACCTCGGGTCTGGTGAGCACCTGCTCGAGCACGTCGTCGAAGTAGCGGTCCCACGACCAGCTGTACGGCCCCCACTGCGGTCGAGGCAGGACGATCTCGCCGGCGGAACTGGGTGGAGCGGCCATGACGCCTCCGACTACTTGCGTGTAAGGGGACGTCGGGATGCGGCGAGCGGACGTTTCAGCGAGTACCCGTTCGGCCCAGCCGCTGCTCGCCGCCGAGGCGATCAGCCACTCCCACGCGCAGGATGTAGGCGAAGGCGAGTGCGGCGAGACCCGCGGCGGCGGACCACTCGGGGAACCTCGCTCCCCATTCCTCGGCCCAGTCGACCGTCAGGCCGAAGCTGGAGCTCGACGACGACAGCGACACGACCTCGACGAGGACGCAGACAGGTCCACCCAGGAGTGAGAACCAGCCGAACCTCGACAGGGCCTTCGGCGCGGCCGCGTCGTACGGGCCGCGTCGCGCCGCCGTGCTGAGGAACCGCAGCAGCAGGAACAGCGCGCCGAACGCGAACAGCACGCCCGGCAGCTGATCGCCGATGTCGGCCCAGCGCTGGGCGGTCGTCGGCTGATCGTCATCAGCAGCGGCAGTGGATTCCAGTTGTCGCGCATGAAATGTATCGACTCCTTCGAGGGTTCCTAGACGGCAGGGCAGCTCAGGCCGTCTCGCGGCACCGTGAGGTCCAGCAGGTAGGCGTCGGTGACCGCGCGGGTGCACGGAGTCCGGTCGTACACCCCGTGCCCCGTGCCGTCGTAGGTCAGCAGCGTCGCTTTGCCGCCTGCCTGACGATGCACGTTCACCGCGTTCTCGTAGCCGGTCGAAGGGTCGTGCCGCGAGTTCAACATCAGCACCTGCGGCGCCTCGACCGGCTGCCACGGAGCGGCCGGATTCAGCGCGGGGCCCTGCCACCCGACGCACTTGGTCAGCGCGAGGTCCCAGATCGGGGAAGCCTGGATCGTCGGGGCGGCCGCCCGCACGCGGGCGTCCACTGCCGCCACCTCAGCCGCGTTGCGCGGATGGCCTGAGACGTCCTGGCACAGCACCGCGAAGCTCTGGCGGCTGGCCGTGGCGGCACCGAAGCCCGCGGCCGGTTGCGCGGACAGGGTGGCGAAGTACTGGGCCATGCGCGGGAAATCCGGTGCGTAGCCGTGCCGCACGGTGCGGCTCGCGAGCTCTGCGGGCGTCAGCGGTTGGTTCGGCAGGTCTGGTACGTGCAGGTCGCCACGCGCGGCGCGGGCGCGAAGTTCGGCGTACAAGGCGCGGATGTCCTTGCCGTGCAAGGCACACGACGGGGTGTCGCCACACCAGCGCACGAACTCCGCGAAGATGTCCTCACCCGCGCGGGCGCCCGCCTCCATCAGGTCGGGAAGCGGGATGCTCGCGTCGACCACGCTGTCGATCACCATGGCGCGCACGTTGCGGCCGAACCGCTCGGCGTACTTCTGGCCGTAGAGAGTGCCGTAGGACATGCCGTAGTAGGTGATCTCGCGTTCGCCCAACGCCTTGCGCAGGTCGTCCATGTCCTGCACCGCGCTCTGCGCGTCGACCTGGTCGAACACCGGTCCGGTGCGGGAGCGGCAGTCCTCGGTCAGTGCGCGGTTGTAGGCCGCGAGCTCGCCGAACCGCTCCGGGGTGTCCGGGCGGCCGGCCGGGTGCGGCAGTCCCACGGCCGAGGTGTCGCAGTAGATCGGATTGCTGCCTCCGATGCCGCGGGGGTCGTAGCCCACGATGTCGAACCGGGCGAGGATCTCCGCGCTGAAGAGCTTCGGGGCGTCCTTCGCGAACTGCGCCGCGGACCCGCCGGGACCGCCCGGGTTGACCATCAGCACGCCGATGCGCCGGTCCGGATCGGCGGCCGCGCGGCGGGCCACGCTGAGATCGACCTGCGGGCCGTCCGGCCGGGCGCGGTCGACCGGCACGCGCAGGGTGGCGCACCCGGCTTCGGGAACGTCCGCGCAGGGCTCGAAACGCAGTCCGGGAGATGCGGTCGCCGGGGCGACAGGTATCAGCAGCAGGACTGCGGCGAGTGCGAGTTTCCTCATGTCCCGCAAGACGGAGAGAATCCGGCTGAGGTTCTGACTGTGACGCCGAACACACAGAGAGTCCACATGGGACGCACAATCGCGGATCTCGGGCCGTTTCCGCCGGGCGGAAACGCGACCTGGTCTCCCGGCCGCGGCGGTTCCTACTGTCGGGACCCGCAGCCGGAGAACGCGGCACCCCCGACGAAGCGGAGGCCTTTGTGGACACGACGCGAGAGAGCACCAGATGGGTTCGGCCGCTGTGCTGGGCCGCGGTGATGCTCGACGGGTTCGACATGGTCGTCGTGGGCGTGGTGCTTCCGGTCCTGCTGAGCGACCACGTGTGGGGACTGACGCCGGCGACCGGGTCGCTCGTGTCGACGGCGGGGCTGATCGGCATGACGATCGGCGCACTCGCGATCGGCACGATCACGGACGTCTTCGGACGCCGCAAAGCGCTCATGCTGTCGGTGGCGATCTTCTCGGTCTTCACGTTGCTCTGCGCCTTCTCGCCGTCGGCCGAGTTCTTCGGGCTGATGAGGTTCCTCGCCGGACTCGGGCTCGGCGGCTGCCTGCCCTCCGCCATCACCCGCGTGACCGAACATCAGGCGAGCCGAGGCAAAGGCGCGAGCGCGGCCACCTTCGTGATGACCGGATATCACGTCGGCGCCGTGCTGACGTCGTTGCTGGGAATCGTGCTCATCGCGGACTTCGGCTGGCGCTCGATGTTGTCGTGGGCGCTCTGCCCGCGCTGGTGCTCGTCCCCGCGATGGCCAGGCACCTGCCCGAGTCGGAAGACCACGAGCGGCGTCGCGACGAGCCGGCCAAGTCAGGACGTGACGCCGTCGCGAGCCTGTTCACCGGTGGGCTGCTGCGGGCGACGCTGGCGTTCTGGGTCACCACGTTCTTCGGCCTGGTGCTGGTGTTCGGCCTCAACACGTGGCTGCCGCAGATCATGCGACAGGCCGGATACCCGCTCGGCGCGGCACTGGGCCTGCTCCTGACGCTCAACCTCGGCGCCGTGATCGGCATGATCGTCGCGGGCGCACTGGCCGTGCGCCGCGGGCTGCACGGCTCGACGATCGCGTGGTTCGCCGGCGCCGGAGCGTTCCTCGCGCTGCTCAGCATCAGGCTGCCCGGTGCGGGGGTCTACGCGGTCGTGTTCGCCGCGGGGTTCTTCGTCTTCAGCGCTCAGGCGCTCGTCTACTCCTACACGCAGCGGGTCTACCCCGTGCACGCGCGGGCGACCGGCCTCGGCTGGACCGCGGGGGTCGGCAGGCTCGGCGCGATCTGCGGACCGTTGCTCGGCGGCGCCCTGCTGTCCGCGGGAATCGCTTATCCGTGGGGCTTCTACGTGTTCGCGGGAGTCGGCTTCCTCGCCGCGATCAGTGCCGCGGCCGTGACCGGCGGGCGGCAGGCGCACAACGAGATCACCTTGCCAGCAGGCCGATGAGGGACGGGGAAAGCATGAACGACAAAGCGCAGATTCGTGAGGTCGTCGAGAACTGGGTGGTGTTCCGGGACGCCGGTGACTGGGCGCGGTTCGCGTCCGTGTGGCACGACGACGGCTGGATGACCGCGACCTGGTTCCAAGGCCCCGCGGAGAGGTTCATCGAAGCGAGCAGGGCGGCTTCGAAGCAGGCGTGCGGATCCTGCACTTCCTCGGCGGACACACCAGCGAGGTGACGGGTGACCGCGCGGTGGCCCAGACGAAGATGAAGATCCACCAGCGTGGCTCGATCGACGTGCTCGTCGACGTCACCTGCACCGGGCGGTTCTACGACTTCTTCGAACGCAGGGACGGCCGCTGGGCGGTGGTGCGGCGTCAGCCGATCTACGAGCACGACCGCCTCGACGTCGTCACGCCCGGCGAGACGCTCACCCTCGACGCCGGCGTCCTGGCCGAGTTCCCCGAGGGCTACCGGCACCTCGCGTACCTGCAGGAGAGCTCGGGACATGACGTCATGCGGGGACTTCCCGGTCTGCAAGGGCCTGAGGTCGACCTGCTCTACCAGGAGGGCGGCTCCTGGCTGCTCGGCTCGGCGACGGCGGGGATTCCGCTCTGCGCCACCAGCTCGGTCTGAGAGGAGTCGTCGTGACGACTACACGGGTGAAATCAGCTTCGGTACGAGTGGTCTTCGGTTCGGGAACGCTGGGCGAGTTGCGTGAGGAGATCGAGCGGCTGGGCAGGCACCGCGTCCTGCTGCTGGGCGGGCGCGGTGCCGGGGCGGCCGCCGCACGCGCCGAGTCGGTGCTGGGCGAGCTGGTCGCGGCCCGGTTCGACGGCGCGGCCCAGCACACCCCGGTCGAGGTCTCCGGCCAGGTGATGGGGCTGGTCCGCGACCAGGCCGTCGACTGCGTGGTCGCCGTTGGCGGCGGCACGGTGACGGGACTCGCCAAGGCCTTGGCCGCGCGGGCGGGCATCGAGCAGGTGATCGTGCCCACCACCTACGCCGGCTCCGAGATGACACCGGTGCTGGGGAAGACCGTCGACGGTGTGAAGGCGACGAGGTCGTCGGAGAGCATCCGTCCCGGCACGGTCATTTACGACGTGGAGCTGACACTGGGCCTGCCGGTGCGGTTGTCGGTGACCAGCGCGATGAACGCGCTGGCTCACGCGGTCGAGGCGCTGTACTCCGAGGACTGCGACGACCACATCGCGGAGATCGCACTGGAGGCGGTCGAACGCATCGTCCGCGCCTTGCCGGTCATCGTGCGCGATCCGGCCGACCAGGCCGCGCGCGAAAGCCTGCTGAGGGCGGCGTGGCTGGCCGGGACCTGTCTCGGCTCCACGGGCATGGGTCTGCACCACAAGCTCTGCCACACGCTCGGAGGCTCGTTCGGGCTGCCCCACGCCGAGACGCACACCGTCCTTCTCCCGCACGTGATCGCCTTCACGGCACCGGCCACGCCTGGCGTGATGGCTGCCATCGCGAAGGCACTCCAAGCGGAGGACGCCGCCACCGGTGTCTTCGACCTCGTCACCTCGGCGGGTGCGCCGACCTCGTTGAGCGAGCTCGGCCTGCGGTTCGACGATCTGGAGGCCGCCGCGGCCGCAGCCGTGGCCGCGCCGTACCCGCACCCGCGACGGCCGAGTGGGGCGGAGCTCGTGGAGCTGCTGAAAGCGGCCTGGCGAGGCACGCGCCCGGCAGCCGCGGGCTCGGACCTCTCCACGCTGACCGGCCAGGTCGTGGCCAGCTTCGACGCCACCCCCGACCCGCGGCGACGGCGGCTGCTGACCGATCTCGTGCGCACCCTGCACGACTACGTGATCACCAATGACGTCACCGAGCAGGAGTGGCAGTACGCCATCGACTTCCTCACCCGGACCGGGCAGACGTGCGACGACACCCGGCAGGAGTTCATCCTCCTGTCCGACGTTCTCGGCGTTTCGAGCGTGGTCGACCTGCTCGCCAACTCGCGGACGCCCGACACCACCCCCTCGGCCGTGCTCGGCCCGTTCTACGTCGAAGGGCCACCTGAGCTGGACGACGGCGCGGACCTGTCCGGCGGCCTGCCCGGCACTCCACTGTGGATCGGCGTCCGGGTCGAGGACACGGCGGGAAACCCCGTCGGCGACGCCGTCGTGGACGTCTGGCAGTCCAATGAGGACGGTTACTACGACGTCCAGCTGCCCGACCTCGACGGCCCGGTGCTGCGCGGGCGCTTCCGCACCAACGACGACGGCAGGGTGCGGTGCTGGTCGATCCTGCCGCACCAACGACGACGGCAGGGTGCGGTGCTGGTCGATCCTGCCGCACCAACGACGACGGCAGGGTGCGGTGCTGGTCGATCCTGCCGCACGAGTACCCCATTCCCACCGACGGCCCGGTGGGCGAACTGCTCGCCGCGGCGGCCAGGCACCCCTACCGGGCACCGCACGTGCACTTCCTGATCCAGGCGGCAGGGCACCGCAGGCTCATCACCCAGCTGTTCGTCCGAGGCGGCGCGTACCTCGACCTGAGCGGTGGCCGCGGTGACGCCGTCTTCGGCGTGAAGGACGGGCTCGTGGCCGACTTCACCGAGCACATCGGGCCGGCTCCTGACGGCCGGGGCGTCGACGGGTCCTGGCGCTCACTCGAGTACACGTTCCACATCGCCCCGGAGGCAAGCCATGATTTTTGAGAGCGCGCGAGAACGAGCGAAGAGCATTACTTCCGCGGAAGTCGAACCGGGAGGCAGCCGGGACGTGGGGCTCCTGGTCCTGCGCGTGGGCCTGGCCGCGGTCGTGGGGGCGCACGGCCTGCAGAAGCTGTTCGGGCTCTTCGGCGGTTCGGGCATCGGCGGCTTCGCCCAGACCCTCACCGGATACGGCTTCGCCAGGGGCACAGACCTGCTGGCCTGGGTGACCGCGCTGAGCGAGACCGGCGGAAGCCTGTTGCTGCTGTTGGGCTTCCTCACCCCACTGGGGAGTGCGGCACTGCTCGGCGTCGCGTTGAACATCGTGTACGTCCGCGCTCCCACGGGCTTCTTCCTCAGCGGCACGAAGGACGGTTTCGAGTTCCAGCTCGTTCTCGCGGTGGTGGCTTTCGCACTGCTCTTCACCGGTGCCGGCCGCTACGCGGTGGACGCCAGGACACCCTGGGGCCGCAACCCGCGATGGTTCGGCCTCGCGGCGCTGGCCGTCGCCGTCGTCACCTCCGCGGGAGTGGTGATCTTGTTCCGGTGACGGGAGGCTGTGCGCATGGGAGGCAACACCCGCGAGGCGGGCCGGACCACGGCCGACCGGCTGCTGTCGATGCTGGCCGCGTTCTCCTCGGCACGGCCGCAGCTCACGCTCAGCGAGCTCGCCGAAGCCTCGAACCTCCCCGTCGCGACGGCGCACCGGCTGGCGGGGGAGCTGGTCACCTGGGGCGCGCTGGAACGACTGCCCGACGGCCGGTTCCAGATCGGGCTCCGGCTGTGGAACGTCGGCGCGCTCGCACCCCGGCATCGTGACCTGCGCGCGGTCGCCATGCCGTACATGGAAGACCTCTACGAGGCGACGCACGAGAACGTGCAGCTGGCGGTGCGGGACGGCACCAATGCCCTCTACCTCGACAAGCTGTCCGGCAACCAGTCGGTCGGCACGCTGACCGAGGTCGGCGGTCACCTGCCGCTGCACGCCACCGGCGTGGGCAAGATCATCCTGGCGTTCTCCGAGCCGGAGCTGCTGACGCAGGTGGCCTCCGAGGGCCTGCGGGCGTGCACTCCGCACACGATCACCCTCCCCGGAGTGCTCGCGCGGACGCTGCACCAGGTCCGCCGCGACAAGCTCGCCTACTCCCTGGAGGAGATGACCGTCGGCGCGGCGTCCGTCGCGGCTCCGATCTTCGGACCGGACGGCGGTCTGCGCGCCTCACTCGCGCTCGTCGTGCGCTCGTCCACCAACGTGAAGGCGCTCGCGGCGGCCGTGCGCACCGCGGCGCTCGGAGTCACCCGAGCACTCGGTCAGCAGGCGTACCGGGAGTGAACGGCGCAAGGGGCCGGAACCGTCCGATGTGGACGATCTCGACCGATCGTTGACAAGAACGGACAGACTGAGCTGTCAGGCGCCGGTTGCGGCGTTCGCCGTAATCCGGGCAGACGGACCGGTCGTAGACTCGAGGTGTGGTCGCGCTCTCACGGGTGACCTGTAGTGAGGTCTTTTCCTTGGCACGCCTAGAAAAGACGTGTTCTCCTGCACCAAGGAGGATCCTGATGAAACTCCGTCTCGCCGCCCTGACAGCCACTCTGGTGCTGGGCGCCGCTCTCACCCCGCCCGCTTCCGCCGGCGTCGCGGCGGAAGCCACCACCGATCTCGCCACCGCGGTCGCCGACCGGCTGGGCGACCGCACGGCGGGGGCCTACCAGGACTCCGCGACAGGCAGGCTCGTCGTCGCGGTGACCGACACCGAGACCGCTCACGCCGTCCGTGCCGCCGGCGCCGTGCCCCGGTTCGTCACCCGCGGCGCCGCGGTGCTGAAGGCCGCGACCGAGAAGCTGGAGCGGTCCGCGGCGATCCCCGGCACGTCGTGGGGGATCGACCCGAGGACGAACCAGGTCCTCGTGTCCGCCGACAGCACGGTGACCGGTGAGAAGCTCGCGACCCTGCGCGGCGTGCTCGCCGGGCTCGGGGACACCGCACGACTCGAACACGTACCCGGCGCGTTCACCACGACGATCACCGGCGGCGACGCCATCTACGGCGGCCCCTACCGCTGTTCGCTCGGGTTCAACGTGAACCGGCCGGGCAGCAGCACCGCGTGGTTCCTGACCGCGGGCCACTGCGGCAACGCGGCGGCCACCTGGTCGGCCGCCGGAGGCCAAGTGATCGGCACGCGCGAGGGCAGCAGCTTCCCCGGCAACGACTACGCCCTCATCCGCTACACGTCCGGCATCGCGCGGCCCGGCGCGGTGAACCTCTACAACGGCACCACCCGTGACATCGCCAACGCCGCCGACCCGTACGTGGGCCAGTCGGTCGGGCGCAGCGGGAGCACGACCGGGTTCCGCACGGGCCAGGTGACCGGGCTCAACGTGACCGTGAACTACAGCGACGGCACCACGGTGTACGGATTGATCAGGACCACCGTGTGCGCCGAAGGCGGTGACAGCGGCGGTTCCCTGTTCGCCGGCAACACCGCGCTCGGTCTCACCTCGGGCGGCAGCGGCAACTGCTCCAGCGGCGGAACGACGTTCTTCCAGCCCGTGGTCGAGGCGTTGAACGCCTACGGCGTGCGCGTCTACTGAACCCGCTCACCAGGCGCGGGCGCGTTCTAGTCACCGACGTGCACATGAGCCGCCCATCGGGTCGGCACGGCCGGATAGGCGTCTCGCATGCGCCGCAACGTCTCGTTGAGCGCGAACGCCGTCGCGGCCGTGTCGGCCGGCCGGGTGCCACCCGCGGTCAGCGTCGAGTAGACGGCGGAGGCGGTCTCGGCGCTGTCGGCGGTGTGCCACAACGTGCCGATGACACCGCGGAAGCCCGCGAGGTGGAACGCCGAGGCCAGGTTCAGCGGCTCGTCGACCAGGGCGGGATCGGGACCGGCGGTGTCGCACGCGGACAGGAAGGCCAGTTGTGCCTGAGTGATCCGCAGGTCGCGCACGAACGCCGGCACGAACATGCCGTTGCCCTCGGACAGCACCAAACCGCCCTGGCCGGGGTGCTTGGCGGAGCTGACCGCCCGGCCGTGGCAGGCGAAGTGAGCGATCGTGTGCTCGTGCAGGCCGTTCGTGATGGCCTGGGCGGAAGCGGCGGAGTCCAGCAGGACGGTCGAGCCGGGCACCAACCCGGCCACCAGCTCGGCCTCGGTGCGGGCGTTCGGGAGCGCGGGCACGCCGTCGCCGACGCCGACGACGAGCGCGGTGGGGCGGGAGCGGCGGGGCCAGTGCGTGGACAACGTGTCGGCCAACGCGGTGAGCGAGGGCGTGTAGGACGAGACGACGCGGTCGAACACGCTGATACCGGCACGATGACGGCCCGCCGCGTGCAACGGCAGCTGAGCGGCGATGCCGACCGGGCACCACCACAGCCGTGACGCCGTGATCCGTTCCAGCACCGGACCCGCTGTGGTGTCCCACAGCCACTCCAGCACGGCGTGCACGTCCAGCTGGGCCTGCTCACGCCGGTCGAACGAGCACGCCGGGTCCTTCACGTCGGCCAGCGCCGCGCGGAGCTTGCGCACCTGGCCACGGGCGGCGGTCTCGGTCATTCGCAACGGCACGGCGAACACGGGATCCCGGTGGTCGGCCGGAATCACGAGCGCCGTGCCGGCGGCGCTGACCACCACCGCGGTGTGCCCGTTCAGCCGCGTGCGCAACTCGTCGAGCGTCAAAGGCGTGAGCAGGTCCTCGAATCCGGGCAGGGAACGGATCTGGCCCAGCAACCTATCCCGTTCCGCGGCGAGCTGCCGGATCTGCTCGACGGCCTGCGGACGCGGATCCCACCGGCGGCTGGAGGTCTTGTCGCGGAAGCTCACCTCGACGTGGAACTCGGCGATCTCGACGTGCGAGTCCGCGGAACCCAGCTTCTGCTCGACATCGGCGAGCTTCTCGGCGTACCGCGGCGCGACCTCCCGCAACCGGGCCCAGCCGCGGCGGATGCCCCACGCGTCACCGAACAGCACACCGCGGCACCGTTCGACCAGCTCCACCGCGCGACCGAGCTGACCGGACCGCACGCCCGCGTCCACCACCCGGTCGGCGAGGCCGTCGAGCTGCCGTACGGCCGCCATCCTGCGGTCACCCGGCAACGCCCGGCTGACCGACGCGGGGATGGCGGCGATCACGCGTTCCTGGGCGGCCAGCCAGGTCGTCGGGTCCGCCTCGGCGAGCATGGCGGCCTGCGCCTGTTCGGACTGCAGGCGGAAGCTTCCGCTCGCCGGGTGCGCGCCGACCGCCCGGTAGTGCGTGATCGCGAGTTGGCGCAGCTCGTCGGCGCGGGGCCCGCCGAACTTCGCCAGCTCACGAGCCGACCGCGCGAGTGCGAACGCCCGGTTCGGCCACCAGTGGTGATCCTGCGGTGTCTCGCTCACCGCTTTCTGGGCCAGCTCGAGCGAGTCGTCGAGCGCGTCCAGGTCGCCGCACTGCTGGTAGCGGTAGTAGAGCAGGTCGGCGATCGTGCTCTCGATGCGTGGGACGTCGGGGTGTGCCGGCCCGACGAGCGCGAGTGCGGCGCGATAGGCGCGTTCGGCTTCACGGAACGGTTCCGCGTCCGTCACCTCGGTGCAGACCGCCTGGACCTGTACGGCGGCGGCGTAGTTGTAGAGCATCCCGATCCGGCGCACGTCGTCCGCCGGGATGGTGGCCACGGCCTGCGCGCCCGCGTTCACGGATTTGGCGAACATGGCGTGGTCACGAGTCGTCTCCGCGACCTCCTGGGCCGCCGTCGACAGCGTCGTCCAGCGCACCGGCAGGTTCTCGTCGCCGGGTTGCGTCAGCGCGATGGCCTCCTCCACCGCGGTGACCGCTTCCTGACCGGCCGCGGGGTTGCCGCCGAGCTTGAACTGGGTGATCAGCGCCGAGCCCAGCGCCGAAAGCCGCAGCGGGCGTTGATAGGCGTCGGTGACCGGCAGCTCGAGCGCGGTGCGGGCCGCGTCGACACCCAGCCGGGCCTCGTAGGCGGAACCGGTGCGGAGCGCGGCGACGCCGGCGCAGTGGGAGAAGGCCCGCAGCAGCCTGGCCCGGTGCAGGTCGTCCGGCGATGTCGTGAGCAGCGCTTCGGTCACCGCGTCGTAGGCGAACGTCGCGGCGTCGGTGTCGCCGGCGATCTCCCACAGGTCGATGTCGGCGTGGTAGAGATCGAGCAGGGCGTCGATCCTGCCTTCGTGGTCGAGCGGCAGCCCGACGGCGAGGATCCACGCCTCGTCACGCCGCCCGACGAGCACGTCGCCGGTGACCTGCCGCCGTTTCAGGTCCGCGACGAGGTCCTGCTGGGCCTGGAGCACGCCGGGATCGCGGTGGCACGTCAGCAGAAACCGCGCGACCGAGGGGCTGACCCGGTGGCTGACCTCCTGTTCGACCTGGGCGAGCGCGGGCAGCGTGTTGACGTTGCCGAAGTCCCGTTCCAACGCGTCGGCGAGATCGCGGCTGGTGGCCAGTGCGCCGCACAGGTGGATCGCCGGCCCGCCGTTCGCGTAGAGGTCGTACTGGTACTGGGCGAGTTCGAGCAGGATGTCGCGCCACACCGGGCGTTCGCGCAACGCCAGCCGGGCGGCCTCGCGATAGTCGGCGAGCACCTCACCCGGCCGGCGGCCCGCGGTGATCAGAGCGCGGGCCCGGTCGAGGTGCCTGCGGGCGCGTTGCGGATCGTCCCGCGGGGTGTGCTGGAGAACCCAGTTCATCCCCTGGACCGCGATGTCACGGTAGGTGGCCGTGCCGTTGAGTTCGTCGAGCAGCAGCAGGAACTTGGCGTGGTCGGCGGTCATCGCGGCCTTCATCCGCTCGTCGCCGACCGCGTCGATCAACGTCGTGCAGGCGTTGGCCAGGAACGTCAGCGAGCCGCTGTCCTGGTAGTCCAGGAACTCCTCGTACGCCGCAGCCAACGCGGCGTACTCCGGCATCAGCCTGACCGCGGCGACCACCGGGTCGCCAGGCCGTCCGGCGATGTCCGTCGCGATCTCCCGGTCGATCAGGCCGAGAAACCCGCTCTGCGCCTGGAACTGGTACCAGTGCGCCTGCGCGAGGTGCGTCAGCAGGTGAGGCGGACACTCGTGCGGTGGCGGCAGGTCGGCGGTGAGCAGCGCCTCGATGTCGCCGGTGTACTCGAACTCCTCGACCACCGTCCGGACGTCGTCGTACACGAGCAGCCCCCTGATCCGTCCCGTCCACGGTAGCGTGATCGCGATCGTGGCGAGGGGAGTTCGGAGATCGGCATGGCAGCGAAGACCCGGGTCGAGGCCCTGTGCGAGCAGTCGGGCGAGGCGCTCACCGAACGCGCCTCCCGGTATGGCGTCGCGGACGTCCTGGCCAGAGTCGCGGCCGGAGCGTCGGGCGGTGAAGTGTCCGAAGTGGACCTCGACCTGCTCGACGACGCCTTCGCCCGCAACGGCATCGACAACCTGACGCGGCGACCGCGCGGGTTCGAGCCGTGGAAGGGAGCGCGGGGCGTGACGGTGACGGCGTTCGTGTGCCCGACGGACGCGTGCACGCGTTCTGCGTTGGATGAGCGACCGTCGTGTGCGCTGACCGGGTTGCGGTTCCGCGAGATCAAGGTCGACCTGTGACCACGTTCCTCACCGAGCTCGGGAAGAGCCTGGCCACGCGCTGGGCGTCCGCGCTCGCGTTGCCCGCCGCGGTGTTCGTTGCTCTGGTGTCGGTGGCGGTGGTGCTCGGTCACTCGCACGCGCTCGACTTCGCCTTGCTGCAGAGACGGGTCATGGTGGTCTCGACCGGGCCCGCACTCGTGTGGGCCGCGGCCGGGTTCCTCGCGGCCACGGCCGCGGTCGGGTTGACGGTGACCGCACTGGGTGGCGTGGTGATCGCGGCCTGGGGCGCGACGGGCACGCCGTTGGCAGCTCTCCGGCGCTGGAGGTGGCGGCGAGCGTCGGGGAAGGCGGAGGCCGCGGTCAAGGCGGTGCTGGCGGATCGGTCGAACCGGAAGGCGAAGGCCAGGGCGCGGCGGGCGGTGTTGCGGCGGGACGGGATCGCCGAGATCGAGCCGGCCTGCCCGACGTGGGCCGGTGACCGGCTGCGGGGCGTGGACGACCGGGTCCGGCGGACCGGGCTCGACCTGACCACGCTGTGGCCGCGGTTGTGGCTGGTGCTGCCGGATCCGGTGCGCGCCGAGGTGACGACGGTCCAGGAACGGTGTGCGTCCGCCGCCAGGACTCCGGTGTGGGGCTTGGCTTGTCTGGCCGTGGGCGTCTACTGGTGGCCTGCCCTTGTGCCCGGGGTGTGGGCGCTGGTGGTGTCGGGGCGGCGGATTCGGCGCGCGGTCGGGGTGTACGCGGATCTGGTGGAGGCCGCGGTCGACCTGCACGCCCGTGACGTCGCCGGCCAGCTCGGGTTCGAGCTGACCGGGCGGATGACGCCGGAGATCGGAGCGCAGGTGACCGAGGCGCTGCGGAAACGGATCTAGGGCCGCGTCGAAGTCTCTGTTCGCTCTGGCTGCGAGTCGCCGCCCATGATTCCTTGCCGTCGAACGATTTCGAGCGTCTGCACGACGAACTGCCACGGCCCGAGGCCGAGCTGCCGCAACCCCGGCGCGTGATCATGCGCGACCGTCACCACGGCCCCGGCGAACAGCAGCCACCAGAACGCCCGTGCGGGCAGGCGAACCCGGCCGAGCCGGGCTTGGTGGAACGGAACGTGCCGCTCCTCGTCCCGCAGAATCCGATCCGCGACAGCAGCGGTGAGCGGGTCCCGGCTGCCGTCCCGCAACGCCCGGTAGTACCGCAGCGCAACGGTTTCCGCGATGAGCAGCACCATCAGCTCCAGTCGCAGTCCCAGCGCACGACGCAACCGCACGAACACCGCGTCCGTCCAATGCGAACTGATCGTCGGCTGGCCGGCCGCCCGCAGCAGATGCTCCAGCATCCGCGCGTGGTTCTGCTCCTCGGCGACGAACAACCGCACCGCCGCGCCGTACGTTCCGCCGCCAGCCTTGGCGATGAGGTTGGCGCCGTCGCCGGACTCGCCGACCTGGAACCGTTGCACGCTCCTGACGACGTCGGGGTGCAGCCGGGCGCCGACGGTCCAGTCGGGGTCACCCATTTGCTTCCGGCGCGCGGCTTCGGCCTCGAAGTTCTCGACCCATGTGGTGAACATGACCGGAAGACGGCCGGCTCACCGAAAGCGTTGGCCGGGTTGTGGGGAGGTTCTGTGAAGATTCGGCGGTCTTGAGCTCAGACCAGGTCTTTCCAGAACGTCACGGTGGCTTGCGGATTCCAGGACGCCCCGTCTGGGAACCGGTCGGCGTTGGCGAATTCGCGGTCGATGTAGTCGGCGATGTCGAGGCCGTAGTAGATGATGTCGGTCTGCCACATGGAAAGCACGGGATGGCCGTAGGTTCCTGTGCCTGCCGGAAGGTATCGGTGCCCGTAGATCGGGATCATGGCCGGCGCTTGCGCCAGAGCCCGTCGCGCGATCTCGGTCGCCTGTTCGGCCCGGTCGGGGCGTTTCCCCCACGACTTGGCCCAGAACTGGTTGTTCTCGACGTCGAACAGGACACCGTCGACCGGCCGCTCGAGGCGGCTGCGGAGCTCGTCGTGATCATGATGCCGCCAGTCGGGCCAGGGCTGCGAACTGGTGGCGGCAGCTGAATTGACGGGCAGTCCGGCGGCCAGGAATGCTCGATGGTCATCAGCGAACTGGAAGCCGAAGGCCTTCTCGATGCGGGCGAACTCGTCGTCGCTGAGCCCGTCGTCGATGACGCTGACGTCGGCATGGGGAAGTCCCGGCTGGTGCGCGAGGCCACCGCGACCCTGAGGGCTGAGGGTGGCGGGTGGTCACCGGTTTCTGCCACTCGCTGCGCGAGCCTCTGCCTACGGACCGGTGGTGAACGCGCTCGGCGAGGTCGGCCCGTGGCTGGGCGCCGGCCTTCCGGCGACGGCCGGTGCGCTGGCCCCGCTGCTGCCCGACCTGGCCGACCGCCTGCCGCCGGCACCGTCCACACCGGAGGGTCCGGGTGCGGCCCGCCATCAGCTGCTCCAGGCCGTGCGCTCGGTGGTGGCGTCGATCGGCCGGATGGTCATGGTCGTCGAGGACCTGCACTGGGTCGACGACGCGACCCGTGAGCTGCTCCTGCTGCTCGCCCGCGACCTGTCCGATCAGTTCGCCCTGGTGGTCACCTATCGGGCCGAGGACCTGTCCGGTGCCGCGGTCCTGGGCGCTGCCTACCGTCCGCCGCCCGGTGCCAGTGGCGCGGTGATCCGGCTGTCTCCACTGACCGAGACCGACGTGGCGGAACTGGCCGGCGCCGCACTCGGCCTCGGCGGTGTGCCGGGGCCGGTGACCTCGACGGACGGTGCGATGTGACCACCCGCGACCCCGCAGAGCCGTTGCTTTCGCCAACAATGCTTTCACCAGCGGAAATGTGAGCATCAACACCCGCCTGTGACGTTCTCGTGCTCATTTCGTAACATGGCCCGCCGTGTGAACATGCCCCGTCCCCGACGCAAGGTGTTCCCGAATGCCGGGCCGACATAGAACGAAGCCGACAGCCAGCCGCAAGTTGCCCATCGCCGTCGCCGCCACCCTCACCGCGGGCTTGGTCGGGACCTTCTGGGTCGTCCGCGTTTCGGACCAGCCGGTCGATCCAGCCGGAGCAGCCGCCCTCCTGGCCGCCTCGTCGACCCCCGTCAGCCAAGACTCGCGGCCTGTCACGTCATCGACCACGGCGCCGCCGCCGTCGCTGCCTCCGGCGACCACCACGGAGCCTCCGGTGACCACGACGCCACCCCAGACCACCACGCCGCCCCCACCGCCGCCGCCCTGTCCGACCACCCTGGACGGAGTCAAGCCGCATGCGGCGCAGGTGGGTCACCACGTCGCGGGCAAGTTCGGCGTCACCGACATCGGCGGCGCCGCCGGCCGGGGCGGCTCCGGTGACCACCCCGCCGGCCTGGCGCTGGACTTCATGGTCGATCCCGCCACCGGCAACGCGCTGGCCGACTACGTGCTGGCCAACCGCCGGGCGTTCGGCGTCACCTACGTGATCTGGCGCCAGCGCTACAACGACGGCAGCGGCTGGTCGGCGATGGAGGACCGGGGTAGTCCCACGGCCAACCACATGGACCACGTGCACGTGTCGTTCCAGGCGACCGCGACCGTCAACGTCACCTGCTGATACGCCCTCGCGGGGGCTGGCCCGGTGGGACACGATCCCAGGCTGGCCGACCGTGGGGCGCGGCCTGCTCGCCACCGCTCCCGCGTGGGTGTTCACCCGCTCGTGCGCCGACGAGTGCCACGTTGTTCGCGAGTACCCCGAGCTGCTGTCGTCAGCCGCCGACCGTCCGTCAGGTTGGTGGGGGAACTCTCGCTGGGGAGACGACGTGGATCCTGAGTCCGGTCCGGACATCGGGGGCATCTTCGGGATGGTCAGTCCCGAGGCGCTGTCCTCGCTTCAGGACGCGCTCGCGTTCGCGCGTGCCGGGCTCGATGGCCGGGTGTCGGCGATCGGGCGGGCGGGTTTCGACCTCTCCCGCTTGGACATGCCCGGCACGGACTCCGCAAGCCGACGCCAGGCAGCCGAGATGTTGCAGGAGGTCTGCTCGCTCAAGGCCGCGAGAGCGCGAGGTAACGAGGCGGGGGCCCGCGACCTGACGGCACGGATCCTGGCGCGGCCGGCGCCGCTGTCCCGGCCAGGCCTGGACCCGGACGACCTGGCGGTGTGGATGTTGGCCGTAGCGCGGGCATACCAGGCGTCGTTGCTCCTGGGGGACGATGTCGCGTCCGTGCTCGAGCCTGCGGAGATCACTCTGCTGGAACGCCTGGCCGCACGTGCGGACATGCTGCCCGCCTACAGCGCCATCTTCCACCTCGTCCTCGGCCAGGAGCGGCTGAACCAGGCCGCGCGGCGGGAAGTCGGCGGGATCGAGGCGGCGATCCGGCATTTCGAGCAGTCGCTGCGGCTGGGCGGGCCGGCCGATCCGGCCCGAGTGCTGAGCCTGACCTGGCTGGCCACCGCGATGATCCAGCACGTCGAGATCACGGCGGACGTCGCACTGCTGGACGACGCCGTGGCCGCGTTGGAGGAGGCCCGGAAGATCGCCGGCGGGCCGACGCACCCCGATTGGGCGGTCATCAGCTCGCTGCGCTTCCGGGTCGACGATCGCCGGGGTCAGGCGGCCGCACACCTGATCGCGGCAGATGGCCTGCGTCAGCGTGTGTGGCAGGTGCTCCTCGAAGACGATCCGCACGTGGCGCTCACGGCAGCGCGTCTCGCGGCCCGGCAGTCCCTCGCCACCGCGTACGCGTGCCTGACGGGCCACGACCCGGAGGCGGCGATCCGCGCCCTGGAGTCGGGCCGCGGCCTGATGTTGTTCGCCGCGGCCGAGTTCAGCCAGGTGACAGACCGCCTCGAGGAGGCCGGGCGAGTGGATCTGGCCGAGCGCTGGCGTCGCCGGGCCGCGTCCGGTGAGCCGGATCCCCCACTCGACGACCTGCGCCGGGAGGTGCTGTCCGTGATCGCGCACACCACGGATGGGCTCAGCTCACCCAGCGCGGCGGAGATCTCGGCAGCGCTGCGCGACCTGGACGCCGACGCCCTGGTCTACCTCGTTCCGGCGACCGGGAGCTCCGCGGGTCACGCGGTGGTCGTCCCGTCGCGCGGCGATCCCGGCTACATCCGGCTCGGGGACGGGCTGAAGGCGGAGGGAACGGGGCGACTGGCGGAGTATCTCGGGACCCTGTCCCGATCGCCGCGCGAGGTCGAGCCGGCCGGGGGCCCACCGGAGTTCGGCGGAGTCCTCGACGCGCTGTGTGCGTGGGCGTGGAACGCCGTCGTTGGACCGCTGCTCGACGAGTACATCAGGTTCCTTCCGCGCCCGGCCGGCCGGCGGACGTATCGGCTCTACCTGATCCCGGTGGGAGAACTCGCACTCGTACCCTGGCACGCCGCCCGACGCCCAGGGGGCGGCTACGCGCTGTCCGAGGCGGCGTTCTCGCTGGCCGGATCCGCCCGGATGCTCTGCCGCACCGCGAAGCTGGCCCCGGTGAGCCCGAGGCCGGTCGCCCTCGTCGTCGGTGATCCGGACACCGGCGGTGTGACCGCGCCGCTGCGTGGCGCCCGCGCTGAGGCGTATGCCGTCCACGAGTCGTATTACCGTGCTGGCCGCTATGTGGGCACCCGGCCGAACGGCACGCCAAGCCGGTGGGGCCCCGGCACCGCCCACCAGGTCCGCGACTGGCTGGCAGGGGACGAACTCGGTGCGGGCGGCGTGCTGCACCTGGCCTGCCACGGTGTCGTCGAGACCGGATCCGGGGCGATCGGCGCCCATCTGGTGCTGGCCGACGGCGAAACCCTGGCCGCCGACGAGATCGTGCCCCTGCTCGCCCGGCAGGCCGATCGGAGAATCGCGCTGGTCGTGCTGGCCGCCTGCCACACCGGCGTCTCCGCATACGGCTACGACGAGGCGTACAGCCTCGGTACCGCCTTTCTGACCGGCGGTGCCCGCACCGTTGTGTCCACCCAGTGGGCGGTCCCGGACGAGACCACCAGCGTGCTGATGTTCATGTTCCACCACTTCCTGATGGACCACCGGCTTTCGGCCTGGGAGGCGCTTCGCCGAGCCCAGCTGTGGATGCTCGACCCTGGCCGCACACCACCGCCGGCCATGCCCTCCGCACTGCGCCGGCAACTCGGCGAAGCGGGGGACGCCCTGAGCCGAGTCGAGGCCTGGGCGGGTTTCGTCCACCTCGGCCACTAGGACATCGATGAACGATCAGGAAATCGCCCGGCTGCGCGAGCAGATCGCCGCGGCACGGGACGGAGAACGCGCCGTCGCGCTGACCAAGCTCGGCTGGGCGTACCTGCAGGCCTATGTGGACGCGCGGCCGGGATCCGGCCTCATCCTCCACTACCTCGAGGAGGGCGTCGCGGCTCTCGACCAGGGGCGTCTCCTGCTGAGCACGGCAGACCCGGCCCGTGCCCAGGCCGAGGCCACCCTCGGCAACTACCACGCGTCGCAGGGAACGTCCTACTGGTGCGAGGGCGACCACGTGGACAAGGCGTTCCGGCTGTTGCGGGCCGCACTGGACTCCGGCTCGCTCGTGCCGGTGATGGCCGACATCGTCCGGTTCCATCTGGCCAGGGTCCACCTCTCCCGCCTTCTCGCCGCGGCACCGAGCTCGGCGGAGGCAGAGCTGGGCCCCGCACGTGAGCTGCTGCTCGGGGTCGCCGAACGCAGCATCACCCAAGCCCTCGGCACGGATTCGAAGATCCTTCTCGCCGCTCTGGCCAGACCTTCGCGAGCCAGTCTCGACCTCGCCGTGGCGGTGCTGAGATCCGACGGCGAACACTTGCCGCTCGTCGGCAACGCCGAGTTCGACCCCAAACTCACCGGCCGGGTCACCAGGCGCTATCCCCACACGCTGGTGGCGCGTGGATCCACACCGGCTGAGCCTCTCCCATCCGCCCGACGTCGTGCGGCACCGGTCGACGTGCAGCTGCTGCGTCGTGAGGCCTGGAGTCTGTTGCCCGCCACCTACTGGGACGATGCCCACGCCGCCGTGCAGCGCCTTCTCGCCGACGATGAACTGCCTTGGCTGGACCGCTTCCTCGCTGTGGCCGCCGTACTAGTCGACTCGGCACAACCGGCTACGACAGACGACCACCTTCTCCTCGCACTCGGGTACCTCCTGCGCAGCAGACACGACACCGACGGCTGGGCCGAAACCGCCGGCTCCGTGACCGCGCCGGCACCTGCGGTGAACGGCGATCTGCGGTCTGCATTGGCGAACCTCCTCGCCGCTCTGGCGAAGTTGGTTCGACTGCCTGTCCTCCAAGGGGACGTTGAAAGCACCACAGCCACCGGCTGACACAATGGACGAATGGCTCTGGGTTACCTCCTCGCCGTGCTGGCGACCCTGGCGTCAGGCAGCGGTTCGATCCTGGAGTCCATGGGCGTCCGGCGCGCGGGCGCGTACGGCGGAAGGTCTCTGGATCTCATCGCTCTGCGGCGTCAGTGGCTGTACTTCCTCGGTCTCGGTGTAGACCTGCTGGGATTCGCCTGCGCGGCTGCCGCGCTGCATCGGCTGCCGTTGTTCCTCGTCCAGTCGATGCTCGCGTTCAGCGTCGGTGTGACCGCCACGATCAGCGCCTTCCTGGGCCACCACCTCCGTGCTTCGGGATGGGGCGCGCTGGGTGTCGGCGCGATCGGCCTGGTTCTGCTGGGCGTGTCCGCGGAGCCGGGCCCCGCACAGACCCTGCCACCGCAGTGGCGCTGGATCCTCGTGGGCATGGCGATTCCTGTGACGGCGATCGCCCTCTACGCCCGGCGCCACCACCACGCCTGGGCGACGGTGGCACTGGCATTCGGCTCTGGCGTCGCCTACAGCGTCGTCGGCATCTCGGCACGAACCCTTGAACTCCCGGACGCCGCCTGGCGACTCGTCCTGGAACCGGCGGCCTGGGCCATCGTCCTCAACGGAGTGACCGCGGCGGTGCTGTTCGCGATGGCGCTGCAGAAGGGCGGCCCGACCGGGGTCACCGCGGTCATGTTCACCACCAACACCGCGCTTTCGTCGTTCGTCGGACTGATCTACCTCGACGACCGCGTCCGCGAGGGATACGTGATCGCCGCGACCATCGGGTTCGTCCTGGCGATCGCCGGAGCGATCGCCGTCGCCCACTACGCGGCCGACACCCGGCAAAAAGAGCCCGCGACGACGCCGGCCGGTACGCGAGCGTGAGGGTCTCGTGTCAGTACAGCTGTCCGAGGCGTCGGCCGGCGAGCGTGCCTGACGCACCGTGACTACGATTCGTCTCCTTTCTATGTCTTTTCCCGCATTCGACCGAATAGCGAGCATCGTCAACCGTCAAGAGCGCTGAACCCCTTCACGCCAATGGCGGGCGAGTGGGCTCGACGACCTTCCTTACGTTGAGTGGCGGAACCCTCAGGTTCCATTCTTCGCACCCTGCAAGCGAGGAGCACCCATGTTCAGGAAAGTCGTCCTGTCCGTCGCGCTAGCCGCGGCCACGACCTTCGTCGCACCCCTGACCGGTCAGGCGTCGGCCTCCGAGGCCCCGCCCACCGCGGCGGCGGTCAACGTCTACTACGACACCAGCAGCGCACCCACGTTCGCGAGCGCCATCCGTCAAGGCGCGGCGAACTGGAACGCGCGGGTCAGCAACGTGAAACTGGTGGAGAACCGCAGCGCGGCCACCCTGCGCTACCGCGAGGGCAACGACCCGCGTGGTTCATACGCCTCCACCAACGGCCACGGCAGCGGCACCATTTTCATCGACTACACGCAAGCGCGGCAGTACTACGTCACCCGTATCACCGCCCACGAAACCGGGCACGCCCTCGGCCTGCCCGACCACTACAGCGGCCCGTGCTCGGAGCTGATGTCGGGCGGCGGTCCAGGCACGTCGTGCACCGTCGCCTCGCCGAATGCCACTGAAGCGGCCAGGGTGAACCGCCTGTGGGCCAACGGGTTCGTCGGCACCTTCGAGTGGAAGGTCATCTACGAGCAGGTCCCCGTCCACTCCTGATCGCGCATGACCGCGAGGCCTGGGTCCCCCGTGGACCCAAGCCTCGCCCGTTACTGCCTGGGCACCGTCAAGGACCGGATGGCGGCCCGTCTTAGGAGCGCTCCCAGAACGGGCTTGTCGGTTCACACGGGTGAACAGGACACGGGAGGGCAAATCGTCAAGTAATCGCAAGGTGGCAGTAAACCCACCAAGCCGCCGTCATCGGGTTGGGTACATCTTCTCCGCCGCTGCCCAGCGTACGAGCCGGAAGGTATCCAATGATCCACGCGATTGTCGCCGCGGCCATGGCGATGTCCACCGTCGTCCTCCCACAGGCCGACGTCCCGCCGCCCGGCGCGGTCACCGTCGACACGATCAACGGAAGTGGCTGTCCCCGAGGCACGACCTCGGTGTCGGTGTCACCGGACAACTCCGCGTTCCACGTCGTGTTCAGCAGCTATGCCGCCAAGGTCGGCCCCGGTGCGTCACCGACGGACTTCCGGAAGAACTGCCAGCTGAGCATCAGAGTGAACGCGCCGGCGGGCTGGGTCTACGGCATCTCCAAGGTCGACTACGCCGGCTACCTGCACCTCGAACGCGGTGCCACCAGCACCCTGAAGTCCAACTACTACTTCCAGGGCATGACGGACACCGGCTCCCGCAGCCACAACTGGCAGGGCCCGGTGGATGACGAATGGCAGGCCACGGACGTGGGCTCGCCGATCATCTACCCGCCGTGCGGCGTGAACAGGAACCTCAACATCAACACCGAGCTGCGGGTCAACGTGGGCACGTCGGATTCGAAGAAGGCGAGCTTCATGGCGATGGACTCGCTCGACGGCCACGCCAAGACGGTTTACCACTTCTCCTGGAAGCGTTGCCCGTAACCGAAAAACCTGGTCGCAGGCCCGGAACCGTTGCGGCTCCGGGCCTGACGACTGATCGCGACGAGCGATCAGTCGGCCAGCCGCTCGCGCATCCGAGTCACGAACGCCGACATCAGCCCCGGTGACAGCTGGTCGAGCGGGAGCAGGCGGGTGAAGCGTCGCCGCGCTTCCTTTGCGCCACCGATGTCCAGCCAGCACTCGACGAGGGCCATCAACGCCTGGGCGGCGCGCTCGTCCGACTTCAGCTCGACCAGCCTCAGGACCACCGACTCGCCCAGCTGGGACGCCCCAGACAGATCTGCCTTGCGGTGCAACAACCGTGCAACCAGCGCGTCGGCGTCGAGCGCGTACAGCATCATGCCGAGCTCGACGTACAGCTCTCGCGCGGCCGAGAGTGCGTGCAGTGCGCCGTCATCGTTGCCGCGCTTGGTCTCCACGATGGCGAGCTCGTAGTGGGCGTTGGCGGTCAGGAGGTCGTGCGCCGACGGCAGTTCGAGCACGAACCGGCACCACGACGCCGCGTCGTCGAGGTTGTCCGTCTCCTCCTCCAGGACGGCGAGGTGCATGGCGGTGCGGGCCGGGTCGCCGATCCCCGGCCTGGCCCGCTCCAGTTCGAAGGCCGCCGTCAGCCACTCGCGGGCCTGGTCGAAATCGCCGCGTTCGCGGGCGGTGGTGCCGAGGATCCGCTGGAGCTCGGCCGCCCTGGTGAACCTGTTGTCCAGCAAGGCTTCCCGTGCCTCGGTGACCAGCTCTTCGGTCGACCAGGTGTCCTCGCCGCCGGAGGGCGGTTCGAGGACCAGGCCCAGCTCGTGGGCCAGGCCGGCGGCTTCGGTCGGTGGCAGTTCCAGTTCCCGCACGGCCTCGTGCAGCACCGCCTCGCACCTGTCGAGCTCGGCGGAGTCGCGGGCCTGCCGCACCGCCTCGGCCAGCGCCGTGCGGACCTCGTCCGGCCGGCCCATCTTCAGTGCGATCTGGCTGCGCCACAACAACAACCGCACCAGGTCCAACCGAAGATGCGGGTTGTCGCGGTGGTCCAGCATGTGCTCGACCTGGTTCCTCGCCTGCTTCCAGTCGGAGCGGGCCATCGCCGCACTGGCGGTGATGTGGCGCAACGTGAGCAGCAGCCCTGTCGCGTCCGGGTCGGCCTGCAGTTGCTCGTAGCTCAGGCCCGCGATGTGCGTCACCACCTCGGTGGCGGTCCACCAGCCCGGCGAACCTTCCGGCTTGCCCTTCTGATAGGCCGTGACGAGGCTGGTGGCGAGGGCGTAGTTGCGGTCGTCGATCGCACGCAGCGTCGTGATCCAGACGTGGGAGTCCACGACGGCGGTCAGGAACTCGCGGGTCACGCGCGTCCAGTAGGGGTGTCCGCTCGCCGGGGCGGGGAACGCGTGCTCGAGGATCACGAGGATGCTCGACGCCGCGGAACGTTGCAGCCTTCGCAGCTGGTCCCTCGTGAACCGCCGCGCCAGCTCCCCGCGCAGGGCGTACGACACCACCGGCGAGACGCGGTAGCCCAGTTCGGCGTCCAGGACCGGTCGGACCACGCCCGCTCGGTGGGCTTGGGCCAGCAGGTCGCGCCATTCGCCGGGGGTGATGTGCAGGTCGGCGAGCTCGCCGAAAGTGTCGCCGGCCAGCCCGCCGTCGGTCATGATCGCGAGCTCCGCCGGGCCGAACTCGTAGCCGTAGAGGCCGATGAACGGCAACGCCGTTCGCAACGGTGGTGACAGGCCGGCCAGCAGTCGCGTGACGGACGGGTCCAGGAGGGGATCGTCGTCGCCCTGGGGGTAGCCGACGTCCAGCCGCCGGGGAACCTCGACCAGGGGGAGGCGGCGCCAGGCGCGCAGAAGTGCCGCGAGGGTGCCGGGATGCCACCCCGTGCTCCGGATCAGCCACTTGAACTCGGCCTCGTTGAGCGAGAGCTGCGGCCCGTCCATCAGCTCCGACACCAGCTCGCCCACGGCCTGCCCCACCAGGTCGTCGGGCAGGTCGCCGGTGGCGTGGGAGTGGTGGGGGAGTGGGAACGAGTCGTAGCAGCTGCTCATCAGCACGCGGTGCTGGGAGGGCAGCTTGCGGATGGCCGCCGCGCACTGGTCCACGTGCTGGTCGATGTCGTCCCACACGTGCAGCACGCGCTCGTCCGAGTCCCCGTCGAAACGCAGGTCGGCGACCTGCGCGCCGGAGGCGAGCGCGACGCGGTCGAACCCGCGACTGAGCAGGGCGTACTGGGCGTAAGCCTGCAGCAGCACCGTTTTGCCGCCCGCGACCGGTGCGTGCACGACGACCGGGTTGCCCTGGTGGAGCTGCCGGTCGATGTCGGCCAGCTCGCCGTCCTGGTGCAGCAACGGCCGCACCCAGACCGGTTCCTGGTCGCGTGACCTGTCGGCGCGCGGTACGGCGTCGTGGAAGCGCAGGTCGACCGGTTGCTGTTCGTAGAGGACGGGGATGACGTGGAACGGCAGACCGCTCCTGGCCGTGAGCAGCGCCCGCCTGCCCCTGGCCACGGCCGCGGCGAGCGTGCTTCCGTCGGTGAGCGCGTCGTAGAACGCGGTGATGAACCTCGCCACCACGCGCGGTGCGACGGAGTGCGTCATCGCCAGCACCGCCGGGGTGCCCCGGTCCAGCAACGCGGACGCGACCGACGTCGTCTCGCCCGGCACGGGGTGGTAGGCCGAACGGCAGGCGTTGAGCACGACCAGCGGCACCTGGCCGGAGAAGCTCGCGAACTCGTGCGCGGAGACCCGATGCTCTTTGCCGTCCGCGTCCTCGAAGACCAGCCCGCAGTTCGCGTCGCCGGCGAAGCCGTGGCCGTCGAAGTGCAGGATGTCGTAATCATCCGCGAGCGCCTCGCGGAGTCGCTCGCTCGTGGCCGGTCGCAGCAGGTCGACCTGCACGTTCCCGCGAGTCAGGCCGGCCGCCCGGAGCAGAGGTCCGCTCACGGTCCCGGCGCGCACGTCCTCCGGCCCGTACGGACGCGGCGAGATCAGCAGCACCCGCAGCGGACCGGCGACGGGACCGCGCACGGCCGTGGGCCGCGGACTCGCTCGGCGGCGCATCCACTCTGCCTCGGGGTGCAGCAACTCCCACGGCAGACCGAGGAAGCCCACCTCGTCCGACACGACGTGCACCACCGGCCGCTCGACGTCCGGCAGCGGCACCTGCAGAGCCTTGCCCAGTGCCTCGACCACCGCCTCGGCTTCGGTGCGGCGACGGTGATCAGGCCCGACGGCAGGCTCCGGGCAGGCCTCCAGCAGCCAGCGCAGCGCCTCGGCGTGCTCGGGCGTGCACGGGTTGCGGAACGGGACCACCACCTCGCCCGCCGCCGTGGTCAGGACGACGTGGCCGCCACCCCGCGACGCGATGACCAGATCGGGCAACGCCTCAGCCGCGGTCTGCGGTGCCGTCGTCGGACAGGCGGATCTCGGTGATCGTCTTCCCGTCCGGTTTCTCGATCTTCTTGAAATACATCTGCCGGCCCTTGGCATTGCGCTTCAGCACGCGCTTGAGCAGGTCGTAGATGCCGTTGGCGGCGACTCCCGAAGCCAACGAGCCGAGCACGACCACGGCGTGCCCCATCAGCTCCGCCGCGTTGTAGTGCTCGGCGGGCGGTGCCGCGCGGGCCACGGCAACCTTCGTGCTCGCCTCGTCCAGGTTCCACGAGTGCGCCACCTGCTCGCCGGTCATCTCGAATTCAGGCGACACCGCCAACACCAGTTCCACGAACCCGACATCGATCGGACGCGGGATCGCGTTACAGTCCTTTGTGGACAGTAGGTGCGAAATCCGAACATGTGACCCCGAGGGTGGTTGACACGCCTGGCTAATGTCATTAGCTTTGGAGCTATCAGCAGTAGCCACCTGAGGGAGATGGACATGACTGAGTTCCTGGAGCTCGACGGCGGACGGCTCGCCTACGACGTGATCGGTGAGGGGCCGCTGATCGTGCTGGCCCACGGCATGGGTGACAACCGGGCCGCCTACCGCGACGTGGCCGCTTCGCTGTCCGACGCCGGATACCGCGTCGCCAGCGTGGACATGCGCGGCCACGGTGAGTCCAGCACCGGCTGGGCCTCTTACACCCGCACCGACTCGGCGGCAGACCTGCTCGCCGTGGTCCGGCACCTGGGCGGCCCGGCTGTGCTCGTGGGCCACTCGTTCACCGGCGGCTCCGTCACCATCGCGGCGGCCCAGGAGCCCGAGTTGGTCAGCGCCATCGTGCAGATCAGCCCGTTCACCCGCGCGCAGAAGCTCGACTTCGGCGGTCTCTTCTCCCACGCCCGTTACCGCAAGGGCATGGCGCTGCTCATGGGCGCGGGGATGTTGCGCAGCGTCGGGCTGTGGAAACGCTATCTCGACCACGCCTACCCCGGCACCAAGCCCGCAGGGTTCGCCGAGCACCTCGCCGCGCTCGACGCCGACCTGCGCAGGCCCGGCCGGATGGCGGTGGTGAGCGCGATGGGCATGTCCGCGCCCACCGACGCGGGCGCCGTGCTCGGTGACATCCGGTGCACCGCGCTGGTCGTCGAGGGCTCGCTGGACCCCGACTGGACCGATCCGCGCGCCGAAGGCGAGGGCATCGTGGCGGCCATGCCGTCAGGGCTGGGCCGGGTCGAGGTGATCGAGGGAGCCGGCCACTACCCGCACGTGCAGTTCCCCGCCGAGGTGGTCACGGCGGTCCTGGCCTTCCTCGGAGCCGACGCCCGTGGCTAGGGCGGCGCTGTCCGCCGACGCGGTGGTCGACGTCGCGCTGCGCCTGGTCGATCAGGAGGGTGCCCCCGCACTGACCCTGGCGGCGGTGGCCTCACGCGCGGGCGTGGCCACGCCGTCGCTCTACAAGCACGTCCGCAACCTGGCCGAACTGCACGCGCTCCTGTCGGCGCGGATCATGGACGAGCTGGCCGAGCAGATCCGTGGAGCGGTGCTCGGCCGATCCGCCGACGAGGCGATCCGTGCGCTCATGACGGCCTGGCGCGATCACGTGCTGCGCCACCCGTACCGCTATTCCGCGCTCGACCAGACACCCCACCCGATGGTGGCGCAGGCCGCGGAAAAGGTGGCCGGCATCATTCTGGCCGTCCTGCGCGCGTACGGCCTGGAGGATTCCGAAGCCATCCACGCCGCCCGCTGCCTGCGCGCGGCCATGCACGGTTTCGCGTTGCTGGAAGCGGAAAACGCGTTCCAGCGACCCGAGAAACCGGACGAGACCTACGACCTGCTGGCCCACATGGTGATAACCGGGCTGCGGACGCCTCTGCGCACCGCGTCGTCATCGCAGTCCTGGTGAGCCGGCGCTCTCACCGTGCGAACTAGGGGAGCGGTGGGAGTGGAAACCTGAGATGAGCGGCCACGACGTGTTCGCGCAGCGGTGTGTCCGCCCGTACGTGCTCGACCGATCCAGCCTCGTTGACCACCGTCTCGACCAGTTCGTCGAGCACGTCGGCTGTCCGGCGCAACTTCCTCCCGCACAGAGGGCAGTCCGCTCCCTCGGTGGCGAGCCAGTGGTTCTCGTCGCACACCACACCCGGCGTCATGACGTCCTCCTGCACCAGCAGCAGGTCCACGGCGGCGGTCGCTCCGGCCCACAGGCAGTCGCGCAGTCCCACGGCCGCGAACCCGCCCGTCGCGTGCTTCTCCAGGACCTCCGCGACCTGCGTGCGCTCCTGTTCGCGCTCGTACCGTTCGAGGATCCGGCCGGCTTCCGTCCGGACGGAAGCGTCCGTGGCGCGGTCGAGGTCGACGTGGAACTCACCGGCGATCTTGTTCTCGAGCTCCTTCGAGAGCATCTGGACGAGCCCGTCGATCTCCTCGTGCACACCGCCGAGCACGAGAACCTCGAAGTGCTCGGCACGCCACAGGTCGTGCACGGTGCCGGCGACCCGGCGGAAGTGCCGTCTGTCCAGCTCCTCGTCCCGGTGGTCGTCGAGTTCGGGCGTGACCGGGTCGCGGAGCTTCTCCAGTTCCTCCATCTCGTCTTGGTACAGGGCCCACAGCCGCGCCTCGCGTCGCGTGGTCACCACGACCAGAGCCCGGTGGTACTCGTCCAGCACGCCGAGCACGGGACGCACCCACGGCGTGGCGTCCACGACCACCCGATCCGCGACGTGCCGCGGCAGCTCGACCTGTTCGAACAAGTCCCTGCCGCTGCAGGAGAACATCGCGACGGCCGTCGAGTTCCTCCAGTCGCCGCTGCGGATCTCGTTCTCGATCCGGTCGAGGTCGTCCCGGACGGACAGTCGCGCCTCGCGGTCCAGATCGTCGTCCTCGGCGAGCGGCTTGACCTCGTGCACCATGCTGGACACCTTCGACACCACGGCGCCGGGTTCACCCCGGACGTCCACGTAGATCGAGGTGATCGGCAACCCGTCACCGCGAAGCCTGATGATGCGGTCGATCGTCTCTGCGGTCAGCATGTGTTCAGCCATACCCGTGTTTGGCCCGGACATGCACGGCTATCTGGAACCATGGCCCACTTCAGTCTCGACCCGGCCCTGGTTCGCGAGTTCACCGAGGACCGGCTGGCCCCCGCGGACGAGCAGGAGCTCGCCGACCAGGTAGCCCGCGTCCTCCCGTTCCACGCGGAACTGCCGCACGCTGTCGCCGCGGACCTGCTGCGCGTGGTGAAGCACGTGGGCGGCGACAGCGCTCTGCTGTCCTGGCTGGACAGTCATCCCGGCCGTCCCCGTCTGGTCGCGAGAGTGTTCCGCGTGATCGGCGTGCTGGACGAGCTCACCGCGCGTCCCGACGTGGTGTCCGCTCTGCGTACGCTCCGGTCTTCCGAAGGCGATCCTCCTGAACTGGCAGGTGTTCTGCCGCCCGCCACCGACGACTCCACACTGGCGAGCCTGTCGTGGCGGATCGAACGGTTGCTGGGGGACGCGCGCGACTCCGAGGCCGTGCGGCTCGCAGTCGCGGCGGTGGACCTGGTGCGCCGGATCGTTCCGTCGCTGGACCCGGATTTGGTGCGACTTCGGGAGAATCTCGTGCAAGGCGGATTCCGGCGGGTCGCCGCGCGCCATGGTTGTCAGGATTCTGCTCGCTTTGGTGCGGCCGATGGGGTTTGCGGCGTGCCGGGACAGCCCATCCGCGCCGCCGGTCGAGCGTTCGTCCTACGCCGATGTGGTCACGCGTACCGCGCCGTCCGCGGTGACGGTGAGGGTCGAAGGAGGTGTCGGCAGCGGCGTCGTCCTGCGTTCCGATGTCGTGCTGACGAACGAACACGTGGTGACGAACCACCGTCAGGTGCGCATCCGGTACGCGGACGGGCAGGACTCGGCTGGTGACGTGCTCGCCACCGACCCCTTGGCGGATCTCGCGGTGATCAGGACCGAGCGCAAGAACCTGCCCGCCGCCGAGTTCCGCACCGAGTTGCCCCGGCCCGGTGACGCCGTGCTGGCGATCGGCAGTCCACTCGGGCTGGAGTTCACGGTGACCGCCGGGATCGTGTCCGGACTGCACCGAACGCTGTCGGAGGGGTCTCAGGTCGAGCTGATCCAGACCGACGCGCCGATCTCACCCGGCAACTCCGGTGGTGCTCTGCTCGATTCAGCGGGGCGGGTGATCGGGATCAACGAGGCCTACATCCCGCCCGCGCAGGGCGCGGAGTCGCTGGGATTCGCGATTCCGTCCGGTGTGGCGGTGGACGTCGCCGAGAAGTTGTTGTCGTCCGGGCGGGTTGAGCACCCGTACCTCGGGGCGTCCCTGGGTGAGTCGACTCCGGAGATTCGTTCCCGGCTCGGCATCTCCGCCGAGCGCGGAGCTTTGGTGCTGGCGGTCGAGCCCGGTGGGCCCGCTGAGGCCGGTGGGATGCGCGCCGGGGACGTGATCGTGCAGATGAAGGACCAGGACGTCGACGGGGTGCAGGACGTTCAGTCGGCGTTGAGGTCGTCTCGCGTCGGAGAACGAGTTCCCGTGTCGGTGCAGCGCGCGGAACAGCGGGCTGACCTGACAGTCGTCCTGGCAGGCCGGTGATCGAGTGATCGGAGGGTGCTGTGTTGGAGATGACGCCAGTTGCCGCGGCGGTGATTCGCGAGTTGACGGAAGGAGAAGGTCCGTTGGCCGGGCTGCGGCTCGACTTCGCAGACGGCGACCTGCACGTCACGCGGGCCGCCGCGCCCGAGGAAGGTGACGAGGTGGTCACCGCCGACTCCGGTGAACGCGTGTTCGTCGCGCCGGAGTCGGGTCCCTACCTGGATGACAAGGTCCTCGACGCCCGCAAGGACGCCGACGGCACGCCCGTTTTCGCGGTGTCCGGCCGATAGGGCTCACACCAGGGCGTGTCGTTCGACGCGCAGGCCGGTGCTGTCCAGCCACCGGCCTGGAATCGTTTCCTCTCAAGCATCTTCGGTGGACCCGAACGATTCGGCGGCAGCGCGCAGGGACCGGAAGACGCCGACCACGGCGACGTCCTGCGCGTCCTCCTGCAGAGCGACGAACACGGACTCGTCGCGCTGGGATCGTGTCGTCTCAACGGTTTTCGTTGTCATGCCACACCTTCGGACCGCCCGAGTACCCCACTGCAGAGCGGGTATCCAACAGAGGTCAGGGCTTGTCGGAAGCGGCGCCCTCGGAGAACTCCCACCACGCGAGGGGGATCCAGTCGCCGTTGATGAACGCGTCGACGGCAGTGCCGCCGCCCCGGACGACCACCTCCGTGCCGGCCGGGTACGTCGTGCCGGACAGTCCCTGCACAGAAACAAGCAGCGTGCCAAGACGTTGCGACATGAATCGAATCTACCTCCGAAGGTAGTGACCATGAAGGCTGTCGTTTACAAAGAGCCGTACAAGGTTTCAGTCGAAGAGGTACCGGATCCACAACTCCAGCACCCCAACGACGTGATCGTCCGCATCACCTCCACCGCGATCTGCGGGTCGGACCTGCACATGTACGAGGGCAGGACCGCCGCCGAGCCGGGAATCGTGTTCGGGCACGAGAACATGGGTGTGGTCGAGCAGGTCGGCGACGGTGTCACCTCGATCGCCCGGGGTGACCGGGTGGTGATGCCGTTCAACGTCGCGTGCGGGTTCTGCGTCAACTGCGTGCGCGGCTACACCGGATTCTGCGTCACCGTGAATCCCGGGTTCGCCGGCGGCGCCTACGGATACGTGTCGATGGGCCCGTATCCCGGTGGGCAGGCCGAGAAACTCCGCGTGCCGTACGCGGACTTCAACTGCCTCAAGCTTCCGCCGGGCAACGACAACGAGCTCGACTTCGTGTTGCTCGCGGACATCTTCCCCACCGGTTACCACGGGTGCGAGCTCGCCGAGGTGTCGCCAGGAGAATCGGTTGCCGTGTTCGGAGCCGGACCGGTCGGCCTGATGGCCGCCTACTCCGCACTGCTGCGCGGCGCGTCCAAGGTGTTCGTCGTCGACCGGGTGCCCGAGCGGCTGCAGAAGGCGCGGGAGATCGGTGCCACGCCGATCGACTTCACCCAGCGCAACGCGGCCGAGCAGATCGTCGACCAGTGCGCCGAGCTCAACGGCGTGGACAAGGGCGTCGACGCCGTCGGATACCAGGCGCACTCGGACAGCGGCGACCGCGAGGAACCGGCCGTCGTGCTGAACGCGTTGATCGACTCGGTGCGCGCGACCGGCATGCTCGGCGTGCCCGGACTGTACGTGCCCGCGGACCCCGGCGCGCCGGACGAGCAGTCGGGGAAGGGCATGCTGCTCGTGTCGATCGGGCGCATGTTCGAGAAGGGCTTGCGGATGGGCACGGGACAGTGCAACGTGAAGCGCTACAACACGCAGCTGCGCGACCTCATCATCGCGGGCCGTGCGAAGCCGAGCTTCGTGGTGTCGCACGAGCTGTCGCTCGAGGAGGCGCCCATGGCGTACGAGAAGTTCGACAAGCGGGTCGACGGCTTCACCAAGGTCGTGCTGCACCCGTGACCGGAAAACGGCACCCGGTTCGTTCTGAGAGGACGAAAAGCGCCGTGTCGTGAGGGCGCACGATGGTCGTCGAGCCGGTGTGCCCGGTCGTGCCGGCGGCAGACCCGCCGGCACGACGTCTCGTCCTCGAACACGTGGAGCAACCTCGATGATCGTCGAGAGCGCCGTCGAGCGGTACCGTTTCGAGTGCGCCAACTGCGGCCATGCCTGGAGCGCCGACTACGACGTGCAGTACCTCCAGGACGCCGACGGCGGCGTGTTCGCGTTCTACCGGCTCGACGGCGTACCCGTGCCCTCACCCGCCGAGGACGATGTGCTGTGCCCGGTCTGCGGGCACGGACTCGTCTTCCGCGGTCTCGAAGCACGCAGGGACGTGCCGATCGCCTCGCTGGACAGCGACCAACCACGCCGCGAAGTCACCGAGACGCCCGAAGAACGCCGCGCCTCCGTTCCGCACCTCGCCGGCGCACAGGTGTGAACCGACAGGGCGAACCGGAGTCACCGAGTTCGTCCTCTCCTGCTGACGCGGCACCACGGTCAGTTTGCCCACGATGGCTTCTCGCAGTCGAAGCGAGGAGGCCGACGTGGAGCACGAGCGGATGCGGATCGCGATGGTGGTGGCGGCACAGGTGCCCGGCGTGCACGTGCACGTCTCAGGGCTGGCCGCGGCACTCGCCGGCAGCGGCCACGACGTCACGATCTACACCCGCAGAAGCGATCCTCGTCCGCCGACCAGAGAATCCACCGACCACGGCTACGAAGTGGTGCGCGTGCCCGCCGGTCCCGCACAGCGGATCGATGAGGAAGGGCTGGTCCCGCACCTGGGCAGGTTCGCCGACCACCTCCGCCGCGAATGGCGGCACGACCCGCCGGACGTCGCACACGCACACCACTGGACCTCCGGGCTGGCGAGCATTCTCGCTGCCCAGCACGGAATGCCGGTGGTTCAGACGTATCACGGGCTCGGTGTGGTCGAGCGCGGCTGTGGGGCGAAGAGACTTCCGGGCGAACGCATCGTCGGCCGCGAGGCGACTCGGGTCATCGCGACGTCCTCCGAGGAGGTGGTCACGCTCGTTCGGATGGGTGTCGCCAGGTCACATATCTCGGTCGTGCCCACCGGTGTCGACCTCCGGATGTTCACGCCGTTCGGGACGAACGCCGAACGTGGCGGCCAGCGCCGGATCATCACCGCGGGCGAACTGATGCCGCACAGGGGTTTCGCCGACGCCGTCCTCGCCCTGTCCCGAGTGGACGAAACCGAGCTGCTGATCGTGGGCGGTCCGAAGAAGCGCCGGATCAACTACGAGCCGGAGGTGCGCCGGTTGCGCGAGCTCGCCGGGCGCGTAGGTGTCGCGGACCGCGTCGCGTTCACAGGTGGCGTGCCACGTGAGGAGATGCCCTCGTTGCTCCGTTCCGCGGACGCCGTGGTGTGCACTCCTTGGTACGACCCGGCAGGCCTGGCGTCCCTCGAGGCGATGGCATGCGGTGTGCCGGTGGTCGCGACGGCGGTCGGAGGGCTGATCGACACGATCGTCGACGGCGTCACGGGCCTGCACGTGCAACCCGTCCAGCCGCGACGTCTGGCCAAGTTGCTGCGCGGGCTTCTCGCCGACGGGACCCGCCGCCAGGAGTTCGGCATCGCGGGCTACGACCGGACGTGCGCGCGGTACTCGTGGGAGCGGATCGCGGCCGACACCGTCCGGGTGTACCAGGGGGCGGGCGGTGAGGATTGCCGGCCCAATGCCTGTGGGCGGCGACGCCGGGTGAGCGGTGTTCCCACATCTGCCACACCGGCCTGGCTGTCCAGAGACCGTCGGCGTCGGTGACCTGCTTGTGCAGCAAGGCATTGCGTCGCCGCGGCCGTGGAAGCCCGCACCGACGTAGACCTCGGCGATCGGTGACAGGTCACCACCTGGCGTCCAACAAAAGTGCGTGGTTCCCAGCCGTCGAAAACACATCTCATTATTGCTTCAGTGTCGACTAAAAACTCCTGACTCCGTTCACGTAGCGCGAGACGGCAGCCACCAAGGGCAAGGCGCCTTCACCACGAGGAACGGGGCACGGGAAACCACCGCGATTGGCGCAGCGAATGCGCCAGCTGCCGGTCGAGGTGTCCTTCGACTCCGGTGTGCGCGACGCGCCGACTCCGCCGGCGTGAACGGGAGCGCAACGATCGGGCTCGTCCGGACGATTCACCCATGAGGGGGAAAGCAGACATGCGGAGGTACCCTCATGCGTGCGACCAGACGGCTCACCGCCGCTGCGGCGGTCGTCCCTCTGATTCTGTTCAGCCTGGCACCGGCAGCCTCGGCGGCGCCGTTCTCCGTCGGTGCTGACGTGCTGGTCAGCGGCCCATCGGCGCTGACCGCCTGCCCGTTCGGCGCCTCGGCGGACTTCGCCGCCGCCTACGACAACACCGAGGTCGAACCCCAGGTCGCGGTCAACCCGGTCAACCCGGCCGAGATGATCGGCGCGTCCCAGCAGGACCGCTGGCCGGACGGCGGCGCACGCGGCCTGACGTCGTGGATCACCCACAACGGCGGCGCGTCGTGGACCAAGCTGCCGGACGTGCCGTGGAGCGCCTGCCAGGGCGGCCCGACCCGGTTCGGCCGCGTCACCGACCCGTGGGTGACCTACGACAAGGTGGGCAACGCCTACTTCCTCGGCCAGCCCATCGACTCGGCCGCGCTCGGCCAGTCCGCGGTCTCGGTGACCAGCCTCGACCGGTCCACCGGCACCTGGCGGCCGCCGCAGATCCTCCAGGAGGACCCCGGCGACCGCGGCGTCTTCAACGACAAGATCTCCATCACCGGCGACCCGACCCGCGCCGGCTACGCGTACGCGACCTGGATCCGCGGGGACTACCCCAACAACGGCAAGCAGAGCCCGATCGCGGATCTGCACTCGTTCGCCTACCGCGGCCAGCCGATGTTCTCCCGGACCACCAACGGCGGGCTGACGTGGTCCACCCCGGTGCCGATGCGCAACTCGAACACCTACATGCAGGGCAACCAGATCGCGGTCGGCCCGGACGGCACGCTGTACGACGTCGCCGCGAACCTCTTCACCGGTGGAACCCTCAACGACAACGGCGTCTACATGGGCGTCATGACCTCCCGTGACGCCGGCCTGCACTGGTCGGCTCCCGCGAAGATCGCGCCGATCCGGTTCGCGCAGCTGTTCGTGCCCGACGACAACTTCCCGATCCGCGCGGGCGACTACATCCCCGACATCGCGGTCGACATGACCAGCGGCGCGATCTACGTGGTGTGGGCCGACGGACTCGGCACCGCGCTGAACAAGGTCGTGCTGGCCCGCTCCACCGACGGCGGCCGGCACTGGAGCGGCCCGACCGTGGTCGCCACCGGCGGACCCGGTGTGCAGTCGTACAACCACGCGATCGACGTGTCGGACACCGGCATGGTCACGCTGACCTACTGGGACGACCGCAACAACGTGCCCGGTGACGGCGTCGCCACGACCGACATCTGGGTCCGCCACTCTCACAACGGGACGCTGAGCTGGGAACCCGAACAGCACCTGCACGGCCCGTTCGACCACTACCGGGCACCGATCTCGTACTTCGCACCGGGCGATCCGAGGGGCTTGTTCCTCGGTGACTACTCGGGGCTCGAAACGGTCTCGGGCAACAACACCATCGCGTTCTTCCCCTCGACGAACGCCGACGGAGCGGACGTTCACGCGGTACGGCTGAACCACAGCTGAGCTGCTGCGAAAAGCAACGGTTCACGGCTGCACCGTCAGCTCCGGCGACCACACGTAGGAAGGAGGACCGTGCGGGTCGCGGGAGTGGATGCTCGTCACCCCCAGGTGCCGACGCCGCCGTCCAGGCGGATTCGCACCTGGGGTTCCCGTTTTGACACCATCCTGTCGGCACGCCTTCGCTCTCTGGACACCGGAGCCTCGAAGCCGCCGTAAACGGATGGTCGACAGCTTCCCGCCCGGTCATCCTGACCCAATGGGAGACAGAGCCAACGTCATCGTGGTCCGCGAGAACGGCACACATGAGCTGTACCGGACCGGCTGGGCGGTCGGAATCGACCTCGACCTGGTGGACGGGCCGACGCCGGTTCTCGCCATGCTTCCCGGACTCCGCCAGGACGGCTGGTTGGACGACACCACGGCCCAGGGCGGGATGCTGCTCGACCTCGGCCGGAAAGTGCTCCTGTTCTTGGCCTGGGAGGGGCGTAGCACTGAGCTCCGCCACCGCGCGGCCGTGTTCGAGCTGATCCGAGCCGCGTGGCCGGGCTGGGAGGTCCGCTGGCTGTACGACGGCTCGGCCGAACTGCGTGAGTACGTCGGGCTGGACCCGGAGTACGTTCGCTGCCGCGATTCGGGCCTCTCTTCGGCCCCGTTCCTGGCCCCCGACGACGAGGACTTGGCCGGGCCCGACCCAGGCGGTGTGGTGATCACGGTGGGCGCCGGCCGCTGCCACGTCGCCTCTGACGCGTTCGACCACCCTGTCCGCGAGGGCGTCGCCCTGCTCGACCGCCTGGCAAACGCCCCTGGGCACGGGAGCTGCAGCCTGCACGTCAATGCCGGTATCCACCTCAACCCGGAACGCCTGCATCTGGGCTGGTGGTCCCTCTACTCCTCGCCACAGGCTTACCAAGTACCGGAGTTGTGGCCGGGCTGGACTGTGGAGTTCTGGCAGGACGACTGGGAACGACACATCAGAGCCAGCGACCGCTTCGCTCCGGCGGCGTTCGACGCCGGAGAGAAAGCCAGAGCCGCAGTGCTCGCCGAGGCCGGGGAGCGCCGGGCTGTCCGGGCCCGCAACGACCGATTGCAGCTGTGGCGGTAGCTCGTCAAGCACCGGGCCTGCCGCTGTCCTCCTTGGCGCAGCTGGATTCGTGGAGCTGCAACCACGACCCGCACGCCCTGATTTCCACGACAGTTCCCCCAATCGTCGATCACGAAGCACGCCGGTGGTGGCAGCATCGCCCGTGCCCGGTGAGCAGAGAAAGGGAATCAGATGAGGCGATCGACGCTGTCCGTTCTCCTGGCGCTGCTCGGAACCGTTGCCGCCGGCGCGCAGTCGCCCGCAGTCGCCGCAGCGGCTCCCGTGCAACCGCTTGAACGCGCGCATGCGCACAACGACTACGAGCACGCTCGTCCGCTGGCCGACGCCCTCGACAACGGGTTCGGGTCGGTGGAGGCCGATGTGTGGCTGGTGGACGGCGAACTCCGCGTGGCACACGACCTGGTCGGCACGCGACCGGGCCGCACCCTGCGCAGCCTCTACCTCCAGCCGCTCGCCGAGCGGGTGCGTGCCAACAGGGGCAGTGTTTACCCGCACTGGCGCGGTTCCCTGCAGCTGCTCGTCGACGTGAAGAGCGACGGGCCCTCCACCTACCGTGCGGTGGACGAGGCGCTGCGCGAGTTCCGTCCCATGCTCACCCAGTGGACCTACGGTCACGAGCGGCGCGGCGCGGTCGAGGTGGTCATCAGCGGGAACCGGCCGCGTGAGGACATGCTCGCCCAGTGCCGCCGCCTCGCCGGATACGACGGGCGGTTGAGCGATCTGGGTAGCGGCACACCGGCCACGTTCATGCCGCTCGTCAGCGACAACTGGACGAACAACTTCACGTGGCAGGGAGTGGGCCCGATTCCGGTGCAGGAACGGGAAAAGCTGCGCCGGATTGTCTCGCAGGCGCATGCCGCCGGGTACCGGTGCGGTTCTGGGCCACGCCGGACGTGGCCAGAGCACCGCGGGAGGCGGTGTGGCGCGAGCTGATCGCCGCCGACGTCGACCAGATCAACACCGACGACCTGGTGGGACTGCGCGAGTTCCTCCTGGCGAACGACCCGGCGGAGCACCACGCGGCCTGAGCGGATCGCGACGAGCCCAGAGCGTGGCCTGGGCTCGTCGCCTCCTTGGTCAGAGGATCGACGCCGCCGGGGTCGCAGCCCAGATCGGGAAGTCCGTCACGCCGGCGTTGGTGACGCCGAACGTGCCGTTGCCACCTGAGAACGCCACCGGGATCGAGCCCCAGCCGGCTACACCGGTCAACGCCAGGTCCGTCCTGCCGTCGCCGTTGAAGTCACGCGCCACGAGTTCGACACCCGCCGAGCTCGCCCAGGTCGGGAAGTCCGCGACACCCGCGTTGGTGACGCTGAACGAACCATCACCGCCTGAGAACGCGACAGGGATCGAACCCCATCCCAGGCCACCGGTCAGCACGATGTCCGTGCGGCCGTCGCCGTTGAAGTCCTTGGCCACGATCCGGACGCCCGCGGTCGTCGCCCACGTCGGGAAGTCCGCGGCACCCGCGTTGGTGACGTTGAACGTGCCGTTGCCGTTGGAGAACGCCACCGGGATCGAGCCCCAGCCGGCGACACCGGTCAACGCGAAGTCCATCCGCCGGTCGCCGTTGAAGTCGCCGGTGAGCACCTTGACGTTCGGTGTCGCCGACCATCCGGGGAAGCTCCCGACACCGTTGTTGGTGATGCCGAACGAGCCGTCTCCGTTGGCGAACGCGACGGGGATGGAACCCCAGCCGGGCACGCCGGTCAATGCGATGTCGGTACGGCCGTCACCGTTCACGTCGCCGGTCACCAGCTTCACGTTCGGCGTGTTCGCCCAGGTCGCGAAGTCCCCGACACCCGCGTTGGTGACGCTGAACGTGCCGTTGCCGCCTGAGAACGCGACGGGCACGGAGCCCCAGCCGGCACCGCCAGCCAGTGCGATGTCGGTGCGTCCGTCGGCGTTGAAGTCACCGGTGACGACCTTGACGCCCGGTGTGGTCGCCCAGACCGGGAAGTCGGGCACCCCGGCGTTCGTGATCGTGTAGGTGCCGTTGCCGTTGGAGAACGCGACAGGGATGGAGCCCCAGCCGGCGGGACCGGTCAGTGCGATGTCCGTGCGTCCGTCGCCGTTGAAGTCGCCGGTCAGCAACTTCACGCCGGGCGTGCTCGACCAGGTCGCGAAGTCCGGCACACCCGCGTTGGTGACGCCGAACGCGCCGGTGCCCGCGGAGAACGCGGTCGGGATCGAGCCCCAGCCGGGTACACCGTTCAACGCGATGTCGCCGCGTCCGTCGGCGTTGTAGTCCGCCTTGGTGTCCGTCACGCCGTCGGAGACAGGCGCGTACAGCAGCAGGTTCGGCGAGCCGGCCGGGTCTGTGATCACGTTCGGGGTCGCGTTGGTGAGCAACGCGTTCGCCACGAGCGGCGGGGTGTCGTACGGGTGGTTCGCCAGCCACAGCGCCGCCGCGCCCGCCACGTGCGGGGTCGCCATCGATGTGCCGCTGATCGTGTTCGACGCCGTGTCGCTGGTGTTCCAGGACGACGTGATGCTCGTTCCTGGGGCGAAAAGGTCGGTGCAGGAGCCGAAGTCGGACGAGGAGGCGCGGCGGTCGTTGATGTCGGCGTTGTTGACGGTCAACGCCTCGGTCACCCTCGCCGGCGAGTAGTTGCACGCGTTCGCGTTGTTGTTGCCGGAGGCGATGGCGTAGGTGACGCCCGACGCGATCGAGTTCCGCACGGCCTGGTCGACCGCCGCGTTCGCACCACCGCCCAGGCTCATGTTCGCGACAGCGGGCCGTGCGGCGTTGGCGGTCACCCAGTCGATGCCGCTGATCACGCCCGCGAACGATCCGGAACCCGAGCAGCCGAGCACCTTGACGGCGACCAGGTTCACGCTCTTCGCGATGCCGTACTCGGCGCCGCCGATGGTGCCGGCGACGTGCGTGCCGTGGCCGTTGCAGTCGGTGTTGTTGTTGTCCCCGGTGGTGTTCGTGCCCCAGGTGGCCCGGCCGCCGAACGTGGAGTGGCTCGTCCTGATGCCGGTGTCGATCACATAGGCGCGCACGTTCGCCGCACGCGACTCGAACGTGTACCGGCTGTCCCGCGCGTTCTGCCGCTGGTCGACCCGGTCGAGGCCCCACGACGGCGGACTCTGCTGCGAGTCGGTGAGGTGGACCTGGCCGTCCTCCTGGACGTAGGACACGGCCGGGTCCTTCGCGAGCCGAGCGGCCTGGCCTGTGCTCAGCCGCGCGGCGAAACCGTGCAGGGCGTGCTGCCAGCTCGCCGTGACCGCGCCGCCGTACCTGCTTGTCAGCGCGGCCGAAGTGGTGACCGCATTGTCCTTCAGAACAACGACATAGCTTCCCGGAATCGCTTCGGAAACAGTCCGCACGGCCGCGGGTTCAGCATTCGCCGATACCGCGGAGGCGCCGATCAGAGCAATGGCAACCGCACTTGCTCTGACCAGGCGCAATGATCTCAGCGTAAGCATGAAGATCTACTTTCGTTCGGGTGACGAACAGGGCTCACCCAGTTGATCCTGCTGATTCGATCGGTAGCGCGGTAGTGCGGTGAATTACCATTGCGGGAATACGTCAACGGCTTCGGCCGGCCGGGGAGTGGACACAGGTCCGGATGGATGCGGGCCAATCGCGCAGCGCTGCGCGATTGGTAATAGGCGAAATTGCCGAGCCGCATGCCGATGCGTCTTTCGCCTGAGTCGTGCCCGCCTGACGTTCGCGTCAGGCGGGCACGACTACGAGATCAGGACACTCGCCAGATCTGGCTGGTGGCGTTCGTCCCGGGGAGTTGCTGAACCTGCGCGCCACTGCCGGTGGACGAGCCCGCCACGCCGATCTGCAGGCCGCTGTTGATGTTCACCAGCACGTAGTCGTTGCCGCTCAGGCTGCCGACCAGGTCGGCCGCCCACTGCTGGCCGGGGCGGCCGTCGCAAGTCCACTGCTGCAGTTGCACACCGCCCGCGGTCGACTGGTCCGGCACGTCCAGGCACAGGCCGCTGTTGACGTTGGCGACGGTGAAGATGTTGTCGGCGAGCTTGCTCACCCTCCACTGCTGGTTGGCGCCGCCGTTGGCCTGCCACTGGATGACCTTGCCGCCGTTGGCGGTGGAGGCGCCCGAGGCGTCCATCAGCATCGAGCTGTTGCGGTTGGCCAGGGTGTGCACGGCGCTGCTGGGCAGTCCGGAGTTCGGTGACCAGGTGCCGGTCTGCGCGTCGAGGTTCCAGCTCGGGTACTGGCCCAGGTTGACCGTGGTGCCGCGAATGGTGAGAGGCAGCCAGATCAACGGTGAATCGCCCATGTTGTTCAACGTCCACCGGTCACCCGCGTAGAGGTAGGTGGTCGCGGCACTGCCCTGGACCGTGATGATGTTCGCGGTCTGGCTGTTGTAGGTGTTCGTGCCAGGAGCCGCGAAGTTCCGGAACGCGGACCACGGCCCGGCGAGCGACGGTGCGGTGGCGTACACGTTGTCGTTGGTGTTCCAGCCGGTCAGGTGCGACACGAGCAGGTAGTAAAGGCCGTTGGCCTTGATCACGGCAGGCGACTCGTAGTTGGGCAGCACCGCCACCGAGCTCGCGACCGAGAGGTAGTCGGACGAGAGCCGGTAGATGCGCAGGCTGCGGCCGGCGTTCTCGCTGAGCAGGTACGCGCTGCCGTCGGTGTCCTGGAACAGGCCGATGTCGCGGCTCTGGTTGCCCAGCGGCTGGAAGCTGCCCCGGTAGCTGTAAGGGCCGCAGGGGGTGGTGCTGGTGGCCACGCCGACCCGCTGGTCGGAGTAGCTCGTGCTGTCGATGTGGAGGTACATCACGTACGTCCGGGTGCTCGCGTTGTAGATGACCTTGGGACGTTCGACGATCCGGTTGGGGCCGAGATCGCCGCTGCCCTGCCTGGCCAGCGCGACACCCTGACGCGTCCAGTTGGCCAGGTCGGTCGACGAGTAGCAGGGGATCTCCTGGAACGCGGTGTTGGAACTGTTCTGACCGATCTTGCCCTCGCCGAAGCCGAACCAGGTGGCATCGACTTTGACGATCCCCAGTCCGTGCAACTGCAGGGAGCGGCCGCTGGTGTCGGTGCGCACGGCACCGAGGGTGAAGGTGTTCGGTGCGGCTTGCGCCCGACTCGCCGGCGCCACGAACCCGACGAGACCGGCGATGAAGGCTATGAGTACCGCGAGAGTCGTGCGCGAGCGTCCGGCTACGAGGTGAGGCGACTTGCTCGACATCGGATCCCTTTCCTGGGCAGTGCTGCGGCTGCGGCGGCGGCTCGATGTCATTGCCCAGGGACAGCTGGGAGCGCTCCCAATCTCGAAGGGCCTCGATCGGTCGAACATGATCGAATTGGCGGTGCCCACCCTGGGACACCGCAGTGTGGCACTACGTTGTTAGCGCTCACAAGAGGAAGCGCCGCAACGTCAGGTCAGCTGTCCTGGGAGACGATCATGGCGCGGGTCGATCAGCGTCCCGCCCACCTGGAGTCTCACCCGCGAGATCAGCGGCGGGTGTACGCACCGGGAGTGGTACCGGTCCATCGGCGGAACGCGCGGATGAACGTCGCGGCGTCGGTGTAGCCGAGCCGCAGTGCGACCTGCTCGACGCCGAGGTGGTGCAGCGTGATGAGTTCGATGGCCTTGACGCGCCTGGCCTCGTCCACGAGGTGGCGCAACGAGGTGCCCTCTGCGGCGAGATGCCGGCGCAACGTGCGGGCCGACAGGTGCAGACGCGCGGCGATGAGGCCGGCATCGGTCACACCTTCGGCGATGACCGCCCGCACGGTCTGCGCGACGCACGGGGCGCACCGTTCGCGCAGCAGGAAAAGGCACGTGCGCTCGCACGCCGTCAGGGTGAGCGGATCTGCTTGGGGCAGCGGGAGATCCAGCACCGCGCTGCTCGTGACGATCGCGTCGTGCGGGGTGTCGAACCGCACTGGTGCACCGATCGCCTTCTCGTAGTCGGCCGACGGCCGGGAACGGCGTAGTTCCACGCGCAGCGAGGGCGGTGACTCACCGAGGATGGTGCGCAGAATGCCTGCCGTGACCGCGATCTCCCGCTCGGCGAGGAACGGTCTCAGCGCCGCCGGGGAGCCGCGGTCGTCCACGATCAGGTGAGCCTCGTCCTCGCACACCCGCAGGCTCAAGCCGGTCACCGCACAGGTGAGAGGCAGGTAGTGCAGGCCGAACTCGACCGCCCCCAGCACCGTCGGGCAGGTCAGCAACGCGAAGCCCCAGATTCCGTAGGCGCGCAACGAGATCCGCTCGCCGACCGCGAACCCGACCCCGGCCGCGTGGCCGGTCGCGGTGAAGAGGTTGGCGGCCACCGCGAGTTCCTGCGCGTCACTCACCACCGCGCCACCGTGCAGCATCTCGGGGGAGATCCCGGTGCTGTGCAGACACTCCTGCACACCCACGCCGTGTTCGGCACCGACCTCGACCATCGCCCGCACTCCGGCCGTGCCCCGGCGGAACCCGGACGCATGGCCGGAAAGGTCAACACGTCGGCCGTGACGGCCATCAGGCGACACCGTCGATCTCCCTAACCTCGAACCAGGTTGAGGGCGACGGTGCCCGAATCCGACCCCACGATAGGGGCGGCCGGGACATCGACCTGTGGCATCACCCGGACGCCGATGAACCGAAAGGAGCACGTCATGACGCGCACGGTGCTGGTGACCGGAGGTAACCGGGGGATCGGCCGGTCGATCGCCGAGGCGTTCCTGTCCGACAGTGCGAAGGTGGCCGTGACGCACCGCGGCGGTGACTGCCCGGCGGGGGCGTTCGCGGTGAAGTGCGACGTGACCGACAGCGAGCAGGTGGACGCGGCGTTCACCGCGGTCGAGTCCGAACTGGGACCGGTGGACGTGCTCGTGGCCAACGCCGGGATCACCGACAGCACTCTCATCACCCGCATGACCGAGGAGAGGTTCACCTCGGTGCTGGACACGAACCTGACCGGGGCGTGGCGTTGTGCCCAGCGGGCGGCCACGCCGATGGCCCGTGCCCGGAACGGCCGGATGATCTTCATCTCCTCGGTGGTCGCGATGTACGGCAGCGCCGGTCTGACGAACTACGCCGCGAGCAAGGCGGGGCTGATCGGGCTCGCCCGCTCGCTCGCCCGCGAACTGGGCAGCCGCGGTGTGACCTCGAACGTCGTCGCGCCGGGGTACGTCGACACCGACATGACCGCCGCGCTGCCCGAGCAGTACGGCAAGCAGTACCGGGAGTCGATTCCGTTGCGGCGCTTCGCCGAACCCTCGGAGGTCGCGGCCGCGGTCGTGTGGCTGGCCGGCGACTCGGCGCGGTACGTGACGGGCGCCGTGATCCCGGTCGACGGCGGGCTGGGGATGGGGCACTGATGCCTGTCTCCGTGTTGTTGATCGACGATGAAGTCCTGGTGCGCAAGGGGTTTCGCCACACCCTCGAGGAAGCGGCGGACGTCGTCGTGGTGGGTGAGGCCGGTCGTGCTGCCGATGGCCTGCTCCTCGCACGACGACATCAGCCCTCGGTGGTGCTCACCGCGGACGTCGCCGACCTGGCGCGCTTGAGGACGTGTGTCACGGGTGGCGTCATCGCGCTGGTCGGCGAGTGCACGGACGAGCAGCTCCACCGGGTGCTCACCGACGGCGCGAGAGGGCTCCTACTGAAGCGCGCGAGCCGCGAGGAACTCGTGGCCGCGGTGCGTGCCGTGGCACGGGGTCACGCCCACCTCGGCGCCGAGGTGGCGGGACGCCTGCTGGACCGGTTCGAGATCCTGCCTCCGCCCGAGGAGGCGGACCGCGGGCTGAGGCTGCTCAGCGATCGCGAACGTCAGGTTCTGGTCAGGATGGCCCGTGGCCGCAGCAACGACGAGATCGCCAGGGAGCTCTATTTGACCTGCGCCACGGTGAAGTCCCACGTCTCGCACATCCTCGCGAAACTCGGCCAGCCCAACCGGATGCACGCGGCACTGCTCGCCCAGCGGCTGGGACTGCTCACCCGGACCGGGTGAACGCGAGCACGACGTTGTGCCCGCCGAAGCCGAACGAGTTGGAGATCGCCGCGCCGACCCGCGCATGCCGCGGCCGGTCCGCGACGATCTCCAGCTTCACGTCGGAGTCCTGGTCGTCGAGGTTGCGCGTCGGCGGGATGACACCGTCGCGCACGGCCAGCACGGTGAAGATCGCCTCGACCGCACCCGCCCCGCCGATGAGGTGACCGGTCACGGACTTGGTCGCGGTGACCAGCGCGTGCGGGCCCAGGGCCTCCAGGACGGCGGCGGCCTCGACGCGGTCGCCGACCTGGGTGCCCGGTGCGTGCGCGTTGACGTGCGTGACGTCGTACGGGCTCAGCGCAGCCGACCGCAACGCCTGCCGGATGGCGCGGATCTGGCCGTCTGGTGAGGGCGCGGTCATGTCGTGGGCGTCGGAAGTCATGCCCACGCCGGCGAGCCGGGCGGCGACGCGGGCGGCCCGTGCGCGGGCGAACGAGGCCCGCTCCAGCACGAGCGCGCCCGCGCCCTCGGCCATGACGAACCCGTCGCGACTCGCGTCGAACGGACGCGACGCGGCCCCGGGGTCGTCGTGCCTGCGGGACAACGCTCCCATCCTGGCGAACGCCGCGATCGACAGTCTGCCGAGGCACGCTTCGGTGCCACCGGCGACGACGACGTCCGCGAGCCCGCGGCGCAGCAGCGCGGCGCCGAGCGCGATGGCCTCCGCACCGGAGGCGCACGCGCTCGTAGGGGCGTGCGCACCACCTCGCGCACCGAGATCCATGCTCACGGCGGCAGCCGGGCCGTTCGGCATCAGCATCGTGACGGTGAACGGCGAGACGCGGCTGGGCCCGAGCTCCTGACACCGGTCGTACTGCTCGACCAGCGTGCCACCACCACCCAGCCCGGTGCCGAACACCACCGCCAGTCGTTCGGCCTCCACCTCCGGCGCTCCCGCGTCCGCCCACGCCTGCCGCGCCGCGACGACGGCGAGCTGCTGACAGCGGTCCATCCGGCGGCGCGCCACGCGGTCGAGCAACGACCCGGGATCCTCGAGCACCGGAGCGCCGAGCCGCACCGGCAGGTCGGCAGCCCACGGAGCGTCGAGCACGCGCACGCCGGAGGTACCCGCGAGTAATGCGTCCCAAGTGGACACGACGTCACCGCCCTGAGGGGTCGTCATGCCGAGGCCGGTGATCACGACTTCCTCCTCTTCCCGCGGCAGCGGAGGCAACGAAGCATGGGACAGGGCGAAGTCGAGGAACGTGTGTTCATGAGGCATGCGTCGAGCAGAACACCGCGACTGCCCCGGCGGCAGCGGTCGCGGGACTGATTCCGGCCTCCGTCTCGCGACTGATCACAACACCGCCGACGCTCCGTAACGTCCGCACCGCAAGGGAAATCTCCGGAGACGGGAGTTGATGCGCGGTGTCAGCGGAAACGGCGGCCGGCGTGGCGAACCTGGCGGAACTGTGTCGCAGGCAGGTGGCACTCAGAGGCGAGGAACGCGCGTTCGTGTTCCTGGAGAGCGGCGTCGTGGAGTCGGCCACGCTCACCTACGCGGAACTGGATCTCCGGGCGCGCGCGATCGCCGCGCGACTGCGGTCGCTCGCGCGGCCGGGATCTCGCGCACTGCTGTGTCATCCGCCCGGGCTGGAGTTCGTGGCGGCCTTCCTGGGGTGCCTGTACTGCGGCATCATCGCGGTGCCGGCACCGCCGGTGCGCAGGGCGTCGGGGGACGCGCGGCACACTCGGTTGACGGCCATCGCCGACGACTGCGGACCTGAGCTACTTCTGTCCACAAAGGACACGTTGGCCGGACTGCAGGCGGTCCTCGGTCACCAGCCCGTCACTCCGCTCGCCACCGACACCGTGACCGAGGGTGGATCCGAGTGGTGCGTCACGGACGAACAGCACGAGATCGCCTACCTGCAGTACACCTCCGGCACGACGGGCAGGCCCAAGGGCGTCGTGCTCACCCACGCGGGCGTGCTGCACAACCTCGAGCTCATCGTCCGGGGCGGCTCCCGGCCGGACGAGGACTACGGGCGCATCGCGCCGACGGTGTCGTGGCTCCCGGTGTTCCACGACATGGGTCTCGTCGGCGGCGTCCTGCAACCGCTCTTCCTCGGCCAGCTGTCCGTGCTGATGTCGGCGCAGTCCTTCGCACGGGTGCCCGCGAACTGGCTGCGGGCGATCTCCCGCTACGGAGCGGAGATCGCGGCCGCGCCGAGCCTGGGGTACGAACTGTGCCTGGGCCGGGTCACCGACGACCAGCGGGACGAACTCGACCTGAGTCGCTGGCGGATCGCCGCGATCAGCGACGAGCCGCTGTACGCGTCGACGATCGACCGGTTCGCCGCGCGCTTCGCCCGGTGCGGGTTCCGCCGCGAGACGTTCTTCCCCAGCTACGGCATGGCCGAGTCGACCGTGCTGATCAGCGGCGGTCCGCTCGAGGGGCAGCCGGTGGTGCGCCCGTTCGACTCGGTCGCGCTGGAGCGCGGCAGGGTCGAACGGGCGACCAGTGGCGCTGGTGCGCGCAGCTTGGTGGGTTGTGGCGAGCCGGATCCCTCGCTCGAAGTGGTCATCGCCGACCCGGAGACCTGCGCGCCCCTCGGGACCGGCGAGGTCGGCGAGATCCTCGTGTCCGGTCCGAGCATCGGGGCGGGGTACTGGAACGACCCGGCCGGTACCGAACGCACCTTCGGCGCGCTGGTGGATGGCCGCCGGTTCCTGCGCACCGGGAATCTGGGGTTCCTCTTCGAGGGCCAGCTCTTCGTGACCTGCCGGATCCCCGACCTGCTCGAGGTCGACGGCCGCCAGCTCTACCCGTACGACGTCGAGAAGACCGCGACGGACAGCCACGCCGCTGTGCGGACGGCGTGCGCGGTGATGGACGGCTCGGACGTCGTGGTGTTCGTCGAAGTGGACCACCGGCACCGAGGCACGTCCCAGGACGAGATCAGGTACGCCGTCTCCACGGCGGTGCACGCGGTGAACGGAGTGGTGCTCAGCCGGGTGGCACTGCTGTCACCGGGCGCGCTGCCGCTCACCACGAGCGGAAAGCTGCGCCGTGCGGCCTGTCGTTCGCTCATGTTGGGAGGCAAGTGATGCAGCTCCGCGACGGAGTTCGGCTGCCGAAGGGTGTCGCGGGTGGCCGGCGGAAGTTCACCACGCTGGTCGACCTGTGCCGGGCCCGCAGTGCGGCCGAGCCCGACATGCGCACGTACTCCTTCTACGCCGACGGCCGGACCGAGTGGGACGCGCTGACGCTGGACGACCTGGACCGCCGGGCGCGGGCGCTGGCCACCAGGCTCGGTGAGCTCGCGCCCCGCGGCACCCGAGCGCTGCTGTGCTTCGAGCCCGGCCTGGACTTCCACGTCGCGTTCCTCGGCTGCCTCTACGCCGGGCTGATCGCCGTGCCGGTCGCGCCGCTCGACGGCACCAGGACGAGCCTGAAGGTGAGCCGGATCTCCTCGATCGCCGCGAGCTGCACTCCCGAACTGCTGCTGTCCACCGGCCTCACCTTCGCCAAGTGCCTCGCGATGGTCGAGGAGTCCCCGGCACTCGCCGGCCTGGTGCGCGTCGCGGTCGACGAGACCGACCCGGCGCTCGCCGACCGGTGGACGCCGCCCGGCATCGGCATCAACACGCCGGCCTACCTGCAGTACTCCTCCGGATCGACCGGTGAGCCCAAAGGCGTGACCCTGACCCACGGCAACGTCCTGCACAACCTCGCGCTGATCCACGACAACCTGTACCGCCCGTCCGACGAGGAGGGGCTGCTCCGCCCGCCGAGCGTCTCGTGGCTGCCCTCGCACTACAACATGGGTCTGATCGGCGGTGTGCTCGACCCGCTGTACGCGGGGCGGCCGGCGGTGCTGTTCCCGGCCGGGATCTTCGTCCGCAGCCCCGTCAGCTGGCTGCGGCTCATCTCGCAGCTGGGCAGGGCCGACAGCTGCGCGCCGAACTTCGCGCTCGACCTGTGCGTGCGACGCATACCCGAGGCCCAGCTGGCACGGCTCGACCTGAGCGGCTGGGAGATGGCCCTGATCGGTGGTGAGCCGGTCAGGGCCAGGACGCTCGAGCGTTTTCTCGAGGTGTTCGCCCCGGTGGGCCTGCGCAGGGGCACGCTCGTACCGGGCTACGGCCTCGCGGAGTCGACCGTCATGGTCACCAGCGCCCAGGTGGGGGAGGGGCCGGTGATCCTGCGCTGCGACGGCGATGCCCTGACCAGGGGGCGCGCCCGGCCTGTCGACCCTCCCGGTGGCAGGCGGCTCGTCAGCTGCGGTCCTGTCCCACCGACGGTCACGCTCGTGATCGCCGACCCCGGCACTCTGCGGGAGTGCGCGGAGAGCGAGGTGGGGGAGATCTTCGTGCAGGGCCCGAGCGTGGGCACCGGATACTGGAACCGTCCAGACGAGGTCTTCCACGCCGAACTGCCCGGCAGGCGCGGCACGTTCCTGCGCACCGGTGACACGGGCTTCCGCTGGGACGGCGAGCTGTTCGTCACCGGAAGGGCCAAAGAAGTGATCATCGTCGCGGGCGCCAACCATCATCCGCACGACCTCGAGGCGACCGCGGAGACCGCGCATCCGGCCGTGCTCGCGTGTTGCGTGCTCGGTGTCGAAGACGGTCAACGGGAACAGGTCGTCGTGCTGGCGGAAGTCGTCGGCGAGGTCGACGCGAACGAGATCATGACCGCGGTGCGCCGCACCGTCCACAGCGGACACGGAGTGCGGGTCGACGAGGTCGCGGTGCTCGCGCCGGGTACGTTGCCGCGCAGCTCCAGCGGCAAACTGCTGCGAGCGGGTTGCCGGGACGCCTACGCGGCGGGTGTGCGCGGTCCCGCCTGAGGACGTTGTCCCCGGGGTTCTCGTCCGGTCGCGGCCGTCACCGAGCAGTACGTCTCCCAGCGCTGAACGCCTGGGACGAGGGGCGGCCGGGTGAGTTCGCGCGGCCGCTCCGACCCGGTGTGGTGGCCTTGGCGGCGCTGCGGGCGATCACGGGTTAGTCTTTCGCACGGTGTGCCGGGAAGCCTGGTCGGCGATGTGGCGGAGCTGTCTTTCGAGACCAGGACGACCAGGAGATCGCATGGCGTCGCACACCGAGTCGAGGGTCGGCACCCGTCAGCGCCGTTGGATCGCGCGCACGGTCAGTGCCGCCGCGAGGAAGCTCCCGATGAGCAGCAACGCCACTGCGAGACCGGACATGGGCGGTGCTCCTGCCCGTTGCGGATCACGTTCGACGGCAATGTCATGGTAACGCCGCCTGTGACCGCGGCCGCGCCAGCGCACTGTGAAGGAGTACGTCATGCGAGCACGTGACCTCGCCGAGGATTACCCACTGGTCCAGCTGACGGACGACGCGTTGACGGCGGCCCAGCTGATCGCCGAGCAGCGCCGGCCTGGCGTCGTCGTGGTCGATGCCGAGGGGCGGCCGGTGACCGTGTTGCCGGGTTCGCAGGTGTTGCGCTTCATCGTCCCGGGCTACGTGCAGGAGGATCCGTCGCTCGCCCGCGTGTACGACGAGAAGGGCGGTGCGCAGGCGTGCATCAGCAAGCTCGAAGGACGCACGGTCAAGGAGCTGTTGCCGCCCAAGGAAAAGCGCTACGAGTTGCCCAAGGTGTCCGGTGACGCCACGGTGATCGAATGCGCCGCGATGATGGCGCGGCTGCACAGTCCGCTCCTGCTCGTCAGCGACAACGACACCATCCACGGCGTGGTGACCACGTCCCACCTGTTGCAGGTCATCCTGTCCGCGACCGGGAAGGCGCCGTGAGCACGAGCCAGATCCTGTCCGTTGTCGTCTTCGTGGGCGCGTACGTCCTGATCGCCACCGAACGAGTGCATCGCGTGGCCGCTGCTCTCGGTGGCGCGGCGCTCATGCTCGCACTGGGCCTGACCAACGGTCAGACCGCGTTCCACTCGCTCGACGCCGGTGTCGACTGGAACGTCGTGTTCCTGCTGCTCGGCATGATGATCATCGTCGGAGTGATCAAACAGACCGGCCTCTTCGAGTATCTGGCCATCGCCGCCGCCAAACGCGCCAAGGGCAGACCGTTCACCGTGCTCGCGATGTTCGTGGTCATCACCGCCGTCGCGTCGGCCGCGTTGGACAACGTGACCACGGTGCTGCTGATCGCGCCGGTGACCTTCCTCGTGTGCGACCGTCTCGGGCTCAACCCCATCCCGTTCCTGATCGCCGAGGTGCTCGCCGCGAACATCGGCGGTACCGCGACGCTGATCGGTGACCCGCCGAACATCATCATCGCCAGCCGCGCCGGACTGTCCTTCAACGACTTCCTCGTCCACCTCGCCCCATTCATCGTGGTGCTGATGATCGTGTTCGTGGTGGTCTGCCGGTGGATGTTCCGCGACACGTTCCACTACGACGAGGACCGTGTCGCCGAGGTGATGGCCCTGTCGGAACGCGAAGCCATCCGCGACAGGACGCTGCTCGCGCAAAGCCTGATCGTCCTGGCGCTGGTTCTCGCCGGTTTCGTGTTGCACAGCACGCTGCACGTCGAACCGTCCGTGGTCGCGTTGCTCGGCGCGGGCCTGCTGGTGCTGATCTCCAAGGTCACCACCGAGGAGGCCATCGCCGATGTCGAGTGGGAGACACTGGTCTTCTTCATGGGGCTGTTCGTCATGGTCGGCGCCCTGGTGAAGACCGGCGTGATCGACGAGGTGTCCAAGTCCCTAGCGGACGCGGTCGATGGCGAGCCGCTGGTGGCGGTGATGGGCCTGCTGGTCATCTCCGGGTTGTTGTCCGCTGTCGTGGACAACATTCCTTATGTCGCAACGATGTCACCGATCGTCGGTGAACTCGTGGCAGCGCAGGGCCACACGCCGCAGGCGGAGTCGATGTGGTGGTCGCTCGCGCTGGGAGCGGATCTCGGCGGCAACGCCACCGCGGTGGGCGCGAGCGCGAACGTGGTCGTGCTCGGCCTGGCCGCTCGCAACGGCACACCGATCAGCTTCTGGCAGTTCACCCGCTACGGCGCCGTTGTCGCGGGCTTGTCGATCCTGCTCGCCGCCCCGTACATGTGGCTCCGCTACTTCGTGCTGGCGTGAGTTGGGATTCACTCGGCGGTGCCGGTGGTTGTAAACTCCGCTGCAGGTGTGCCGGGAAGCCTGGTCGGCGTGGTGGATGACGCCGTCTTCGAGGAGCTTCCATGGGCAACGCTGTCGCAGGTACCGCCATCGGCTCGGAGGAGCTCGCCGTGCGGTACGGAGCACCGTCCGGGCGACAGCGGTCTGTGCCGGAGATCGAGCGGACGTTCCACTGCGTCGAGGTCGAGGCGTGACAACGCCGGCGATCGACGCGCGTCGCCTGACGAAGCGCTACGGCGACATCGCCGTGGTGGATGATCTGTCACTGGAGATCGCGCCGGGGGAGATCTACGCGTTGCTCGGCCTCAACGGCGCGGGCAAGACGACGACGATTCGGATGCTGCTGGGCATGGTCCGTCCCACCAGCGGTGAGGCCACCGTGCTGGGCACGACGCTGCGCCCCGGCGTGCACACCGTGTGGTCGCGAGTCGGCTACCTGGTGGAGACGCCGGCCGCATACCCGGAGCTCACCGTCGCGGAGAATCTCGCGGTCGCCGCACGCCTGCGCGGACTGCGCGCCCGCCGTCACGTCGACGACGTCATCGACCGGCTGCGCCTGACTCCGTATGCGCGGCAACGCGCGGGCACCTTGTCGTTGGGCAACGCGCAACGCCTCGGTCTGGCGAAAGCACTGCTGCACAAGCCGGAACTGCTGATCCTCGACGAACCGGCCAACGGGTTGGACCCCGCCGGCGTCGCGGAGATCCGGGACCTGGTGCTGGAACTGAGCCGTGAGCACGGCGTCACGGTGCTGGTGTCCAGCCACATCCTCACCGAGGTCGCGCGGCTCGCCACCCGCGTGGGCATCATCGACCGGGGCCGGCTCGTCCGCGAGTTCGCGGCCGACCACCTCGCCCAGCACGTGCAGCGGCGGCTGAGCCTGTCGGTCCGCGACCGGGAGTCCGCCGAGAAAGCCTTGCTCACCGCGGGACATCAGCCAGTCCGGACCGAAGGCGACGTCATCGTGCTGACCGATTCCCGCGCGGTCGGCGAACCCGAGGCCGTGGTGACCGTTCTCGTCGCGGCGGGTTGTCCGCCGTACCGGCTCGTGGTCGAGCAGGACGACCTCGAAACGCTGTTCCTGCGGGTGGTGCAGCCGTGATCAACGCTCTCGCGACGGAGTTCCTCAAAGCGCGCCGCTCGCGCGTGCCGTGGGTGACCGCCCTCGCGTTCACCGTGGTCGCGCTGGTCGGCGGCCTGTTCATGTTCATCCTGCAGGACCAGGGCCGTGCACGGTCCCTCGGCCTGCTCGGCGCCAAGGCCGCGCTGGTGGGCGGCGACGCGGACTGGCCGACCTACCTGTCGTTCCTGGCCCAGGCCACCGCGGTGGGTGGGATGGTCGTGTTCGGGCTCGTCGAGATCTGGGTGTTCGGCCGCGAGTTCAGCCAGCACACCGCGAAGGACCTCCTGGCTCTGCCCACCGCGCGCGTCACGATCGTCGCCGCCAAGTTCGCCGTGGTCGTGGGCTGGTGCCTCGCGTTGGTGGTGCAGTTGCTCCTGCTCGGCTTGGTGATCGGCGCGCTGCTCGGGTTGCCGGGCTGGTCGGCGGCAGCAGCGCTGGGCGGGCTGGTCCGGATCGGAGGGATCGCGGTCATGGTCGCGCTGCTCACGACGCCGATCGCGTTCGCCGCGAGCGCCGGACGCGGCTACCTGCCCGGTGTGGGTGTGCTGATCTCCGCTGTGTTCTGCGCGCAGATCGTCGCGGCCCTCGGCTACGGCCAGTACTTCCCGTGGTCGGTGCCGGCGTTGTTCAGCGGCCTCGCGGGGCCTGAGCAGTCCACGCCTGGCGGGCTGGGCGTCACGCTGGTCCTGCTGGCCGGTGTGGCAGGGGCGGTGGCGACCGGGATCTGGTGGCGGCAGGCCGATCAGGACCGCTGAGCCCGGCTCGCGTGCCCGGCGGTCCGGCCGGAGGCGTGCATCGACGATCTTTTCCGAGGTCCCGCACCGCGACGCGCACCCCGTCCGCGTCGGCGTGCGACCCGAGCATCCGGTGGCAGTGCACGTGCGGGCGAGCAGATCGCTCATCTGGCCACCGCAGACGGCGGGAGTGGCAATTTCGGGCTTGGATGTCGAGAACCGGGTGACCGCTCCGACTACTGGCGAGCACCTGGACCGGGTGCCGGTGAAGGGAGCGACGTGAAGTACATGATCATGATGTTCGGCGGGCTCGGCGCCACGCTGGAGAACCGGACGCCCGACTGGATAACGGGCATGCAGGAGCACATGATGAAGCTCGACCAGGAGCTGCGGGACTCCGGCGAGCTCGTGGTCAGCAGCAAGCTCATCGACTCGAGCCAGGCGAAGACCGTGCGCTTCCAGAACGGCGTGACCGTGCCGACCGACGGACCGTTCGCGGAGATCAAGGAGTCGCTGGCCGGCTACTGGATCATCGACGCCACCGAGGAGCGGGCGCTCGAGGTCGCGGCGCGGGTGGTCGAGTACACGGAGTTCCCGATGGAAGTCCGTCAGGTCATGCACCTGTGACTCGGAACCACCGTCTGGAGGGCCTGCTGCGCGGACTCGCGCCGCAGGTCCTCGCCGCGCTCGTGCACAGGCACGGCCAGTTCGACGCGTGTGAGGACGCCGTGCAGGAGGCCCTGGCCGATGCCGTACGACAATGGCCGGTCGAAGGCGTCCCGGAGAATCCGCGGTCCTGGCTGCTGACCGCCGCGGGCCGGTCCCTTGTGGACGGATGGCGCAGCGAGAGCGCCCGGCGTCGCCGTGAAGCGACGGCCGGCGCGCTCGAACCGGTGGTGGTGGCCGACCAGGACGACACCCTCGTGCTGCTCTTCCTGTGCTGCCATCCGGTTCTGTCGCCACCTTCGCAGCTCGCGTTGACATTGCGCGCCGTGGGCGGGCTGACCACCGCCGAGATCGCGACGGCCTTCCTGGTGCCCGAGACCACGATGGCCCAGCGCATCAGCCGGGCCAAGCAACGAGTCCGCGGTGCGCGGTTCGCACTGCCGTCGGAAGCGGAACGGCCGGAACGCCTGAGTGTCGTGCTGCACGTGCTCTACCTGATGTTCAACGAGGGCTACACCGCCAGCAGTGGACCGGAGCTGGGTCGCGCCGACCTGACCGGCGAGGCGATCCGGCTGACCCGTGTGCTGCACCGACTGCTGCCCGGCGAGTGCGAGGTCGCCGGACTGTTGGCGTTGATGCTGCTCACCGACGCACGCCGAGCGGCACGGGCGGATGCTGCCGGCGCGATCGTGCCGCTCGCTGAGCAACGCCGGGACCTCTGGGACACCGCGATGATCGCCGAAGGCGTGGCGCTGGTGGAACGGACGCTCGGCACCGGCCCGGTGGGGCCGTACCAGCTGCAGGCGGCCATCGCCGCGGTGCACGACGAGGCCGCCACCGCGCAGGCCACGGACTGGCCGCAGATCCTGGCGCTGTACGACGTGCTCGCCCAGATCGCGCCAGGCCCCGTGGTGACCCTCAGCCGCGCGGTCGCCTTCGCCGAGGTGCACGGCCCGCGGTCCGGGCTCGCCGTGCTGGGCACTCTCGACGAGGACGACCGGATGGCGCACAGCCACCGGCTCGAAGCGGTCCGGGCGCACCTGCTCGAACGAGCAGGAGACCTCGTCGCGGCCGGAGAGTCGTACTCGCGCGCGGCGAGAATGACCGCCAGCCTGCCCGAACAGCGCTATCTCACCCTGTGTGCCGCCAGGCTGCGAAGTCGTCAGTAACGCACGCTGGGTGCTCGGGCACGTCGAACGCGTCGTCCGTGAGGCGTGACGAACCGTCTGGTACGCCGAGTCCCGACGAACGAAGGTTCACACGAACCGTCCTCTCCTCCTACCTTCAGCAGAAGATCGGAAACCCTGCTCCCGTCCGCCTCGGCGGCCGGGATTTCCGTGAGGAGCCCAACTTCATGAAACCCCTGCGCTTGGGGGTGCTCGCCGTGCTCACCGCATCGGCGGTCGCCCTCACGATGTCGGGCGCGTCCGCGCACGACCCCGACACCCCCGAAGGACAGGCGGCGGCCAGAGCGTTCATGGCCGACTACCAGCCGGCCGAGCGGCACGCGGTGACGAACGCCGCGGCCGGTGTGCCGTGCGTGAACGGCAAGGCCGACATCTATCCCTGCAAGAACGTGGACCTGCTCAGCGTCCTGCCGCTGTCGGCGATGGGCGGTGGCAACGGCAACGACATCTGGGGCTGGACCGACCCGTCCTCCGGCAAGGAGTACGCGATCGTCGGCCGCACCAACGGCACCGCGTTCGTCGACGTCAGCGCCCCCACTGCGCCGAAGTACCTGGGCAACCTGCCGTCCAACGGCGGCAGCAGTTCGTGGCGTGACATGAAGGTCTACAAGGACCACGCGTTCATCGTCGCGGACGCCATCACCGGCCACGGCATGCAGGTCTTCGACCTGACCCGCCTGCGGACCATCACCACCCCGCAGACGTTCACCGCGGACGCGCTGTACAAGGAGTTCGGCCCGGCGCACAACATCGCGATCAACGAGGAGACCGGGTTCGCGTACGCGATCGGCTCCAACACGTGCAGCGGTGGCCCGCACATGGTCGACATCCGCACGCCCAAGTCGCCCAAGAACGCGGGCTGCGTCTCGCAGGACGGCTACACGCACGACAACCAGTGCGTGATCTACCGCGGACCGGACGCCGCCTACCGCGGCAAGGAGATCTGCTTCAACTCCAACGAGGACACGCTGACGATCGTCGACGTGACCGACAAGGCCAACCCGGTCCAGATCGCGCGCAAGGGCTACTCCGGCGCGCAGTACTCGCACCAGGGCTGGCTGACCGAGGACCAGCGGTACTTCCTGCTCGACGACGAGCTCGACGAGTCACGCGGCACCGACAAGCACACCAAGACCTACATCTGGGACCTGGCGAGCCTCGCCAACCCGGTCCACACGGGCGTCTACAACTCGCCCGCGACGGCGATCGACCACAACCAGTACATCAAGGGCAAGTACTCGTACCAGTCCAACTACCAGGCCGGTCTGCGCATCCTGGACGTCAGCGGCGTCGCCTCCGCACAGCTGACGGAAGCCGGGTACTTCGACATCTACCCGGCAGCCGACGAAGCGAAGTTCAACGGGTCGTGGAGCAACTACCCGTACTTCGCCAGCGGCATCGTCCTGGTCAACGGCATCGAGCAGGGCCTGGTCGTGGTCAAGCCCAACCTCGGCAGCGCCGAACCGCCGCCGGCGGGCGGGAAGTTCGAGAACACCGCGGACGTCGCCATCCCGGACAACGGTGCGGCGGTCACCTCCCCGGTCACGGTCTCCGGTGTCGCGGGCAAGGCCCCGTCGGCGCTGAAGGTCAACGTGGACATCAAGCACAGCTACCGCGGTGACCTCGTCGTCGACCTGGTCGCGCCGGACGGCACCTCGTTCCGTCTCAAGGCATCGAGCAACGACTCGGCGGACAACGTGATCACCACCTACACGGTCGACGCGTCGGCGAGGACGGCGGAAGGCACCTGGAAACTCAAGGTGCAGGACGTCGCCAGCGTGGACACCGGCTACATCGACGCGTGGAGCCTGCAGTTCTGACGGCGTGGGGGGGGGGGCCGCGCGCGGGGGCCCCCCCCGGGGGGGGGGGGGTGGGCGAAGAAGAGATAAGCGTAAGGGTGTAGGAGCCGGTGTGCGGCG